>JAZOUW010000061.1:0-13326 GCA_045658385.1 Faecousia sp.
CTCGGAGTTCACCTCAATCACGACACCCACGCCGTTTACCACGGTGGCGTAAGCAACGCCCTCAGCGGCAATGCGGTCAGCCTTCTTGGCGGCCTTGGCCAGACCCTTTTCACGGAGCCAGTCCAAAGCCTTGTCCATATCGCCATCGGTGGCAGCCAGGGCAGCTTTGCAGTCCATCATGCCAACGTTGGTCATTTCACGAAGTTTCTTAACATCCAGAGCAGTAAATGCCATTTTTATTTCCTCCTTTAATCTTTTGCAGATGGCACCCGCGAACGGGTGCCATAATTGGTTTTCATTACTCAGCAGCGGGTGCTTCTTCGGTTGCGGGTGCTTCTTCAGCAGCTGCTGCGATTTCAGCAACAGCATCCTCGCCCTGACGGCCTTCGATTACAGCGTTTGCCATAGCGGCGGCAATCAGACGGATGGCGCGGATAGCGTCGTCGTTGCCGGGGATGACGTAATCGATCTCATCGGGATCGCAGTTGGTGTCAACGATTGCAACGATGGGGATGTTCAGCTTGCGGGCCTCAGCAATGGCATTACGCTCCTTGCGGGGGTCAACGATGAACAGGCAAGCGGGGATCTTCTTCATTTCCTTAACGCCGCCCAGATACTTCTCCAGCTTTTCAATCTCGCCCTGATGCTTGATAACTTCCTTCTTGGGCAGCATAGCGAAAGTGCCGTCAGCTTCCATCTTGCGCAGCTGTGCCAGACGGTCGATACGGGTACGCATGGTGCGGAAGTTGGTCAGCATGCCGCCCAGCCAGCGGGCATTGACATAGTAGCCACCGCAGCGAGCAGCTTCTTCCTTGATAGCATCCTGTGCCTGCTTCTTGGTGCCGACAAACAGGATATTGCCGCCGTTAGCGGAAGCTTCACGAATGAAGTTGTAGGCTTCTTCCAGCTTCTTCACGGTCTTCTGCAGGTCAATGATGTAGATACCATTGCGCTCCGTGTAGATGTAGGTAGCCATCTTGGGGTTCCAGCGGCGGGTCTGGTGACCGAAGTGTACGCCGGCCTCCAGCAGTTGTTTCATAGATACAACGCTCATTTTTGGTTTCTCCTTTTGTTTTTCCTCCACCCCGATCATCTCGTACTGCCCGTTCCAAAAGGAACACGAGGGGGTACGATCACCGAGTGTGTGGTGTAGATTACTACGGGAAAATCCCGTGCCGATTCATTATATAGGAAACAACCTACAAATGCAAGGGTTTTTTTGCAAAAAATTCGAAAAATTTTGTCTTTTTCACACAGGAAAAGAAAATTTTGACCGGGGCATACGACATTCCTCCGGTTTTACGTCCACCAGCACAATATCCGGACCGATGCGGCAAATACAATTCCAGGGAATGAGAAAATCGTCCCGGTGTCCCCACAGACCAAAATGCCGGCAGGGGCCCGGAACGATAATGGCAGTAATTTTTCCTTCCGGCAGCTCGATCCGGGCGTCAGACACAAAGCCAAGCCGACGTCCATCGCATACGCAAATGACTTCCTTGCAGTGCAGGTCTGTAAATTTTGTCATAGCCAACCCCCAAAAAAGCAGTATTTGTATATGCTATGCGTTCCAGAGGGCGGTTATGCGTCAGCTGATGCTTTTGCGGATTGTGCCAAGGGCGCTTTTTTCCAGCCGGGAGACTTGGGCTTGGGAAATGCCTACCAGACCGGCTACTTCCATTTGGGTCTTCCCGCCAACAAAGCGCAAATTGAGAATCTGCTTTTCCCGGCTGCCTAAAGCCTGAAAAGCGCTGCGCAGGGCGATGCGCTCCATCCAGTTTGCTTCAGTGTTCTTGGTATCGTGCACCTGGTCCATCACCGTAAGGGGATCGCCGCCGTCGGCATATACCGGGTCATAAAGACTTAAGGGGGCGCATACGGCATCCAGCGCCTCACTTACATCCTCCAGGGGCAGATCCAGCTCCCTGGAAATTTCCTCCAGGGTAGGCTCTCTGCCCAGACGGATCAGCAACGTTTCCTTGCACTGCAAAACCCGGTAGGCAATATCCCGGATAGATCGGGAAACCCGGATGGCGGAATTATCCCGCAGGTAGCGCCGCACTTCTCCGGCAATCATCGGCACGCCGTAAGTGGAAAATTTTACCTGTTTGGTGGGGTCAAAATTGGCGATAGCCTTGATCAGACCGATGCATCCCACCTGAAACAGATCGTCCGGGGACTCTCCCCGTTTGTCAAAACGCTGAATCACACTGAGTACAAGACGAAGGTTGCCTTCAATGAGTTTTTGCCGGGCGCTTTCGTCTCCTTCCTTTGCCCGACGGAGCAGCATCTCCGTCTCCGTTTGGGATAAAACCTTCAACCGGGCGGTGTTCACACCGCAGATCTCTACTTTTCCCTGCATTGTGGTCCTCCTGAAAATGGATGATAGGTTCATTATTTCCGTAAGACCTAAAATCATACAATTGCAGTTTTTGTGAAAAACGCACAAAATTTTCAGGAAAGGAAGGCGTCATAAAGGGATAAAAAAAGTGCCGCTTGGGTAAAATGCTAACTTTTTCGATGAAAATGCTGAAAAAAACCCAGGGAGTTTACCGGAAACATAACACGAAAAATTACGAATTTTTAACCCGTATATGCAGTGGAATATGCATTGCAAGACAGGGTGGATCTGTGGACAAATCCGGAAAATAGCTGTTGAAAAGCAAAAGTTTTCCACATTATCCACAGACTTATCCACAGAGCTTTTTCACAGGGGGTTTTTATCCGGTATACATTTTTAGTTTACATAAGTTTTTTCGACAGGGTGTGACATACTTCTCACTTTTTCGCCATTTAGC
Source organism: Faecousia sp. (assembly GCA_045658385.1). GTDB lineage: Bacteria > Bacillota > Clostridia > Oscillospirales > Oscillospiraceae > Faecousia. Next base: position 2,799 of record JAZOUW010000061.1, read on the forward strand.
ATGTTGCCAAATGGTAAAAAACAGATAAAAATTTGGACTTGACAAAAGAAATTTTATCTGTAACGCGTTTAAAAAAGAAATTTTTAAAAAAAGTATTGATTTTATGGACAAGCCACGCTATAATTAATAACTGCGTAAAAAAGAAAGCTAGACGAGGAGGTGTAACTATGCCCAACATTAAGTCCTCTAAGAAGGATGTCATCCGTTCTAAGATCGCTTATGAGAAGAACAAGGCCGACAAGTCCGAGATGAAGACCGTCATTAAGAAGTACGAGGCTGCTTTGGACAGCGGCGACAAGGCTGCTGCCGAGGTTGCTTACAAGGCTGCTATTCAGATCGTCGACAAGGCTGTCACCAAGGGTATTCTCCACAAGAATACTGCTGCCCGCAAGAAGAGCAGCATGACCCTGCGCCTGAGCAAGATGGCTTAAGTTCTCTGAAAATATCGCCTTCCGTAATTTGTCGGAAGGCGTTTTTTCATACCCTCTCACGGGGTAAAATTTTCCAATACTGCATAAAAGGCCATAGCCATACACAAAGTATAGGCTTTTTGGCCTTTTATTTGTCTTGAAAAATCTCCCCTCCGTGAGAGACAATCGATGCATTGTATGCGTCGGCTCCGTTCTTTCTCTTAGGGCAAAATCTCTCGCTGTTTATAATTGCCGGGCGAATGAAATTTTCATTTTCTTTTTTGTTTTTTATGTTATAATTAAGGAAAAGGAGGTGCGGATATGGCAAAGCTGACAGATCCCATTACCATATTAAAGGGCGTAGGCCCGACAAAAGCCAAGCAATTTAACCAGCTGAATATCCGCACTTTGGAGGACCTGATCTGTCATTTTCCCAGAGCGTATGAGGACCGGACGAAGATCGTAACCATTGAAAAGCTGGAGCCGGATGTGCCTGCCTGCTTTAAGGCGATGGTGATGTCCGCTCCCAGGACCTCCCATATTCGCAAAGGATTGGATATTACCAAGGTGCAGGTGGCGGACTATACCGGACGGCTGACCCTTACCTTCTTTAATCAGAAATTTACCACGGACAAGCTCCAATACGGCAAGGAATACATTTTCTATGGCGCGGTGTCCGGAGATTTTATCGGCTATAACATGACCTCTCCGGTGTTTGAGGAGCTGGACAGCGAGCCGATTCTTACCCGGCGGGTACTTCCCATTTATCCGCTGACAGCCGGTCTTTCCAACGCATCGGTTTTGAAGGCGGTAAAGCAGGCGCTGGCTATTTGCGATGTACCCGCAGAGGTGTTACCGGAGTTTGTCCGGCAGCAGTTCGGTATTTTGCCCGCGGAACGGGCCTACTATGCCATTCACGAGCCGGCGTCTATGGAAGAAGCGCAGCTTGCCAAGAAACGGTTGGTATTTGAGGAGTTTTTTGTATTCTCTGCAGGTCTTGCCCTGATGCGGGCCGCCCGGGCGGGCAAGTCGGTAGATGCCTGTAAGGACTTGAATTTAAGCAGCTTTTATAACGCCTTGCCATTTACCCTCACGGTAGCGCAAAGCCGCGCTATTGAGGAGATTGCCAAAGACCTTGGCAGTGGCAAGCCGATGAACCGTCTTGTCCAGGGTGATGTGGGCAGCGGCAAGACCATGGTAGCAGCTGCGGCGGCGTATCTTGCCATCAAGAATAACCGGCAGGCGGCGCTGATGGCCCCTACGGAAATTCTTGCCGAGCAGCATCATCAGTCCTTGAATAAGCTGTTGTCGCCTTTGGGTGTGCGCACCTGTCTGCTTACCGGCTCTATGACCCAAAAGCAAAAGAAAGATACCCGGCAGGCCGTTGCCGACGGACAGATCGATCTGGTTATCGGCACCCACGCGCTGGTGTCGGACAGCACCGTATTCCAAAATCTGGGTCTTGTGGTTGCTGACGAGCAGCACCGGTTTGGCGTAGGTCAGCGGGCGGCGTTGCTGGGAAAAGGCAAAGACCCTCATATGCTGGTGATGTCCGCAACCCCGATTCCCAGAACACTGGCACTACTTATGTACGGCGATCTGGAGGTATCCATTCTGGATGAGCTGCCCCCCGGGCGGCAGCAGACGGACACCTTTCTGGTAGATGAAAGCTACCGGGCGAGGATCAATGCCTTTATCCGCAAGCAGGTTGCCGAGGGGCATCAGTGCTTTGTGGTCTGTCCTGCGGTGGAGGAAAACGGCGATCTGGACTTAAAAGCAGCAACTGTCTGGGCAGAAACCTTGCAGCAGACGGTTTTTCCCGATTTGCGGGTGGCGCTGCTCCACGGCCAGATGAAGGGCAGCGAAAAGGAAGCGGTTATGGGCGCGTTTGCCCGGCAGGAGGCAGATGTTCTGGTGGCGACCACTGTTATCGAGGTGGGCGTGGATGTACCCAATGCTACCTTGATGGTGATCGAGGATGCAGACCGGTTCGGCCTTTCCCAGCTGCACCAGCTGCGAGGCAGAGTGGGCAGAGGCAGCGCCAAAAGCTACTGCATTTTGACCAGCCGGAATAAAAATACCCAGACCCTTTCCCGGTTGAAAGCCTTGTGCAAGACCACCGACGGTTTCCAGATTGCAGAAGAAGATCTGAAACTTCGTGGTCCCGGCGACTTCTTCGGCTCCCGGCAATCCGGTCTTCCGGTGTTCCGGGCGGCTTCCTTAAGCTGCGATCTGCAGACGCTGAAGCAGGCCCAGCAGGCATCGGCGAAGTGGATTGACCATGAAGGCAGTGCGGACTCCCCGGAAGCGGAGGCAATGCGCCGCCGCATCGGCGAGCTGTTTTTACGGGCCCAAGGCACTGTAAATTAAAAATCAGTAATGAAGAATTAAAAAATATATCAGCAGAGCTGACCGTTTTGCATAGGCTCGGCGTTGGCAAACCGTCGATTCTTGCTTTTTTATTCTTAATTCTTAATTCTCCAGAGCATACATGCGTACAACAAGAGGATGTTTCGTCTCCCGGAGAAAGTCATTTCTCCGGGAGTTTTTGTATGGTTACAAAAAAATTCAAAAAACAGTTGTAAGTTTGACGAAAATGATGTAAAATAGTATGACTCATAAAATGCACTTTTGTTGGAGGATATTATGGAAAAACCCATTGTTTTAGTTGTAATGGACGGTGTAGGCAAGGGCGACGGCGGCAGCGGCGATGCTGTTGTGGTTGCAAAGACCCCCACTTTGGATAGCTTACTTCAAAACTGCCCCCATACTTACCTGAAGGCCCACGGCACTGCTGTCGGACTGCCCTCTGATGAGGATATGGGTAACTCCGAGGTTGGTCACAATGCCCTCGGCTGCGGTCAGGTTTACTCTCAGGGCGCAAAGCTGGTTGGCGAGTCTATTGAAAACGGCGCGCTGTTTGCGTCCAATGTTTGGCAGGACCTGGTTGCCAACGCAAAGAACGGCAAGGCAATGCACTTTTTGGGCCTTTTGTCTGATGGCAATGTCCACTCCAATATTTCTCACCTCATTGCCCTGCTGCATCAGGCAAAGAAAGAGGGCGTAAAGAAGGCGTACTGCCACATCCTGCTGGACGGACGTGACGTACCGGCTACCTCTGCGCTGGAATATGTGGAGCAGCTGGAAAGTGTTTTGACCCAGCTGAACACTGACGGCTGCGATTATGCCATTGCTTCCGGCGGCGGTAGAATGCAGGTAACAATGGACCGTTATGAAGCCAACTGGGGTATGGTGGAGGCTGGCTGGCGTACCCATGTGCAGGGTCAGGGCAGAATGTTTGCATCTGCCAAGGAAGCCATTGAAACTTATCGGGCAGAAACCGGCTGCATCGACCAGGATTTGCCTGCCTTTGTGGTGGCAAGAGATGGCGCGCCTGTTGCCAAGATCGCAAACGGCGACAGCGTGATTCTGTTTAACTTTCGTGGCGACCGGGCCCAGGAAATTTCCCTGGCATTTGACCGGAAAGATTTCGATAAATTTGACCGTGGCGATTACACCGGTGTAAAGTTTGCCGGTATGCTCCAGTACGACGGTGATTTGAATATCCCGGAAAATTATCTGGTGCAGCCGCCGGTGATTTCCAACACCTTGACCGAGGTGCTGTGCAAGGCGGGTGTCCGGGAGTTCGCCGTATCCGAAACCCAAAAATACGGCCACGTTACTTACTTCTGGAACGGCAACCGTTCCGGGAAGGTAAGTGAGGAGCTGGAAGAGTATATGGAGATCCCCTCCGATGTGATCCCCTTTGAGCAGGCCCCTGCTATGAAGTCCAAGGAGATCACCGAGGCAATGGTTGAGGCAATGGCATCTAAAAAGTTCCGGTTCCTGCGTTGTAACTTCCCCAACGGCGATATGGTGGGTCATACCGGCGTGATGGAAGCGGTTGTTTACGCCATGGAGTGTGTGGACAGCGGCTTAAAAGCAATTCTGGATGCGGCAGATCAATACGGCTACACGGTACTCATCACCGCTGACCATGGCAATGCCGACCAGATGACCGAAACTAAGAAGGGCAAGACTTCTGTCAGAACTGCCCACTCTCTGAACCCTGTTCCCTTTATCATTTACGATAAGGACAATGACTGGAAAGTAATCCCCGGCGAATACGGTCTTGCCAATGTGGCGCCCACTGTCGTGAAGATGATGGGCCTTGCTGCGCCGGATTGCTGGGAAGCAAGCATGGTGTAATGACTGCAAAATGTAAGGAGGTACTGATTTATGATTAATCATAGCAATGAAAATGGCTCTGTGAATGTCAGCACCAGTGTATACACGGACATTGCCGGCACTGCTGCAAGCAATTGCTTCGGCGTTAAGGGCATGGCTGCCCGGTCTGTCAGCGACGGTGTTTACCACCTGCTGCGCAAGGAATCCATGGCAAAAGGCGTTAAGGTGGAGTTCCACGAAGACGACTCTATTTCCATTGATCTGCATATTATTGTGGATAACGGCGTGAATTTGGGGGCTGTGGGAGCATCCATTATTTCTGAAGTGCGCTATGTAGTGAACAAGTGCACCGGCACCCAGGTTCGTGATGTTAACGTGTATATAGACTCCATGAACGATTGATTCGTGGGTAATTTGGAGGTTACGATTGAGACAGACAATTAACGGCGCTGATTTTCGCCGAATGGCAATCAGCGCGGCTGCTTCCGTAGAGATCCACAAACAGCAGCTCAATGACTTGAATGTATTCCCGGTGCCGGATGGCGATACCGGCACCAATATGTCCATGACGATTAATACCGCTGCTGCGGATTTACGCAAGGCAGAGGACCCCACGCTGGAAAAAGCAGCTTCTGTTGCCGCTTCCGCGATGCTGCGGGGCGCCAGAGGTAACTCCGGTGTTATTTTGTCTTTGCTGTTCCGGGGTATTTCCAAGCGGCTCAAGGGTGTTGACGATTGTGACGGCACTACTTGGGCAGAGGCTTTGCAGTCCGGTGTGGACGCAGCTTACAAGGCAGTTATGAAGCCTGCCGAGGGCACGATTCTGACTGTTTCCCGCTTGGCAGCCGCTGCTGCCCTGAAGGCCGCCCAGGAGAACAACTATGTTGAGTTTGTCCATGCCGCCGCCATTGAAGAAGCAAAGGTGGCGCTGGCCAACACCGTCAACCAGAACCCTGTTTTGAAGAAGGCGGGAGTTGTAGACGCCGGCGGTAAGGGCTGGTTGTTTGTGCTGGAGGCGATGCTCAGCTCTTTGCAGGGTGAGGACATCGTAGTTCCCGAAGGTATGGATGTGGATGAAAGTAAGGCACAGGCAGATTTCGCTGACTTCGATACAGACAACATCACCTTTACCTATTGTACCGAGTTTATTATCAACCGGGAAAACGACAAAGATCCGGAGCAGCTGCGGGCATTTCTGGATAGTCTGGGCGACAGCTTGGTATTGGTGGACGATGAGGAGATTATCAAGGTCCACGTGCATACCAACGACCCCGGTAAGGCGCTCCATGAAGCCATTGATTACGGGTCTTTTGTCACTGTAAAAATTGAAAATATGCGCCTGCAGCACACAGAAAAGGTGATGAGCGAGCAGGAGCTGGCACCGAAGATTGCCGAGCCGGAAAAGACCTTCGGTGTGGTGTCTGTCTGCGCCGGTGACGGCCTTGCGGATGTGTTTATGAATCTGGGAGTAGACGGTATCATATCCGGCGGCCAGACCATGAACCCCAGTACCCAGGACATTCTGGAGGCGGTTAACAAAGTGCCTGCAGAAACTGTATATGTGCTGCCCAACAATAAGAACATCATTATGGCGGCAGAGCAGGTGGATGCGCTTACCCCCAAGCATGTGGTGGTTATTCCCTCCAAGACCGTTCCCCAGGGCATTACTGCAATGCTCAGCTTTAATCCCGACGGTACGGAGCAGGAGAACACCGAAGCTTTGACCGAGGCATTGGCTACGGTAGATACCATGCAGATCACCTATGCCGCCCGAAACTCTGATTTTGACGGCCACGATATTAAAGAAGGCGACTATCTGGCCATCTACGGCAGCGCGCTCTTTGGCACCAGCAAGGACATTAAGGTGCTGCTGCGCGCCTTGGCGGAAAAGGTCCGGGATGCAGGAAAGGACTATATCACCATCTACTACGGTGAGGATATTCAGGAAAAGCATGCCCAAAAGGCGGCAGACCTGTTCCAGGAAATCTGCGCAGATGCAGATGTGAATTTGCTCCGTGGCGGACAGCCGGTATATTACTACTTGATTTCTGCAGAATAAAGAGGTTATTTGGGCGCACCGCAGTTGAACGTGGTGCGCCTGCCCAATTTTGTCGAAAAAGGAGGAAATGGGATGAAAGAGTACCCAAAGGGCGGAATCATAGGCAAAGCGGTACATGCAGTGCGCTATATTGCCCAGTTGCGTATTCCCCTTTATGCATCCCATGCCTGCTTTTTTATTGTGCTGGCGCTGTTTCCAACGCTGGTACTTCTGATGAGCTTGATTCGTTATACAGGTCTGGAGGTCCATAACCTGATTGAGATGCTGCAAGGCGTGATCCCGGAAGCGCTGCTCCCGGCAGCAAAAAAGCTGATCGTCAGCACCTATCAGAGTACCACCGGTACAGTGGTGTCGGTGTCTGCTTTGACAGCTCTTTGGTCTGCAAGCCGGGGCATGCAAGGTTTGCACACGGGACTGAATTTTATTTATTGCACCCGGGAAAACCGGGGGTACTTTCGCACCCGGTTTATGAGTGTGGTTTACACGATTTTTTTCTTGCTGGTGCTGCTTCTGACGTTGGTGCTGCACGTGTTTGGCGCGTCTGTCCTGCAGTGGATTCCCATTGAACAAAGTCCCATATTCAGTGTTTTGGAAGGCATTGTGGATTTTCGGTTTTTCCTGTTGCTGGGGGTACAGACAGCGCTGTTTACCGCTATATTCATGGTGATTCCCAACAAACGCAACAAGTTTATGGACTCTTTGCCCGGCGCGCTTTTTGCATCCAGCGGCTGGCTGATTTTTTCCAACTTGTACTCAATTTATGTGGAGCGTTTTGCTGCGCTTTCCAATATTTACGGCTCGGTGTACGCCGTAGCATTAAGCATGCTTTGGCTGTATATCTGCATCTGCCTTGTGTTTTACGGCGGCGCGCTGAATCATTGGCTGACCCGGGAAAATACTGAATAAATTGTAAAGTTTTGGAATTTTCATGTCTTGTTCACAGATGTGTGCTACTCTATACAAAAGGAGGGAACGCTTTGTTTGGATATGTGATGGCAAATATGCCGGAGCTTTCAAAAATGCAGCAAAAACGCTACGGCGCGGTATACTGCGGTATTTGCAGAGCAATCCGGGAACAGGCGTCAAATACCGCCCGGCTGGGTTTGAGCTATGATATGGCGTTCCTGGCGTTGCTGTTAATGAGCCTTTACGAGCCGGAGGAGCTTTCCGGCAATAAAGCCTGCAGGCTGCACCCTGTCGCCAAGCGACCCTGGGTGGACAATGCCTACATCCGCTACGGCGCAGATATGAATGTGGCGCTGGCGTACTATAACTGTATGGATGATTATGAAGACGAGGGCAAAATTACATCCAAAGTGATGGCAAAGGTATTTACAAAAAGCCTGCCGGAAATTCAAAGCCGGTATCCCCGTCAATGCCAGGCGATAGAAACCTGTCTGAAAGAATTGCGGGCGCTGGAAAAGTCCGGCTGTGACAATCCGGACTTACCCGCCGGCTGTTTTGGGAAATTGATGGGTGAGATTCTGGTGTACCGGGAGGATATGTGGAGCGAGATCTTGCGGCAAATGGGTATGGCCCTGGGCAGGTACATTTATCTGGCAGATGCGGCGGTGGACTACCGCCAAGACAGCCGCAAAAAGCAGTATAATCCCTTTTTGGCAATGGGCACCGGGGAGGATTGGCTTCGATGGGAGCAGTATCTGGTGCTGGCTATGGGTCGGTGTACCGCGTGCTATGAAAGATTGCCGCTGGTACAGGACAAAAAACTGCTGGATAATATTTTATACAGCGGCGTTTGGGTAGAATACAGGAGAAGGCAAGGTCGAAAGGCGTTTGCCCGGGAGGACAACGATGTTGGATGATCCTTACAAGGTGTTGGGGGTAAGCCCCGATGCTTCAGATGATGAAATCAAGCAGGCATACCGAAAACTTGCGAAAAAATACCATCCGGACCGGAATCCCGGAGACCCGGTGGCGGCAAAGAAAATGCAGCAGGTGAACGCTGCCTACGAGCAGATTAAAAACCCTGATACTTACAAGCGTACGGCCAGAAGTGGCTACGGCGACCAAAGCCACGATCCTTTCGGCGGTTTTTATGGCTATGGACCCTTCGGCGGGGGCTGGCGGCAGCAATACAGACAGGAATATGACGGTGATCAGTATCAGAAATCTGCCTATCAGTATATTCTTTACGGCAGATACCGGGAAGCGTTGAATGTGTTGGACAATTCCACCCGGAAAGACGCCCGGTGGTACTATTTATCTGCCCTTGCCAACGACGGTCTGGGCAACCAGGTAACGGCTTTGGAGCATATCCGCAGAGCAGTGTCCATGGACCCCGGTAACGCCGAATATTTGCAAGCTTTGGAGGAAATCCAAAACAGCGGCGCGGCTTACCGCCGGCAGGCCGGGTCTTTTCGGGGATTTCATGTCCGGGGCGGCTGGTGGCAGCTGTGTCTTTGCTGGGCGCTGCAGCTGTTTTGCTGCCGGGGACGCTTTTTCTGTTGTTGACAAGGTCAAAAAAGCGTGTTACTATACTTTCGACAACGAAATACCAGTCCCGTGGCAGGCGTGGCGTGTGGCCAGGTCTGCTGAACAAGATAATTGGGTGAAAATCCCGAACGGTACCGCCGCTGTAAGTGTGGAGCCGTTCTCTATGGCGAAAGCCGGTCACTGGGGGAGACTCCGGGAAGGCAGAGAACGGCGCAGAAGGCTGCAACCCCTTCGAAACACACAAGTCAGAAGACCTACGGAATATGGAATCTCCGTCTCCTGCGTGTTATGGGAGATGCGTTTGTCGCAGAAAAACGGGAGGGGCACCCAGTTTGGGTGCCGCAGTATTTTATTTTCAGGAGGAATGTAAAAAATGAAAAAACTACTGGCAATGCTTTTGGCTATGGTAATGGTGCTTTCTCTGGCAGCCTGCGCAGCAGGCGGTGCCGATCAGACGGAAGGATCAGAAACAGTTGCGTTGAAAAAGTTTACGGTTACCGTCGTCCACGCCGACGGAACAAGCAAAGACTTCACCTATGAAACAGACGAAGAATTTGTCGGCGCTGTGCTGATAAAAGCCGGTTTGATCAAAGGAGAAGATGGTCCTTACGGTCTGATGATTACCGAAGCAGACGGTGAAAAGATCGAGGACACCAACAAGGCCTATTGGGCCATTTACGAGGGCGAGGAATATGCCATGCAGGGCATTGACACAACCCCTGTGGTAGATGGTCAGGTCTACAAGCTGGAGTACACTCTTGTATAAAAGCAGGCTTTCATTAAAGGAGATTGCTCTGTTTGGCGTTTTGGGGGCATTGACCTTCGGAGCCAAGGTTGCCATGAGTGGTCTGCCAAATATTGAGCCGGTTTCACTAATGGTAATGCTTTTTGCGGTAACCTTTGGATGGAAAGCGTTATATCCTGTTTACCTGTATGTACTCATGGAAATATTGCTTTACGGCATCAATTTGTGGAATGTCAATTATCTGTATATCTGGACGGTGCTGCTTGTAGCGGCAATCTTTCTGCGACCGCTGAAAAACCCTATTTGGTGGGCGCTGCTGTCGGGACTGTTTGGTCTGGCTTTCGGCCTCTTGTGCAGCCCGGTTTACGTGTTTATAAACGACTGGGATTTTGCGCTACGCTGGTGGATTGCAGGCCTGGGCTTTGATGCCGTCCACGGCGCAGGTAATTTTGTCATTGCGCTGGTGTTGTTTGCGCCTCTGCGCAAGCTGCTGGAAAAACTCTATTAAACGGGCAAAAGCGGTAGAAACAGATTGAACTGCCCCAGTTTGTGCGGACAGCACAAAAAAGCACCTGTGTAGGAAATATTTAGTTTTATGCGGAGTGGCGCAGCGTTAGCGGTGCCACTCCCGTTTTATTTTGGATGCGCTCATGGTTATAGAAATGAATATAT
>JAZOUW010000062.1:0-20874 GCA_045658385.1 Faecousia sp.
AGGGTAAGCATATCAAACCAAAAATCAATTCCAATGACGGGCGTTGCCCACAAACGAATTGAAAGAATTGTGATTGCCTGCTGACGAAGCCGGTAATATGTTCTCTTCGAGATTTCAAGTTGGTCAATCATCTCTTGCAGGGAAAGGTGCTCTGTTGCAATGTAGGTCATGTATATGACGTCATACAAGAGCTTTCCGTTTCCTGGCTTACTCTTGAGCACAGTCAGAGCCTCATTAACTCTGTCGAAAAGAAGTCTCGACTTACGAACACCTTCCATCCGTCCTTCGAGTTTGCGGTTTCCCATAGCCATTTCCATATCAACCTTGTCAATCAGTTGATCAATATGCTCGAACGGAGTGTCCAACTCTGCAGCAACGTCTGCAGGGAAACACTCCATAACCCATGCAATCATGCGATAGTGTTGCAGAAGCATCTTGGTGTTATGATAGCTGGTCTGTCTCTTTTTTTGTTGTGCTGTGCGAATTTTCTCGTTATCAATCTCGTGATCTCCGAGAATCCCACGCTTTGTCAGAAGTGAAATAAAAGCGTCTGACTGCGCTAATATACGGTCTTCTTGCTGCTCATACAGCGATTTTTCGTCTGTTTGGCGGGTCATATGTAAACATCTCCTTTGCTATTATCGTTATATCCACCGAGCCACACGGCCCCCGGATTTTACTCGTATCTATAACCGGAGGGGAATATATACAGTTACCCTTGCAGTCATATATACACTTCTTACAATTCGAGTGAGAAAAATACGCGTGTAATATATATGGGTCAAAAAGTGCAACGCGATTTTTAGGCGGAGTGTTTTCACTCTCATCCGCACATTCCATCAAGAGTTGGCGACTGTACAAAGCAATTAGTCTGCCGATATTCTCGTGATCAGAACCCACTTTCTGCTCATTCTTTGCTAAAATGCGTATTTCGGCGATTATACGCTCGATTTTCTCGGACTCCGGCATTGTAAACTCTGTATCACTTGGATACAGTTTATTGAAAATGAGGCAACCGTAAGCGCCGGGAAGACGGTGCAGCATAAAAGCATCCCCATGCTTCTGAAAGAAACGCCACACTTTAGTCTTTTCCCAGTTCCATCGCTGTCCCAGGGTTTCCAAAGTCAGTACGGTACCGAACTTACCAAACTGTACAATCGGTGCCAAAAAAGAAAACGCATTGCCAAAATCTCCGGATACCGTGTGGCACCATAGATCCAGCCATGCGTCCGCTTCGTCAAATATGTAGTTTTGTTCGACCAGCCTGTCAGTAATGCTACGAGGGAGGCAGAGGAAACCATATCCTTCGGTAGCATAAACCGAACCGTTCATACACTCCTTACCGGAGCATTCGACAACCCAGTCTGTTATTTGATACGTAAGTTTCTTAGTCTTAGCATTCAGCGAATATCTCACGTAACCAAGGTCAGAGAGCTTAGAAAGCGTCTCAAGGCTTTGTATGCGGCTTCTGGAGCCGAGAATACTCTTTAACCCCACAACGCCTCCAGACCACATTCCAGGGCTTACAGCGTTAATATGGCCGCAATAAGAAGCTTGTCCCTTACGGAACGCTGCACGGGATGCAAGCTTCGCCCAGGCACTCATGATACCTTTGCCTTCAGGCAGATTATTTCGGGGTAGTTTTACCCACTGATACTTCATCAAGCATTTCATAAGAGACAACTCCTTTCTTTCATATTTATTTATATATGGCCTCAGTCCTTTATTCTGACATGAAGCCCATTGAGATTTGCAATGCGAATTCCTCGCAGATACCAAAAAGATCCCAGCTCTATACGAGTAGGGATCCATTCTCCGTTAATATTCACTTCGAGGCATTCTCCGCAATGAAGCCCTCCATAAAAATCCAGTAATCCAAACCGGATATCCATTCGACCACTATCGTGATCATAAATCAATACACCTTCTCTCATACAAGGTCTCCTTTCAAAATGGCAGCTACAAATAAAATAAGCCAGGCAGGGTAGCTAATCCTGTCTGGCTCTGTGGCAGTATTGAATTTTTTGCTGGTTGAATTGCTATCCTCCTTTGTGATAACATTAGGTTTACAATCTTATCCGCGCAGATAACATCCCTCGTCGTGGTCAATGATTTGGGACAAGCACCGGAAACGCCCTATTTATCGGGATTTCCTGTGTTGGTCCTATTATAACACACTCACATGCCTTGGACGATGCCACCGGTGACGTTCAGCAACGCCGGGTCGGTGATTTTAATGAGCATGTTCCGACACCGGTCGGCAGACTTGGGATAGATTTTCAGAATCTCCACAGAATATTCCTGCAGGCTGTCCTTTACTGTGGAGCGAATGGTGGCGCTGCCGGCTTTAATTTCTTTGCTGTCTGCTACCGGCAGCGCAATTCCCCGGATGGGCGTGTCCACCTTGCCGAATACACCTTGGGCAGTGTTTTTCTCAATGGTGCCGATAGGTGTACTGCCGGACAGTGCGCCCATCAGCTGTCCCGGCGCGCCAATTTTGCCTTTTTTCACGGACAAGATATCTGCATGGAAGGCCGTTCCTTTATGCAGCTTCAAAAGCGCGCCGCCGGACACGTTTACCCCATGTCCCAAGGCGGCAAAGCTACCGTTTTCGGGGTTATAGTAGGTAACCGTACCCACGCCGGTAGTGCCTTGCTTTAAATAAACCCCCAGCCGCGGCCCGTCGTCGGTGAGAGGGGGACACAGGACGGCTTTTTTGATTTTTCCGTCCCGAAAAAGGCTGATTTCCACGGTTTCGTCGGTAGTCAAAAGGATCTGGCGGACATCGGCGACGGACCGGATGTCCTTATTGTTGACTTTCAAAATCCGGTCGCCCTTTTTCATTCCTGCCGCCTGGGCGGCTTTGCCCAGATTTTCGTCAAAACCGGCAATGGTTACGGTGTTGTCCTGCAGCTCCAGGCCAATAACCTGCCCGCCGGGAATTAAGGTGGCAGCGGCGCTGGCGCTACCGGCAACAGACCATATTAAAATAAGAATAAGCGCAATTCTTCTGGAAAATTTTTGCATCATTTCACACCTCCTTGCTCTTTTAATATTCCAAAACAAAAGGGATATAAACGATGCAAAAGTCGAAAAATCTGGAAAAAAGTGTATAAAAATGCCCCGGTTTTCCGGGGCATTTACTTGTAGGGGCGGATATCATCCGCCTGCTATTTCGTTAATTGTAGAAATTTCTGGAAATAAACTCGTTTTGCCATTTTTCGGCCAAGGACACGAACTTCGCGGAGAAGCCACACATCCGGACAATAATATCCTGATGGTTTTCCGGATGGATCTGGGCATCCAGCAAATCCTGTTTGTTGACACAGTTGAGCTGCAGGGACTGGAGTTTTGCCTTGGCGCAGGCTCTTTCAAAATCTTCCAAATTTTCCAGGGACAAATTGTTCGGCAGCACGATGTTTAACACACTGTTGCCGGCGCACCGGTCAAAGTCCAGCGCGCCCACGCTGTTAACCAGAGAGGTGGGACTGTCGATCTGGTGGTCCCGGGAAGGCTCAATGCCGTGGGAAAGGGCGTCCCCTGCTTTCCGTCCATCGGGGGTTGCCAAGGTTACAGCGCCCCATGTGTAATACTCGTTGTAGCACAGGTAACCCACATCGTTTTTATCGCCATGGGCGTTGGTAATGCTGTCTAAATGGTTGGCAAGGTCATCATTGACCCGGCGAGAAAGGGCCATGGAGACTTCCATTTCGTCACCGAAGAAGGGAGCGCTTTGCATGGCCTTGCGCACGTCCTCATAGCCTACCCAGTTGTTGCGAATTGCTTCGAAAACATGGGAAATTGTATACTTATTCTGGTCAAAACATACGGTTTTTAAGGATAGCAGGGAATTGACCAAATTGGCGAAGAAAGCAAAGTAGAATGCGCCGGGGTTATACTTGGAGCTGCCGGCGGTGTAGTCAGCGCGCTTTTCAATGCAGCCGGTGGTGCACACGGAGTAGACAGGACTGGGATAAATATCCGACCAGATGCGTCTGCCGATGTCGGTGTAGAAGCACTTGGCATCAATGACCTGGAAGATGTCATTCATAGTCATCTGATAAAGCTGCTCAAAGGACGCTGCCGTTTCCAGGGGAGAGAAATGAAACTTGCAGCCATCGATCAAATCGTCCATTTTGTGAATTGCTGCCTCCATGGGGCGAATCAGGCTGAACATTTCACCGAAGGGTTTCTTTTCACAGCCTTCGATAATCACATCCCAGCAGCCGGCGGACACATAGCTTCTGGCATCTGCCAGCTCCTTACCGGAGCGCACCAGGGCGGGAATCAGACTGTCGTCGTTGACCAGCATGATGTTGCTTCTGCCGGAGAGGAAGTACTGATTGATCAGATCCAGATAGGCCTTGGAGCTATTGGCGCTGAAGCGGCACAGCAGCTTGGGATAGATGCAATTTTGCTCGCTGTGGGCGGAAATGAACATCTCCGTAACCTCGTTAAAGACTTCGTTTCCTTCCTCGTCGCAGCCACCCAGATTCAAGGAGATCTCAAACTCATGGGAGATGTTGTCGGCGAATACGTTGTCCTTATCGTGGTGGCAATCCCAGATCAGCAAAAACCGGGTAATTAAGTCTTTGGCTTCTTCCCTGGTCAGCCGACCGGCGGAAAGGTCTGCATCGTAAAAAGGCTTCAGATACTTATCGGGACGGCCAAAGGCGTTCTGACCCAAACCCTCCAGAGAACCGCTGACATCCCGCAAAAAGGCCAAGCTGTTCAGCGCTTCATAGAAGGTTTTCGGCGCCTGCCAGGGTACGCGGCGGCCGGCTTCGGAAATCCGCTGCAAAAATGCCTTATCCAAATCAGAAAGGGTCTCATCTTTCAGCATTTCGTCGGCTTTTTCTGCGAATCGCTCCGCAATGCGCTTCATCGCCAAAAGACCTTCCTTGGCGCAGTCAAAGAATTCCCGTTCTCTTTCGTTTTTGCAGGTCTTCTCTTCTTCCAAAATCCGGTCATAGATGCCCTTTAAGCCATCCTTCAGGGCATTGGTGAAGGGGAAGCAGTAGTGGATCTCGTCAAAGTACGGACCGCAGACGCTGTAAAACTTGCCCTTTTTGTGGGCAGTGAAGGTGTCAAAGGCTTCCGGGTCATAGTCCCGGAACAGATGCTCGTTGTGGTACATCAGCCAGCCGCCGGGGTGCTTGCCGCCGTGGTAAGGGCCGCCGTCGCACCAGGAATTTTTTGTGCCCATTTCGTGGAAAAAGGGGTTGCCCGGAAACAGCACCGGCTGGAATTTTTCGGCAATGACCTGATACTGGATGGCCTTCATCCGGTAAGGGGAGGTTTCTCCCGATTCCTGCACAGCCTTTTCGATATCGTCCAGAATGGGGTTATGATAGGTAAACTTCGGGTCGTAGGGTCTGGAAAAATAGAACGCCTGCATGCGGGCAATCAAAGATGCATACATGATACGCCCCTCCTTTTCAAAGTTAGATTGCCATCATTATATAGCGCGGCATGGACTATGGCAATGAATTTTTCTGCAAATTAGTAAAAATCGGAACATAACTTTATCCCTTTCCATTGACAAAGTCTGGTTTCAGGTCTTATAATTTTCCCAAAGAAAGGAAGGGAGAACTGCTATGCTGATTCCGGATATTACCGTTTCGCGCATCAGCCTTGTGAACCATTACGTAGGCACAAAGCCGTATTTTTCCTCCCAGATCCGCCAGACACACATTTTTGGCTATCAGTTTTCCGGTCATTACGAGCATACCTTTGCCCGCCGCAGGCTGGACTTCAAGGCAGGCTGCGTCTTTTTCATCCACGCCAAGGAATCCTACAAAGTAAAAACAAAGCAAATCGGAGACTCCATTTGCTTTTGCTTTACCTGCGCCGAGGATCTGGATTTAGAGTCCTTCGTCATTGACTGCGCCGGGGAGACGAAGCTTGCCGCCCTTTTTGAAAAGGCCTACATCGACTGGACAAAGCACAGCGCCCAGCATCACTTTACCGCCTTTGCCAACCTGTATAACGCCATTGTGCAAGTCAATCGGTTTTACGACAAAAAGTACGTTTCCTCCGGCATTCGTCAGCGGTTGGACAAAGTGACCGGCTACATCTTTTCCAACCTGCAAAAAAACATTACCCTGCAGTCCCTTGCCCAGGTGGCGGGGGTCAGCGAACGCCGTCTGCGGACCGTTTTTCAGGAATACTACCATATGTCTCCCCGGCAGTACGTCATGACCCAACGCATGGGCATGGCGCGCAAGTATATCCGCACCGACCTTTATACCCTGCAGGAGGTGGCGGAGCTGGTGGGCTTTGAGGATATCTACTATTTTAACCGCTGCTTTAAAAAGCAGGTGGGGGTATCCCCCCGGCAATATCAAAAAATGCACTGTCAGGAGGGCATGGGAAATGGCTGATACAGCGCGTATTATCAACATCCAAAGAATGTCTGTCCATGACGGCGACGGTCTGCGGACCACGGTGTTTTTAAAAGGCTGTCCCATGATGTGCATCTGGTGTCACAACCCGGAATCCCAGACCTTTGAAAACGAGAGTTTATACCGCGCCGACAAATGCGCCGCGTGCGGCGCCTGCGTTAGCGCCTGCCCCAAAGGGTGTCATGAAATCGGGGGAGAGGTGCACAGGTTCAACCGGGAAAGCTGTGACGGTTGCGGCAAGTGTATTAATGTCTGCCCCACCGGCGCGCTGCAGGCTGCTGCCAGAGAATACACAGTCGACCAGGTGCTGCAGATTGTCCTGCGGGACAAGCTGTTTTACGGCGAAAACGGCGGCATGACCGTTTCCGGCGGCGAGCCCATGAGCCAAATTGCCTTTTTGACACAGCTGTGCCAAAAGGCGAAGGCGGCGGGTTTAAATGTGAACGTGGAAACCAGCGGCTATTGCCCCACAGAATTTTTTGACCGGGTGCTGCCCTATGTGGATGAATTTTTATATGACATCAAGGCGCTCCCGGAGGACCACAAGGAGCTCACCGGCGTGGAAAGCGACTTGATTTTAAAGAATCTGGCGTATATTACCCAAAAGGGAGCGACGGTGGTTTTGCGCTGTCCCATCATTCCCGGCTGTAATGACAAGGAAAGGCATTATGCCTTTATTGCAGACCTTGCCCGAAAGCACCGGGTCAAGCGGGTGGATTTAGAGCCGTATCACGCTTTCGGTCTGGGTAAATACGCCCAGCTGGGCAAAACGCCCCGCTACGACAACGAGCAGGACCTGACCCAGGCAAAGGTGGAAGAAGCCTTCGCCCCTTACCGTCGGTAGGGGCGAATTTTTTTGCCGCCGGCTATCCTGCTTAATTGCGCATTTTCTTTTCGCTGCAGCGTTAACGGATACATAAAGATATAATAAACAGGCAAAATATACCTATAACCTATTGACATGGTAGGTAAAAGGTGGTAATATACCCATAAGAATACTAGGTAAATAGGGCAGGACAACAAATCCAAACACGTCTGAAAGCCGCGGCTTTGGCGCTTTTTGCCCTGTTGTGCCTTGCAAGGCACAAAACGCAGCAAATACTGCGTATGTATTTGCAAGTATTTGAACGAAGATAGAGCGACAACCCTCCTTTGTAAAACCGGTTTGGATTCGTTGCTCTACCATAAGGAGGACACAATATGCAAGTATATGCGGACAACGCGGCCACCACGAAAATGAGCGCCGCTGCCATAGAAGCCATGCTTCCCTATATGGATAAAATTTACGCAAACCCTTCCAGCCTGCATTCTGTAGGACAGGAGGCGAAAGAGGCTCTGGAGGATGCCCGGGCGCGGGTGGCAAAGTGCCTTGGCTGCGAGGCAAGAGAAATCTACTTCACCTCCGGTGGCAGCGAGGCAGACAATCAGGCCATTATATCTGCCGCCCGCTACGGCGCGAAAAAGGGCAAAAAGCACATCATTTCCACCGCCTTTGAGCATCATGCGGTGCTGCACACTTTAAACAAGCTGGAAAAACAGGGCTTTGAAGTGACCCTTCTGGACGTGAAAAACGGTCACAATGTTACTGCCCGGCAGGTCTCCGATGCCATTCGGGAGGATACCTGTCTGGTAACCACCATGTATGCAAACAACGAAATCGGCTCGGTGCTGCCCATTGCCCAGATCGGCGCTGTTTGCAAGGAAAAGGGCGTGGTGTTCCACACCGACGCGGTGCAGGCGGCAGGCCACATCGCTATTGACGTGAAAGCGCAAAACATCGACATGTTAAGCCTCTCCGGTCACAAGTTCCACGGTCCCAAGGGCGTTGGCGCGCTGTATGTACGCAGAGGCTTGCCCCTTGTGAATCTGATTGAGGGTGGTGCTCAGGAACGGGGCAAGCGCGCCGGCACAGAGAACGTTCCCGGCATTATGGGACTGGCGGCGGCGCTGGAAGCTGCCTGCGCAAGCTTGCAGGAAAACGCCGAAAAGGTCACCGCAATGCGCGATAAGCTTATCGCCGGTCTTTCCCAAATTCCCCATTGCGCCCTGAACGGTGACCCGGTAAATCGTCTGCCCGGCAACGTCAGCTTCTGCTTTGAGGGCATTGAGGGGGAAAGCCTGCTTTTGTATCTGGACGCCAAGGGCGTGTGCGCATCCTCCGGCTCTGCCTGCACCTCCGGCTCACTGGACCCCAGTCATGTGCTGTTGGCCATCGGAAGAGTTCACGATGTGGCCCACGGCTCTCTGCGTTTGAGCCTTTCCCACTACAACACTGACGAAGAAATCGACCATATTTTGACAGTTGTACCCCAGGTAGTGCAGCTGCTGCGGAACATGAGCCCCGTCTGGCGGGATTTGCAGAACGGCACAAGACAATATATCCTCTAAAATTAAAAATGAAAAATGAAGCTGTCGGCAAAGCCGACGGATTTAAATCATTCGCGTCAGCAAATACGAAAATTCGCAATTCTTAAATTTCCCAGCTTTAGTCCGCTAAATTCCAATTCGTCGACGGAGTCGATACTTTATTCTGTATGATGTATTTTATTTAAGGAGAATTACTATGGCACTTTACAGTGAAGTTGTTATGGACCATTTTATGAACCCCCGGAACGTGGGCGTGATCGAAGATGCCGACGGCGTAGGCCAGGTAGGCAACGCCAAGTGCGGCGATATTATGAAGATTTATCTGAAAATCGACAATGACATTATTACTGATGTAAAATTCGAGACCTTTGGCTGCGGCAGCGCCATCGCTTCCAGCTCCATGGCCACCGAAATGATCAAGGGCAAGCCGATTTCCGAGGCCGCCGCCCTGACCAACAAGGCGGTTGCCGAGGCGTTGGAGGGCCTGCCTGCCCACAAGCTCCACTGCTCCGTGCTGGCAGAGGAGGCCATCAAGTTCGCCCTGCGGGACTACTTTGAGAAAAACGGCATTCCTTACGACAAAACGCAGTTCCCTGATTGCGAAAACTGCGCCCACTGCCATGAGGGTTAAGGTATGATTGTCAGCACGAAAGGCAGATATGCCCTGCGGGTGATGGTATATTTTGTCCTCCACGGAAACGAGGACTATATTCCGCTAAAAGAGATCGCTGAGGCAGAGGGAATCAGCCAGAAGTATCTGGAATCCATTATGGGTGTCTTGAGCAAGGCAGGCTTCGTGGACGCTGCCCACGGCAAGGGCGGCGGCTACCGGTTAAACCGCAAGCCGGAGGCGTACACCGTCGGCAGCATTTTAAAGCTCACCGAGGGCAGCCTCAACACCGTTTCCTGCACCACCCAGGGTCCTGCCGCCTGCAGCCGGGCAACCTGCTGCCACACCCTGCCCATGTGGGAAAAGCTGGACAGAATGGTGGACGCGTTTTTCGAAGGCATCACCCTTGCGGACCTGCTTGCCGAAAATTACAAATAGCAAAAATGCCGACAGAGAATTTCCTGTCGGCATTTTTAACAAAAACCGCCCCTGGGAAAGTTTTCCAAGGGCTGATCATGGGGTCACAAGGAGGGGAATAGCCTTTACTGCCAGTGCTTTTTGTGCAAAGTGACGAATATGGGCGGTGTATTTTGTGGCTTTTGCTGTGTTGTAATTTTTAGACGGATGTGTTAAAATGGTTCGGTAAAGTGCAGGAGAGCACCATCTCCACGCAAATACATAAATTTGCGCTGTATGTAAAGGGGTCTGCCCCATAGCATAACAATTGCAAGGAGGAAAAGAAATGAAAAAATTTTTAGCACTGTTTTTGGCACTGACACTGGTCGTCGGCTTGGTAGCCTGCGGCGGCAATGGTGACAAAGACAACACCACCAACGACAATCCCAACAACGGCGAAGTTGTGGAATTGACCGTCGGCCTTCAGCCCACTATGAACGTTACCAGCTTCACCGAGAACGCGTACACCAAGTGGCTGGAAGAGCAATGCAACGTTAAGCTGAAGTTCGTGGAATACGCTGGCGGCACCGACGTTGCCACCCAGATTTCCACCACCATCGCTGCCCGTATGCCCCTGCCCGACATTCTGATCGGCATCGAAATTGACCCCATTACCCGTGACCGTTACGGTGAGGAAGGTTACTTTGTCGACATGCAGAAATACTTTGCAGACAAGGAAGGCGCTTCCAAGATTTTCTGGGAACGTTTGAGCGAGCTGTCCGAGGCTGACCAGAAAAACACCGTCACCCAGATGACAAACGTGGACAACGGCGCTATTTACGCTGTTCCCATGATGGAAACCTCCATGTATGACTCCATGTACTACCAGACCTGGATCAATGTGGAATGGCTGGATAAGCTGGGTCTGGAAAAGCCCACCAACAATGACGAGCTGGTGAAAGTCCTTAGAGCCTTCAAGGATAACGACTGCAACGGCGACGGCAACAAGAATGACGAAATCCCCCTGATGACTTCCGTGAACGGCAACCTGGGCGTTAATGTTGTTGCGTGGCTGCTGAACACCTTTACTTACTATAACCCCGCTGCTCCCTTCATTGTGGACGAAAATGGCAAGCTGACCTATGTGGCTACCACCGATGAGTATCGGGAAGGCCTGAAGTTCATCAATAAGCTGTATAAGGAAGGCTTGATGAGCCCCCTGACCTTCACATCCTCTTCTGCCGAGCTTAAGAGCATGTTTACCCCCTCCAACGGCATTGCCAAGGGCGGCATCGTTCTGGGCCACCTGACCCTGCACTCCAGTGACGAAAGCCCTGTTCTGGATCAGTATGAGCCTCTGCAGACCTGGGGCTACGCGATTCGCCGTCCCACCACCTGCTTTTTGAAGAACTACATCTCTGCCGACTGCGAGAATCAGGACAAAGCTTTCGAGCTGCTGATGACCATGTGGACCAGAGAAAGCTCCCTGCGTCAGCGCTACGGCATCAAGGGCGTTAACTGGGATGATGCTGATGAAGGCGCAAAGTCTATGCTGGGCTGGGACTGTGAATACAAGATCCTCCCAGAAACCATGGGAAAGCAGGGCGCCGTTAACTGGGGCCTGCTGCAGTGCACCCTGAACACCAACGCTGAGTATGAAACTGCGCAGACCAGCGGAGATGTGCTGTCTGCCGGATTTATACGCAGAATTAGAATGCACGCAGAGTCCAGCCGTCTGTACGACGAGGCTGCAGAAAAGAATCCCGAGTTGACCTGCCCGAGCTTGGTGCTCACTAGCAGAGAAAATGAAGAGACTGCAATGATTCGTATCAATGTTCCCAACCGTATCAACAAGTACACCAATGACTTCATTCTTGGCACCGAGGATGTTAACAGCGATAAAACCTGGAACAAGTATTTGCAGCTGCTGAAGGAAGATGGCATGGAGACTCTGCTGGGTTATTACGAAACAGCCTACGCCCGTCAGACCGGCAAATAAGGAAACAACCAAGCAACGCGCGCAGCCGGGGGGGCGCCCCCGGCTCGCGTAAGGTTATATAATGTGTGTTATATAACGAAAAATTGGTTATATAACCCCCGTTATATAACAAAAGAAAGGAATGAAAATGAGTGTCTAATCTCGCAACACAAAGACAAGCACGATTGCCACAGACCAGGGTTGAAAAGCTCTGGATCAACATCAAGAAAAACTGGCAGTTGCACGCAATGATCATTCTGCCGTTTCTTTACATGGCCCTGTTTAGCTATGTTCCTATGTACGGTGTCCAGATTGCCTTTAAGAAGTATTCTCCCCGGGCAGGTATCTGGGGCAGTCCCTGGATTGGTTTACAGAACATTGAAAAGTTCTTCGGCTACTACATGTGGGAGCAAGTTGTTTTCAACACACTTGCGCTAACGACCTATTCTATTGTTGTAGGCTTCCCCATTCCCATCATAATGGCGTTGATAATCCATGTAAACACCGGTAAACATCTGAAGAAGATTACCCAGAGAATTTCTTATGTTCCTCACTTTATTTCCGTCGTGGTTTTGGTTGGTATGATCAATACCATTTTGAACCCTGTTTTCGGCGCAATGTCTTACATTATCCGTATTTTTGATATCCAGGGTTACGTGGATATCCGCGGCAATAAGGACGCTTTCCGCCATTTGTATATGTGGTCCGGTGAATGGCAGGCCTTCGGCTGGAGTTCTATCATCTATGTTTCCGGCTTGTCTTCTGTTTCTGACGAACTGCACGAGGCTGCAAAGATTGACGGCGCCAGCCGTTTGCGTCGTATATGGAACATCGATATTCCCTCAATTGCGCCCATGGCAGCGATGCTGTTCATTATGAGTACAGGTAGTCTTCTGAGCGTTGGCTATCAGAAGATTTGGTTGATGCAGAACGCTATGAACCATGAGGTTTCGGAAGTTATTTCAACCTACGTGTATAAAAACGGTATCCGCGCAGGCGACAGCGGCTTCGGTACGGCTGTTGGTCTGTTCCAGGCTGTAATCAACACGATTTTGCTTATGGTCGTTAACAAGGTTGCAGGATGGCTCAGCGATGGACAATACGGTATGTTCTAAGGAAGGAGGTTGTAATATGTCATTACCATTATTAAGAAAGAAATCCAAAAAGATTCAGGAAACCCTTGGCGACAGGATTTTGAATGTCATTACAATCATCCTGCTGATTCTGGTAATTATGATCGTTGTCTATCCCATCGCGTTCATCATTGCCGCTTCCTTCTCCAACCCCAAAGCGCTGCAGGCCGGCAAGGTGTTTATGTGGCCTGTAGACTTCACGCTGACTGCTTATGAATTCGTGTTCAACTACGGCCCGGTCTGGACCGGCTTCCGGAACACCCTCTTCTACTGCGCCTGGGGCGTCATGCTGGACATGACCATCAACATGCTGGTTGCATATCCCCTGTCCCGTCCCCATTTTGCCGGCAGACAGTTCTATGTCATGGGCTTCTTCCTGGCAGGTCGTGTTGGCGCAGGTCTGATTCCCCAGTTCCTGCTCCGTGTGGATCTGGGTATGTATAACACCATTTGGGCGATCCTTATCTCCGGTGGCGTCAGCTACGGCAACATTTTGATCTTGCGTACGTCTATCAGATCCAGCATTCCCGGCGAACTGTTTGATGCTGCTATGATTGATGGCGCAGGACATTTCCAGTGCATGATGCAGCTGGCATTCCCGCTGGCAAAGGCAACCCTTTCCGTTTTGGTGCTCTACTCTCTGGTTGGTCACTGGAACGAATACTTCAACGCCATGATCTATGTGACGGATGAGAGACTGTTTCCCTTGCAGTTGGTATTGCGTCCTGTTATGACGGCAACCGGTAGTGGCGCCGGTATTGATCCTAACAAGGTTACCTCCTCTCAGCTTACCAAGAACGACGGCTACGAGCATGTTCAGTACGCATTGATCGTTGTTTCCACAGCGCCCATAATTATTGCTTACAGCTTTGTGGAAAAGTACTTCGAAAAAGGTATGATGATTGGTTCTGTTAAGGGCTAAACTTATTTAAAAAGTGCACAGACATGTTTGTCTGTGCACTTTTTCCATTCTTTACCCATATACCACCGGGATAGATCTTCCATCCTGTATTTTGCGTTAGATTGCCACGCCGGTTTGCACCGGTTCGCAATGGCGGTGCAGGGTCGCCTTTGGTCGTCCGAAAGACCGATTTAAATCGTAGGGACGAACATACCCCCCTGAAGCAAATGCTTCAGGGGGGTGTATCGCTTACTGCGCAACTTCTTCTTCGCTGCTGTTTTTGTTTTCTCCGGTCTCACCGTTAACTCGCTTAATCAGGGAAGCAAAAGGCTTTTTCATAATTGTGCCGGCAAACAGGCAGCCAAAGCTGTAGTAAAGGGCAAACCACACAATGCCAAGGGACATAAAGAAAAAAAGATCCCACAGGGCAACAACCACCGGCAGGCAAATCAGAATGGCAACGCACAAGGATCGCAGAGGATGGGGGATAACCATTAAAAATGTGTTGCGAATCAGCTGCATTGCTGTGCAGGAAAACTGGGAATGAAACAGCGGAAGCATGGACTGAAACAGCGCCACTACACACACAGCGCAAAGGGCAATCCATACCGGCAAGCCGTTATCAATACCCCACCAGCCAAAGAAGACGACCACCGCCATCAGAAGGGACATCAGACACCAGGCGATGGTGACTTGACCAAAGCCGTTTACAAAGCCCCGAAAAAAAGCTGCTACCGGAGCGCTGTCATCTTCCGGGTCTGACAAAACCCGCAAGGCGGTATACATTCCGGCCTGGGCCGCGCCGACAGTAAAAAGGGGTATGGAGCAAATAACGTAAATTACATTAAGAATAATCAAATCACCCAAATACATCAACATTTGCATGGGTTTGGATTCATAGGAAAATAAGTTCATAGGCACTCCTTTCATTCTTTAACAAACAAGTATAGTTTATTTCACAAAAGCAGAAAAAGCAAGAACAAACTGTAAACTTTTGCTTTTTTTAGGTGCATTTTCAGATAATATATGATACAATAATCAAAATATATTATTAAGGGACGAAGATGGAGGAAACAGATTGTGAAGGAAAAGAAAACATCCCTGGACAAATTGATGTCGATAATCAATTATGTCGGCTCTGTTATATTAATGAGCCTGCTGTTTTTGGTCTGCTGTCTACCCATTGTAACCATGGGACAGGCTTGGAGCGCGGTGCTTTTTTCTGTGCGCTACATGATCCGCAAGGACGACTGGTGGGAAGGTTTTAAATACGGTCTTAAGACCCGCTTCTGGCGGGGGATTGCTGCATGGTGCATTATGCTGCTTCCCAACATATATTTTCTGCTGGAGCTGCACCACGGCTATGCCCAGGTGTTTGTAGAGGGCAATATGGACAATCTGGTCCAGTTTATTTCCGCTTGCGTGATGCTGGCGATGACCACCATGCTCACAAACAGCCTGCTGCTGCTGAATGTCTATGTTCCTACAAAGGTTTCTCTTTGGGTTCGCAACAGCACTTCTGTGGTGTTCAAAGCGCCCGTGCAGCTTCTGCTGGCTACGGCTTTGCTCTGGCTACCGATTTTGCTGGCGTTGCTGTGGCCGGTTATTCTGTTCTACACTGTACTGCTGTTTCTTGTGGCATACTTCCCCTTAACAGGTTTGATATCCACTGTGGTAATGAGAAACACCTTGTGGAGCTTCTTCGTGGAGGCCCAGGCAGGGGACGAGCTGCTTGCCCAGGAAAGCAAAATGGCAAGCGAAAGCGAATAGTCACATAAAGGAAGTGTAAACTATGGCAATCAATTATAAAGGTCCGGGCTTTTGGGCGGGTCTGAAAAAGCTTCTTTCCGATCTGAAGCCTATGACATGGAAAGAACGGATTGATCACATCTGGACATATTATAAAGAGCATGCGTTTTTTGCGGCAGTGATTATCACAATTATTGTAGCCTTTATCAGCGGCGCCATTAACGCCAGCAAGGAAGTGCTGATTAACGGCATGATGGTGAATATTTCCATTACCCAGGCGGGCTATAATTATCTGGATCGGGATTATTTTGAAGATCTGGGTGGTAACAAGCGTACACAGGTGGTGCAGCTGACCTATGCAAACTTCAGCTCTCTGGAGGATGCCGTCTACGCAGATGACAACTATTCTTCTGCCATGAAATTGGTCTCGCTGGTCAGCGGCGGCCATTTGGACTATATCATTCTGGATCAGTTTGGCATGGAGTTTTACATTTCCCAGGATGTGTATCTGAACCTGAGGGAATTTTTCACCGAGGAAGAAATGACCGGACTGGAAAGCAGACTGGTTTACGCCCAGGAAGAGGGGACAGAGGACCGTATTCCCATTGCGGTGGACATATCTGATTTGGCATTTGTAAAGGAAAATATCACCACAGAGGGAAAAACCTATTTTGCTCTGGGTGGCAACAATCCGGATTTGGAGATGTGCCGGGATGTGTGGAATCGCCTGCATGCCTGGAAAAGCAACGAAAAGGAAGCCGAATAATAAAGCCGCAGAGGATTTCCTCTGCGGCTTTTGCGATATTACAGATCAATTTTAATCTTCTCTAATTTGCCGTTGATATAGCGCTTCTTCCACTCGTCGTACTGCTCCATGTATTCCTTTTCCTCGGGCAGGAACTTACGCTTGGTGTCCACAACTTCGCCGCCGTTGTACTTGCGGTCACCGATATCCTCGGTGGTGCCAAACAGGGTCAGGTTGACCTGACGGGGACGGGCGCGAACATGATCCCAGTCGATGAAGTAAACGTGGGCAAACTCACCCAGATCCAGCTTGCCGTCCTTGATGGTCAAGGTTTCGCTGCGGCCGAAGAATACGGAACGCAGGTGGCCGTCAGTGTTCATGGAGGTGAAGTTGCCGGGCTCGTCAACATAGCGGCCGAACTGTGCGTGGATGGGGCCGGGATGACGATAGTCACCTTCGTCAACGTAGTCGGGGATCAGACCACGCATAATGTCCAGCAGGTCATGCTGCAAGAACTCCAGATCAAAGGTGTCGAAGTCATGGGAGCACTCCTGAATCATAACGGAGCAGGTGGTGTGGTGAGAAACAACGGAAACGGTACCGTTCTTGATGCCGGACTCTTCCACAATCTTATGCACATCGATGGTGATGTCATGGAAGGTGGGGATCCAGCCCCGGGACTGCAGTTGAATCTCTTTCTGAATCATTTTCAATTCCATTAGGGTTTTCCTCCTATGTAAAATAATAATTTATGGACTAACAGGTTAATGGGTATCGACTTTTACAGCAGTAACGATACCGTGCGGGTCAGGTAACGATTAGATAAGCGCTGCGCGCGCATTGTCAGCGCACACTGTGCGCCTCGTCCCAGGCCTTGCGGCAGGCGGCGATCATCTCGTCCACCATGGCAGGTCTGTCAGCAGCCTTGGCAACACCGGAAGAAGAACCGGTGGCGTCAGCGCCGGCGATGATGGTGTTGTATACATCCTCGCCACCGGCAATGCCTGCAGCGGTGAGTACCAGAATGTTGGGGTTGACATCCTTGACGCAGCGGGTAGCGGCTTCCACATACTCCGGTCCAACGCTGACGCCGGTACCGATAAGGGCAGAAGGCTCTGCAACGATGATGTCGGGATTTAATGTGGCGATCTTGGAGGCATCCTCCTCGGAATCGGCGCAGACGATGGTGGTCAGACCCACCTCCTCTGCCCGCTTAATGGTAGCGGCCAGCACGTCAAATGCCAGAGGCTTTTCCACATGGTTGAGCATAACGCCCTCTGCGCCGGCGGCAACCAGGCTCTCCGGCAAAATGTCTGCCAGACCGCGGCCTACAGGAATGGGGTCCATGTGGGGCGCAAAAACATGGATGCGGGTGGTGTTCTCCTTGACCCGGCGGATGTCCACAACGGGGCAGGTGAAGATCACATCCACATCATACTTTTTGGAAGCTGCGTCGGCGGCCAAAGCCAGCTCCAGAATTTCATCGCCATAGAGATAGGACTTGGGGCCGATCTCAAAAAACGGCGCTTTAATAGTTGTCATGGATAAATTGCTCCTTCCTTTTCATTCTTTCCTTATTATACCAAGGTCTTAATTTTTCGTCAACTGTAATTGCGCCTTCTTTTCGGCAAAATCTGTAATTTAGCCTTGAAAACATAGCGTAAAAATAGTATACTCATGGTGATAAAACAGAAATTTCATTGGAGGTATTCATATGGTTACGAAAGCTGCGTTGGATGCAGCCAAGGCCGCTTACGATATTGAGGCCGCCTGCATCAACGAAATGAAGGATTACTTTGACGACGAGCAGTTCGCCAAGGCAGTAGAGCTGCTGGCCGCTGCCCCCCGGATCGGAGCTTCCGGCTCCGGCCATTCCGGCATCATCTGCCAGCACTTTGCCCACCTGATGTGCTGCATCGAGCGTCCCGCCCGGTTTGTCAGTCCTGCAGAGGCAGTCCATGGCGCCACCGGCTTTATTCAGGAAGGGGACGTAATGGTTTTTGCTTCCCGGGGCGGCAAGACCAAGGAGCTGCTCCCCATCGTGGATATTTGCAAGGCCAAAGGCGCGAAGATCATCACCGTTACGGAGAATCTGGAATCTCCTCTTGCTACCGCAGCAGACGTGGTCATCAAGCAGCACGTCAACCGGGAAACGGACAAGTGGAACGCCCAGGGCACCACTTCCACCACTGCCCTTTGCATGATTTTCCATGCTTTGCAGGCTGCCCTCATTGAGCAGACCGGCTATCAGGCAGAGCAGTTTGCCCTCATTCACCCCGGCGGAGCAGTGGGCGAACGGCTGAACAACAAGGCATTGTAAGAGGATTTGGTATGTACGCAGGAATTGATTTGGGCAGCACCAACATCAAAGCAGCCATTTACGACGAAAACTTCCGCCTCATTGACCGGCAGAGCCGCCCGGTGGTCTACATCCGGGATAACGGCTTTGTGGAGTTCGACGCAGAAGTCTATTGCCGGGAGCTGGTGGAGCTGCTGGGGGAAATGGTGCGCAAAAACGGCGTCAAGGAAATCCACCAGATCGCCTTTACCGGTCAGGCAGAATCCCTGGTGATTCTGGGGCAGGACAATAAGCCCCTCATGAATGCAATCTCCTGGATGGACGAGCGCAGCATCGAGGAAAGCGAAGCCATCAGCCGTCTGTTCGGGCCGGTGGAGTGCGAGGCAATCACCGGCCAGATGGCCGTGTTGCCCACATGGCCGGCCACCAAAATTGCATGGCTGCGCAAGCACAGACCGGAGGTTTACGAAAACGCCGCAACTTACATGCTTCTGAAAGACTACGTGGTATTCTACCTCACCGGCAGAAAGCTGGCGGATATGTCAATCGCCACCTTCAGCTTCTATTTTGATATTTATAATAAGGTATACTGGAAAGAAATGCTGGACACCATCGGCATTTCCGAAAGCCAGCTGCCGGAGCTTTGCGAGCCCTGCACCGTTGCCGGTACGCTGCTGCCGGAAATTGCCCGGGGGGTATCTCTGGGGGCAGAAACGCAGGTCAATGTGGGCACATTGGACCACTTTGCCGGCATGATCGGCACGGGCAACATTGAACCCGGCGGCATCACCCTTTCCACCGGTACGGTCATGGCCATGGCCACCATGTGCGGCTATCCCACCCCCAAAAAGTGCGGCAGCGCCATGCACTATGGCTTTTTGCCCAACAGCTATGTGCTTCTGCCGGTAGCTGAAAGCGGCGGTGTCAGCCTGGAGTGGTTCCGGCGGAACTGCATGCAGGCGGATTACGACGAAATGAACAAAGTTCTGGCAGAAAGAAAGCCCAACGAGCTGCTGTTTCTGCCTTACCTGGTAGGCACCAATGCTCCGGAATTTGACGCAGAATCCAGCGGCGTATTCTGGGGTTTGCGGCAGGAACATGATGCCATCGATATGGCCGGCGCGGTCATGGAGGGCGTCAGCTTTGTGTTGCGGAAGAACTGCGAGCACATCTCCCGCAAGGGCGTAAAGCTTACCCAGATTATTGCCACCGGTGGTGGCGCAAAGAGTCCCATCTGGTGCCAGATGCACGCTGACATCACCGGACTTCCCGTATGCATTCCTGCAGAAAAGGAAGCTGCCTGTCTGGGCGCGGCGATTATCAGCGCCGTCAGCAACGGTCGGTATGAAAGCTTTGCTGCGGCAGTTGTTGACTGCGTGGAAATGCAAATGACCTACCAGCCGAACCTCACTGCCCGTCTGGAACGGAAATACCGCCGCTTCTGCGCTCTTTATCAGGCGGCTTTGGCGGTTAACCACATTGATTGAGAGGAATTATTATGGCTATTTTATCTCCCTCTATTTTGTCTGCGGACTATATGCATTTTCACGCAGATATGGACAATACCAGAGAAAGCGGCGCCCGCTGGCTGCACGTGGACATTATGGACGGTCACTTTGTGCCTAACCTGTCCTTTGGCTATTCATGGGTCAAGGCGATGCGCAAAATCACCGACTTGGTTTTGGACGTACACCTGATGATCGACACGCCCATTAAGTACGCCGAGGAATTCTGCAAAGCCGGCGCGGATTATCTGACCATTCATGTGGAGGCAGATACTCCGGAAAACATCAAAAAGACCCTGGAGCTGATCCGGTCTCTGGGTGTAAAGCCGGGCATCGTGGTCAAACCCAAGACTCCGGCAGAAGCCATTGCTCCGTACCTGGAAATGGTGGATATGGTGCTGGTAATGACCGTAGAGCCGGGCTTTGGCGGCCAGAAGTTTATGGCCGATATGATGCCTAAGCTGAAAAAGATCCGCCAGATGCTGGATGAGGTCAATCCCGCCTGCCATCTGGAGGTGGACGGCGGCGTAGACCTGCAAACCGCTGAAACCTGTAAGGAAAACGGCGCAGATGTGCTGGTGGCCGGTTCTGCCTTCTACGGCGCAGCGGACCGCAAAGCCTTCACCGCCCAAATCGAGAAATAAGCAAAAGGGGCTGTAAAAAAAGTCCGTAAAAAGAGCAGGCTGCGCCGGAAGGTGCAGCCTGCAAAATAATTATAAGGAAACGGCTGGTTCCAGTAGAAGAACCAGCCGTTTTGTAGTATCATATAGTTACCACACAAATGAAA
>JAZOUW010000063.1:0-14317 GCA_045658385.1 Faecousia sp.
TTGCCACCGGTAACGATAACTGCTTTCATTTTCTTTTCACCTACTTCATTTTTGTAGACTCGCTTTAAAGGCGTGGCGGCCAATTTTGGGCGCACCAACTTCAGCCTATTCAATGCGGCTGGACTATTTTAGCAAACCAAAAGGGAAAAGTCAAGGGCTTTTCTTCTGAAAATACGCTTATTTTCCTATGTTTTTCCCTTTTCGTCGGTAAAATACGAAGATTATTGTTCTGCGACGATCTGATCCAGATCTTTCAGCCACTCGTTCCAGGCGGCGATGGACGGTCCTTGGGGATTGAAAAATACTTCCTGGGTGCGGTTTTCCAGATAGTGCAGACACAGACCTACGAAATCTTTGGAGTCGTAGCACAAAAACGGTGTGTTGCGGCACCAGGCAATCCGGACCTTGCCCTGCTCCAGAAGCCGGTTAAACACCCAGATGTTGTAAACCCGGGGCCAGGGACCTTCGTCGTTGGTAAAAGAGGCAAGCCGTGCCTGCATCTGCTCCCGTTTGGCAGGGTCTTTGATTTTCTGCAAGCATCTTTCCACATACACATACTCTGCATAGTGCCGGAAGGTGGTGTAGTGGGGTTTGACACCCAGCATCATAATTTTGGCATTTTCATTATACATCTTCTCCCAGGGGGAGTCGGCGGAGAAGGGCGTGTCACCCATGTTGCCATGACGTTTGTGGGTGTGACCGTGGGTCTCGGTGAGCCATTTTGCCTTTGGACCGCTGGCGGCTACGGAGTGGGTGGCCTGATCGCTGCGGCAGCTTCCCGGACGGGTGCGGAAATACTCGGTCAGATAGCCGGTGTCCGAAGGTTTGTTGATGTGCCAGGTCTTATAGCTGCTTTCAAAATTCTTCTGACTAAAGGTGGGGAACACCAAAGTGCCTTCCGGTCCAAGGGCATCCAGAATACCGGAAATGACCGCTTCCGCGCCGCCTTCCATTGTCCCCAGACTTTTAAAAGAGGAGTGGACCAGCAAAATGTCACCCGGTTTTACACCGATGCTTTCCACCGTAATTTGCACATCTTTTTGTGTAGGCATAAGATTTCTCCTAATATAGATAAGTATGGGAATATTATACAGCGGTAAAGCCAAAAAGGCAAGGCGTATCCTAACAAAAAAGATTTTATATCCTTTCCTTTTGTGGCAATCGCACAGAAACAAATGTTCTGTTGGTGTTGATTCGGTAAATATCTCCAAACTTTGGCAAAAGGTTATTTTTGCCATTGACTTTAGTACGATAAAGTGGTAGTATGATAAAGCAAAACGTAGAAGAGGTGAATGCTATGCAAAAGCTCCATTGTGAATCGGTTGACAGATTGTTTCAGACGATTTTGAATTTGCAGACAATTGAAGAATGCTATGCCTATTTTGAAGATCTTTGCACCATCAAAGAGATTTTGGATATGTCCCAGCGGCTGGACACGGCAATCCTTTTGTCGGAGGGTTTGAGCTACCAAAAGATTGCCGAACAGGTATCTGTCAGCAGCGCCACCATCGGCAGAGTCAGCAAGTGCCTCAATTACGGCAGTGGCGGCTACAAAAATGCCATTGAAAAGCTTTCGGAAGGGGAGGAATCGTAATGGACTTGTCTTTGAGCCTACAGGAAAAGGTTATATTCGGTTTGCGTTCCCTTTACCGCAGCTATGGCTATACCCAGTACAAAATGAGCAAATTCGAGGAATATGACCTCTACGCAAAAAATAAGGATTTTCTGATTTCAGACAGCGTCATCACCTTTACCGACACCAATGGCAAGCTGATGGCTCTGAAGCCAGATGTGACGTTGTCTATCATTAAAAATATCAAAGACCGCAGCACAGGTGTGCAAAAACTGTTTTATAACGAAAATGTATACCGCATTTCCAAGGGCAACGAAAGCTACAAGGAAATTATGCAGGTGGGTCTGGAGTGCATCGGCGATATCGGGCAGGAAGAAATTCGGCAGGTGATAGAGCTGGCGGCCCGGAGCTTGCAGAGCATTTCCCGGAACTGCGTGCTGAACATTACGGATCTGGATCTGCTGTCCCAGATAACCGGCGAGGGGAAAACGGCAGACATCCTCAAGTGTGTGGAGGAAAAGAACGAGGACGGTCTGAAAAAGCTGGAGCTTTCTCAAACACAGATGCAGGTATTGACTGCTTTGATCCGCGCTTCTGGCAAAGCCCGGCAGGTGCTGCCGGGACTGATCGGGGAATTGAAGGGACTGTGCGACACCGCTTCTCTGGAAAGACTGGAAAAGATCGTGGCGTCCATGGAAGATGACCAAATTCAGGATATGCTGCAGGTGGACTTTTCCGTGATCAGCGACCTGAACTATTATAACGGCATTGTTTTCAAGGGCTTTGTGGAGGGCGTTCCCTCTGCGGTGCTGTCCGGTGGACAGTATGACAAGCTGATGAAAAAGATGAGGCACAGCAGCTGCGCGGTAGGCTTTGCGGTGTATCTGGATATGCTGGATATGACCCCGGAAACCACCTGCGAAGATGAAAAAGTATTGAATATTGCTCTTCCCAAGGGCAGACTTGGAGAAAAGGTATATGCAATGTTCGAAAAAGCGGGATTTCCTTGCCCCTCCATTAAAGAAAGCAGCCGCAAGCTGATTTTTGAAAACGAGGAAGTGGGCGTGCGGTATTTCTGGGTAAAGCCTTCGGATGTGGCCATTTATGTAGAACGGGGCGCGGCGGATATCGGCGTGGCCGGCAAGGATATTTTGCTGGAGTATAGGCCGGAGGTTTATGAGCTTGCGGATATGGACATCGGCAAATGCCGTATGGCAGTGGCTGCAAAAAAGGACTTCCGGGACAACACCGACCGGGCTTTGCGGGTGGCAACCAAGTTTTCCAGAATTGCCCAGGAATACTACCTGTCCAAGGGTCGGGATATTGACATCATTCACTTAAACGGCTCTATCGAGATTGCTCCCATTTTGGGTCTGTCTGATGTGATTGTGGACATTGTGGAAACCGGTACGACTTTGAAGGAAAATGATCTGGAGGTCATCGAGACGATCGTACCCATCAGCGCAAGGCTGATCGCCAACAAAGCAGCCTATCAGTTTAAGAGCAAAAAAGTAAAAGAACTGCTGCAAAAAATCACACAGCAGATGGAGGAATCCAAATGATAAAGATTTTGGAATACGGACAGGTAAAGCCGGAGCAGGTCTTTGCCCGGGTAGAGCCTGCGGTGAATGTGGAAGCCATTGTTGCTGACATTATCGCCAATGTGCGTAAAAGAGGAGATGCGGCTCTGTATGAATATACCCAGCGATTTGACCGGGCACGGCTGGATAGCCTTCTTGTAACCCAGGAAGAGATCCGGGGGGCAATGGATACAGTAGAACCCCGGTTTTTGGATATTCTTCGCCGGGCGGCAGAGAATATCCGCAAATTCCACAGCCAGCAGGTGCGGCGCAGTTTTATTATCAACGACGAAAACGGCATTGTAATGGGACAGAAGATCATTCCCGTTGACCGGGCAGGTCTGTATGTTCCCGGCGGCACAGCGGCCTATCCTTCCACCGTGCTGATGGATTCCATTCCTGCAAAGATTGCCGGCTGCAAAGAGGTGGTCATGGTAACCCCGCCCAGTGCAGACGGAACCATCAATCCGGTGATTTTGGCAGCTGCCAGCATTGCCGGTATTGATAAGATTTATAAGGTAGGCGGCGCGCAAGCTATTGCGGCGCTGGCTTACGGCACGGAAAGTGTTCCCAAGGTGGATAAGATTGTAGGCCCCGGAAACGCCTTTGTGGCGGAGGCCAAAAAACAGGTCTTTGGCGCGGTTTCCATCGATATGATCGCCGGACCCAGTGAAATCCTGATTGTGGCGGATGGCGCGACCAATCCCCGGCACGCCGCCGCGGATCTGCTTTCCCAGGCAGAACACGACAAGCTGGCAAGCGCGGTGCTGGTCACCGACTCTATGGAACTGGCCATAGCGGTGCAGGCGGAAATCGAAGCCCAGATCCCGCAGCTGCTGCGCCGGGATATCGCCCGGGCTTCCATTGACAATAACGGCAAGATCATTGTGGCGGACACGCTCACCAAGGCCATTGATATTGCCAACGAGATCGCGCCGGAGCATCTGGAGCTGCTGGTGGATAACCCCTTCGATTATCTGGACAGCATCCGCCACGCGGGCTCTGTCTTTATGGGCAGAAACTGCCCCGAGGCATTGGGAGATTATCTGGCAGGCCCGAACCACACCTTGCCCACCAGCGGTACGGCAAAATTCTCCAGTCCTCTGTCGGTGGACGATTTTGTGAAAAAGACCCAATACACCTATTACACCGCAGACGCCCTGACAAAGGTGGCGGAAGATGTGGCATTCTTTGCTCGGCAGGAGGGTTTGACCGCCCATGCCAAAAGCGCGGTGATCCGGACGGAGGAGAATTGATTTGAGTCGGTTTTTTAGTGAAAAATACGCAAATTTAACGCCCTATACCCCCGGTGAACAGCCAAAGGACACCCAGTATGTGAAGCTCAATACCAACGAATCTCCTTTCCCGCCCACAGCCAATGCGCTGCGCATGGCGGCAGAAGCGGCAGAAAGTCTGCAGTTATACTCTGACCCGGAGTGCCGGGATCTGGTGCAGAAAGCGGCGGAGGTGTTTGGTGTTTCCCGGGAAGAGATCCTCTTTACAAACGGCTCTGACGAGATCCTCAATTTTGCCTTTATGGCTTTCTGCGACAAAGACCATCCCATAGCCTTTGCGGATATTACTTATGGCTTTTACAAGGTGTTTGCCGCGCTGAACGACATTCCCTACGAGCAGATCCCCTTAAAAGAGGATTTTACATTATGTCCCAAGGACTATCAGGGCATTGACAAAACCATCGTTATTGCCAACCCCAATGCTCCCACAGGCATTGCACTGACTCCGGAGG
Organism: Faecousia sp.; assembly: GCA_045658385.1. Classification (GTDB taxonomy): domain Bacteria; phylum Bacillota; class Clostridia; order Oscillospirales; family Oscillospiraceae; genus Faecousia. The sequence goes on from JAZOUW010000063.1 coordinate 4,901, forward strand.
AAATTGAGAGCATCGTGAAAAGCAATCCCAACAATGTGGTGATTATTGACGAAGCTTATGTGGACTTCGGCACCCAAAGCGTGATTCCTCTGATCCACAAATATGACAATTTGCTGGTAACCGGTACATTCTCCAAATCCCGCTCTCTGGCAGGCGGCAGATTGGGCTTCGGTATTGGCTGTAAGTCGCTGATTCAGGACCTGAACACCATCAAATACTCCACCAATCCCTACAATGTAAACCGAATGACCATGGCGGCGGGTGTAGGCACGCTGCTGGATGAGGCGCAGATCCGGGAAAATTGCCGGCAGATTATGGAAAACCGGCAGTGGACGGTAAAACAACTGAAAAGTCTGGGCTTTGAAATGACTGACTCCAAGGCGAATTTTATTTTTGCCAAGCACCCGACGGCAGACGGTAAGGAAATTTATCTGCGTATGAAGCAAAAAGGCGTACTGATCCGCCACTTTGACACACCCCGGCTGTGTCAGCATAACCGTATTACCGTAGGCAGCCGGGAGCAGATGGCGGTGTTCATGGAAAAGCTGAAGGAAGTTCTGGAGGAAATGAAATGAGAACAGCACAAATCAAGCGGACCACCGCTGAAACAGATATATCTCTGACACTGAATCTGGAAGGTGCGGGCGTGTCCGATTGCCGTACCGGCTGTGGTTTTCTGGACCATATGCTGACACTGTTTGCCAAACACGGACGGTTTGACCTGACGGTGACCTGCAAGGGCGATACTTATGTGGATTATCACCATACGGTGGAGGACATCGGCATCTGTCTGGGCAAGGTTTTTGCCCAGTGCCTGGGAGATAAGAAGGGCATTGTTCGCTACGGCGATACCACACTGGCAATGGACGAAAGCCTGATTTTGACCGCTGTGGATATTTCCGGTCGTGGAGGGTGCTATTATGCCCTGGAGATCCCCACCCAAAAGGTAGGGGACTTTGATACAGAGTTGTGTCAGGAATTCTTTATCGCCTTTGCGCAGAATGCGGGCATTACTCTGCACCTGCGTCAGCTGTGCGGCTGCAACTCCCACCATATTATTGAGGGCGCATTCAAATCCGTTGCTCGGAGTCTGAAAAAGGCAGTTGCCATCGACAAGATGTTTGCCAACGAAATTCCATCCACAAAGGGGACTTTAGGATGATCGCGATTATTGACTATGGCGTGGGTAATTTATTTTCCCTGCGCAGCTCCTTTCAGCGCATCGGCGCAAATGTGGTGGTGACCACGGATCCGGCGGTGATCGCCCGGGCGGATAAGCTGATCCTGCCCGGCGTGGGCGCCTTTGCCGACGCAGCCCAAAAGCTGCGCAGCTCTGGGCTGGATGTGCTGATTCGGGAGCAGGCAGCGAAAGGGAAACCTCTGATGGGCATTTGCCTGGGCATGCAGCTGCTGTTTGAAAAAAGCTACGAATTCGGCGAGCATCCCGGTCTGGGTCTGCTTCGGGGCAGTGTGATTGGAATGGAAGGCACGATCCCGGCGGATTTGAAGATTCCCCATATCGGTTGGAATGCCCTGCATTTTTGCAAAGAAAGCAAGCTGCTGCGGTACATTAAAGAGGGAGACTGCGTCTATTTTGTCCACTCCTTCTATGCTACAGATTGCGACGACAGCGTGATCGCCACCGCGGAGTACGGCAAGGAGTTGACCGCGGCTGTGCAAAAAGGCAATATTATGGGCTGCCAGTTCCACCCGGAAAAAAGCGGCGAGGCGGGCCTTAATATTTTGCGGGCCTTTTGTGAAGGGGAGGAAACGGTATGATTTTGTTCCCGGCAATCGATCTGTATGAAAAAAAAGCAGTGCGCCTTTACAAGGGCGACTATGCCAATATGACAATCTACAGTGAAAATCCCATAGAGATTGCAAGGGATTTTCAGGAAAAAGGCTGCACCCATATCCATATGGTGGATTTGGAGGGCGCAAAAGACGGTACAACACCCAATATTGATATCGTGGCACAGGTGGCACGGGAAACCGACTTGTTTGTGGAGATCGGCGGCGGTATCCGCAATATGGAAACGGTGGAGCGCTACCTGCAGGCCGGGGTGTCCCGGGTGATTCTGGGTACGGCTGCTGTCAATGACGAAGCTTTTTTGCAGGCAGCAGTGGAAAAACACCCCGAACATATTGCGGTAGGCGCAGATGTAAAGGACGGCTTTATTGCCATCAAAGGTTGGCTGGAGACCTCTGCTGTAAGGCTGGAGGATTTTCTCCGGAAAATGGTAGCCATCGGCGTGAAGAATGTGATTTGTACGGACATATCCAAGGACGGCGCGATGAGAGGTACGAATCTGGAATTGTACCGGCAGCTTTCTGCCAGATTCCGGTTGGATATTACCGCCTCCGGCGGCGTCAGCACAATGGAGGATATCCGCCAGCTGCGGAAAATGGATCTTTACGGCGCAATCATCGGCAAGGCCTATTATACCGGCGCGATCGACCTGGTTGCGGCATTGGAGGCAGCAAAATGATTACAAAACGAATTATCCCTTGTCTGGACATTAAAAATGGCCGGGTGGTCAAGGGTACAAACTTTCAAGGTTTGGCAGATGTGTCTTCTCCGGTGGAGCTGGCAAAGTTCTATTCCGACTGCGGCGCAGACGAGCTGGTGTTTTATGACATCACCGCCTCCGCGGAAGGACGGCAGCTGTTTACGGATGTTTTGTGCCAGGTGGCGTCCCGGATTTTTATTCCCCTGACCGTGGGCGGCGGTATCAACACGGTGGAGGACTTTGACAGAGTGTTAAAATGTGGCGCGGATAAAGTCAGCGTCAATTCCGGCGCTATTCGCAATCCCCGGTTGATCTGCGATGCCGCCCAAAAATACGGCAGCCAGTGCGTGGTGCTTTCGGTGGATATCAAGCGGGTGGATGGCGTGTTCCGGGTCTTTGCCAAGGGCGGCAGAGAGAACACCGGAATGGAAGCCATCGCCTGGATCAAAAAGGGCGTGGCGCTGGGCGCCGGTGAGGTGGTAGTCAATTCCATTGACACCGACGGCGTGAAGCAAGGCTTTGATGTAGAAATGCTCAAGGCCGTATGTGATGCAGTAAATGTTCCGGTGATCGCTTCCGGCGGCGCCGGCGCGGTGGAACACTTTACCGATCTGTTCCGGGCAATTCCCACCATCGATGCAGCCCTTGCAGCTTCGGTATTCCACTTTGGACAAATTCAGATCCGGGACTTGAAGCAGGAACTGAAAAACAACAACATTATTGTGAGGTTATAATATGGTTTCTATTGATAAACTGAAATTTGACGAAAACGGCTTAATCCCTGCGGTAGTGGTGGATTCCGTTACCCAAAAGGTGCTGACCGTTGCCTATATGAACCGGGAAAGCCTTGCAATTTCTATGGAAAAAGGCCTGACCTGCTTCTGGAGTCGTTCCCGGCAGGAGCTCTGGCTGAAGGGGGAGACTAGCGGTAACTACCAGCACATCGTTTCCATCACCGCCGATTGCGACGGGGATGCGTTGATGGTTGTGGTGGAAAAGGACGGTCCTGCCTGCCATACCGGCACCGATTCCTGTTTTACTACCCCCCTGTGGGAAAGCGAAAGCTTGCAGCAGTTTACGCTGCAGGGATTGTATGATATGCTGGTGGGCAGAAACGAGACCCGACCGGAAGGCTCTTACACCACCTATCTGTTCGAAAAGGGCATCGACAAGATCCTGAAAAAGGTAGGCGAGGAGTGTACCGAGGTCATTATCGCCGGTAAGGCTGACGATAAAAAGGAAACGGTTTATGAGCTTGCGGACCTTGCTTACCATGCAATGGTGCTGATGGTGCAAATGGGCATCACTGTGGAGGATGTTCACAAGGAGCTGGCATCCCGGCATATCATTGACCACAAGGTCAAGCAAGAGAAAATGACGAAATAATTAGTAATACAAAAAGCCGCCCAAGGGCGGCTTTTTGTGTGTCACGATTTATTCAGCTTTTTCCAATGCAGGCGCATCAGAAAGATACTTGTTGATCAGAATGCCGGCAATAATGCATGTGGCGCAATCGGCAGCGGCAGCGACCATCGCCGTTGTACTCTCTGCGGAGAGAATGTTGATGGCGGCAAAACCGCCGAAAATGAACAGCCAGATCTTGGCGGTGTTGACATGTTTTAAATCCAGTGCGCCGGCTTCAATGCTTTTGTAGACGGATTGCACAAAGCGGTGAATGTAGCGCATAGAGAAGATGTTCACGACGACAACGATGGCTGCTGCAATGATAAACACGACCAAAACAATGGCGCTGGGCACAACGGCAAGCAATTCGGTAAGCATGCTCAGGTCCACCTCTGTTACATCCGTCAACATGCTTTCCAAAAACAGCGGATCGCTGACAATATAACCAATTGCGGCGGTGAGAATCACACCCAAAACCACTATCAAACCGGCTACTACATAGGTAATTACATAATTTGCATACACGACGCCGCTGACACAGCGCAAATGCTTTGCATTGGCAATGTCCTTGCGGCTTTGGCTGTAGGTCAGCCACAAGAACACGGTAATCAAAATGTTAATCAGCGGCATATTGCCTGCAGAAATGGACATCACGCAGGAAACACTGGTGAGAATACACAAAACAAGAAACAGCGTGTCTTTCAGCAGAAGCAAAATACGCTGCGCAGCAGGATTTGGCTGAATCTCTGCCTGACATTGTGGGCAGACCGGGTAGGTCAGTTCACTTTCAAAGCCACATTTGGGACATTTCATAATCGTAACCTCCTTTAATTTTGGCTATTATTATTGTATCACGTAAAAAAACAATGTGCAAGAAAAATATCAAAATAAGAAAGCGTTATATTTTGGACGACGGGTGCAATTTATATATACGCAAGTGATGCATTTTTTGCATATCGTGGCGTTCCGGATAACACTGCATAAATTCACACGCGTCGCAGCGGAAGGGGCGCGGTGGGTGCAGACCGTTTCCCAAGCAATCCTTTCCTTGATTTACCGACGGATTTTGGTATAATGAGAGAGAATTATACAAGGAGTGAGCAAAATGGAGATAGGACTGGGACTTTTTAACGGGGTCTCACCGGAAACACAGGTAAAGAGCTTCAAAAAATACGGCATTTGCCACACCTTTATCCGTTCCGACCAACCCGATTTCACGGAAAAGATGCAGGTGTTTCAGGAAAAGGATATTATCTGCGATAATATCCACGCCCCCTTCAAGGACATCAACAGTATGTGGGGCGCAGACGAGGAAGCAGGTGAGGCAATGCTTGCCCAGCTGACAGACGCGGTGGACAAGTGTACCCAATATGGTGTTCCTACGGTGATCGTCCACCTTTCCGGCGGCAGACCTATGCCGGCAATTACGGAGATTGGTTTGGGGCGGTATGAGCGGCTCTTTGCGTACGCCCGGGAACGGGGTGTGCAGGTGGCGCTGGAAAATCTGCGGTACGCGGAAAACCTGACGAAAATGCTGGAAAGGTATCCGGAGTGCGCCTTCTGCTGGGACTGCGGTCACCAGTATGCCTACAAGCATCCCCGGTATTTGCCCCTGTTCGGTCACCGCCTTGGCGCCCTCCATCTGCATGACAACCGCTGCGGTGTGGATACCGATGACCATATGCTGCCCTTTGACGGCAACATCCCTATGGAGGAGGTGGCAAGAGACATCGCCGAAAGCGGCTACACCGGCACATTGATGCTGGAGGTAGGCAGGCTGATTGTCACGGAAAGCTACGATGATCTCACGGAAGAAGCGTTTATGGATCGGGCGGTGGCGGCAGCCAATAAACTTAACGATATAGTAGAATTTTACAGACAACAGATCTGATTTTAAACGGGAAAGGAAACAGTTATGGAATATACGCAGATCGCCCAACTGGCAGAAAAACTGAAGAAAAATATCAGCCGTGTCATCATCGGCAAGGAGCAGCAGGTCGAATTGATTTTAACGGCAATGCTTGCCGGCGGCCACGTGCTGTTGGAGGATGTACCGGGCACCGGAAAGACCACTTTGGCCAAGTCCTTGGCAAAGTCTTTAAGCTGCGACTTTTCCCGGGTTCAGTTTACCCCTGACTTGCTGCCCTCGGACATTACCGGCACCCGGATCTATGACCGGGAAAAAGGGGAGTTCACATTTGTGAAAGGCCCTGCATTTACCAATATTTTGCTGGCGGATGAGATCAACCGGGCCACACCCCGGACCCAGTCTGCTTTGCTGGAGTGTATGGAGGAACGGCAGATTACCGAGGGTGGCGTGACCTATTCTCTCACAGCGCCTTTTTTGGTGATTGCCACTCAAAACCCGGTGGAGACCCAAGGTACATTCAAATTACCGGAGGCTCAGTTGGATCGTTTTCTGATTCAGGTATCGCTTGGTTACCCGGATAAGAAGGAAGCGGTGGAGCTGCTGCAGCGGTTTATTCACGATCAACCCTTGAAGCGGCTGGAGCCGGTGGCTCAGGCTTCGGAGGTGGCGGAGGCGGCTGCGCTGATAACGAAATGCGATGTGAGCAAGGATGTAATGCACTATATGGCAGCGATTTGTGAAGCGGCCCGGAGTCCGGAAAAAGTCCGTCTCGGTCCTTCTCCCAGAGCGCTGCTGGCGCTGATGCGTTGCTGTCAGGCATTGGCAGCCATCCGGGGCAGAGATTATGTGATCCCGGATGATGTAAAGGAACTGGCAGTGCCGGTACTTGCCCACCGGATTATGATGCGAGGTATCGGCGGTCAGGCAGACAGCGCTGCTTTTGTCCGGGGCGCGCTGACTGCGGTTCGTGTGCCGACTGAGTGTCAGGTATGAGTATTCTGAATTTCTTGGCAGCGCTTGCGCTGATGTATGTTTTGTGGACCTTGACAGTGCGAAAGGGAATCCACAACCTGACCTGCCGCCGCAGCTTCTCTAAACCCACCGCCTTTGAAGGCGAAGAAGGGGAATTGGTGGAGGTAGTGCGCAATGACGGCCCGTATATCATCCCCTGCCTTCGGGTGGAGAGCTATATTTCCCCGAATCTGCAGCTGGGCAAGCAGGAAAATCTCCATAGCAGCCACGCTTTTTATCGCAGCTGCTTTGCGCTGATGCCTTATCAGCAGATCAAGCGCAGACACTATGTAAAATTCCTGCGCAGAGGCGTATACAATTTGGGTAATGCGTCTATGGCTGCCGGAGATCTGCTGGGCCTGACCCGGTTCTGGAAGGATCAGCAGCTGGACACCCCCATTGTGGTCTATCCCCAGGTGCTGGACACAGAGGAGCTGCCGCTGCCCCTTTCCCGCATGCTGGGAGAACTGGTATCCAAAAACCGGCTGCTCACCGACCCGTTTCTGATCCGGGGCATTCGCCCCTATCAGCCCGGTGACCTGGTTCGGGATGTCCATTGGCAAGCCACCGCCCGTACGGATGAACTCCAGATCCGGGTCCACGACCATACTGTCTGCACCCGGTTGCTGGTGGTGTTGAACGCCCAATGGACTGACAACCAGTGGGATAACTATGTCCGGGAGGCGGATAAGCCTTTGCTGGAGGAGGAGATTCGCCTGGCCGCCAGCGTATGTCTGCATGCACTGCGGTCCGGAGTGGCGGTGGGGTTTGCCGCCAATATGCCCCAGCAGACCAATGGCGCAAGCACCTGGGTCTCTCCGGCAGACGGTGCTGTCTGGGAAGAAGTGCTTTTGGAAAACTTTGCCCGATTGCAGCTCCATTGTTCCGAGAAATTTGTGCCCTTTTTGCAGAGCTTGACCCGGTATACGGATCTGGATATCCTGGTGCTGTCCGGTTATGACAGTGAAAGTATCCGGCAGGTCCTGGAGACCCTGCGGCAAAGGGGTAATCAGGTGACCTTCTACCAAACGGAAGGAGGGCGCTTATGAGAAGTGCAGAGTTTTTCCGCAAGCTGCAGCTTGTTGCGCTGCTGGCCTTGGACAGCTATCCGGTAACGGCCTGCATCATCATTTTTGTTGCGCCGGAACTGCTGATGTATATGTGGCTATTCCCGGCGGTCTACAGCGCTTTGTGTGTTTTGTCCTTTGCGTTGCCGGCTAAGCTGCGGCTGCCTTTTGGGATTTTTGGCGCGGTACTGTTTCTGCTGCCCTGCGATTTGCTTTTGGAGTCCAATACCCGCAATATGATACTGGCCTTCGGACTGGGTTATGGTGGGCTGCTGATTTGGAGCATGCGTATCCCGGGTTGGGACTCTGACCGGGAAATGCCTATGGGTTGGCTGGGCGCCGGTTTCGTGATCTTGTTGATCGGTTGCTTATGGTCCCGCTATGAGCCGAGACTGGCAACTGTGGAAACGGCAATTCGCATCAGCTTCTTTGTGTTTGTTCTCCTGTCCATGCTGTCACTGAACCGGGGCAGCTTGCTGCTTTCCGCTGGCAACAAACGGGGTTTCTCTCCTGCAATGCGGCAGAAAAATGTGCTTCTGACGGTGGGAATATTTGCAATTGCCCTGGCGGTGGCATTGATTCCCTCGTTGCTCAATTTGGTCAAGTGGCTGTTTGATGCGGTGAGTACCCTGGTCGCGAAGGTGGCGGAGCTGTTCCCGGAGGCTACCGTACCGGAAACCACCATCCAGGAGACCATCGAAGCCACCACCGGCGAGGGCATGGGTGCTCTGTTTGAGAATCTGCCGGAACATCGCACCTCTGAGGCTACCTATATTATAATGACGGTGATCACCTTGAGTATTATGATACCGGTGGGCGGCTATTGTATTTATAAGATCGTTACCGGGCTGGGGCGCGGTCTGCGGAATCTGACCCAGGGAATCGTAGAAGCTGCCGGCAATCAGGCGGAGGATTTTCAGGATGAGATCTCAGATACCCGTGAGGATGCGGAATCCGAATATTACCGTGGTGATAGGGATAAACCCAGACGGTCTATGCCGTCCTTGCGAAATATGACACCGGCAGAGCGGATCCGCTACCGCTACCGGCGGCTGGCATCCAAACACCCGGAGTGGAAACACCACAATACAGCCCGGGAGAATTTGCAGTCAGATGCTGCTCAGCTCTATGAACGGGCCCGGTACAGTGATCATCCCATCACCGAGCAGCAAGCAGAAGAATTTAAGAACAAAATCAAATAAAAAGGATGCAACACTTATTTATTTAGTAGTCAAGCAAGCGGTGTTTATTTGTTGAGGTTCTTAAGCGGAACGAGTGTCAGAGGAAAACAAATTTGTAAAATTGATGCGCGTCGTGTAATTTAGACAGGTTGTTATTTGAAAAACACCGTGTTTTTGTCGTGCTTTTCTTTTTGGCGCGACTGCAGACAAAAAAGAAAACCCTGAAACCACAAAGTGAACTGCCCCAAATTGTTCGGACAGCACAAAAAACACCCTGTGGTAGAACAAAATTCAATTTAAGCAACAAACTGACTTCGCATTTCAAGCGGGGTCAGTTTTGTTTTTAGTTGGATACGCTGATGATTGTAGAAATA
>JAZOUW010000064.1:0-42717 GCA_045658385.1 Faecousia sp.
GCGCTGCATCCGGTCAGCAAACAAAGCATAAGGGCTGCAGCCAGTCCTTTTCCATATCCTTTCACCCGAAAATCACCTCATTTACAAAATGGTTCCTTTTCGTTTATCCTATCATACCCGCCACCGTTTTACAAGAAAAAACCGGTCAGCTGCATAATCCGACTCAAAAACCTTTGCGAAAAAACAACTATAGGATTGCTATGTTTACTACAATTTTTCCTTGTCTCCTTGCCTTTGCCGCATACTGCGTTGCTCCTCCCCAAGAGTGAGTAATGTAAGTAACAACATAGTCTGCCTGCCGGAGTAGCCAATTGTTTCGCCAGGAGATGGCGTAGTGTGGGTGGACAGACTCGGTCCCCCACCGGGAGCATTGTATCTCGGTATATTAGCATACAAGCTCTGCATACAACCATAAAAACCCCCTCTACTTAGAGTAACTCTTAAGCAGAGGGGGCTTTATTGATGTATCAGAAAAAGTCCAAAATATTTTTCTTCTTGCATATCCAACAATATAATGTGTACGCACCATTGCACACAAGAGAAATGATAAGTAATACCAAAATAATTAATTGATTCGAATAGCAAGAAGTTACCAAGCTTGCAATAAGCTGAGGTACTACCAACCAACCTATATACATGTAGGCCATTAAGATAATAGTTGCGACCAAACCAATGATCTTAGCTACACCCAGTATTCGCTCAAGCCCTTTGGCATTTGGAATGCAGCGTTTCCTTGAAAAACATATTGCGAAAAAGGCGCAAATAATTAGGAACGGGAAAATAATTCCTATAAAATTACAAAAACTAGAACACTCACACGGACTTGTTCCCCATATTGACACGCATTTTTCTGCTGTGCAAACATTAGTCTTACATAATTGTAAAAAGTCATTTAAACGTGTTTTGTCAGAACAAAAACTAAGTAAAAACGCAACTATCAAGCCGATAAAAAACTGGAGATTACCATGTTTGCCCGGGTTGACAAATGATAAAATTACATGAATTTTCTTTCCACTAAAGCTGTATGGATCCTTTGCTGTAATATCTCCAAAACTAACTCTTGATTTTTTACGTTCTGTGATGTATTCCTGTTTAACCCACTCATTAAATAAGACTGTTGTTGCATCTGCGACTCTTGTAACTTTATTTTGTTCTTCACTTTGTTTGCCTATTTTCAACAATGCGGACTCCGCATCAACAATATAACTTGTTGGAGGGGCAAAATACCAAGTAAAATCAGGAGTATAGTACTCAGACTGATTGTCTAGTTGTACAACAAATCCAACCTTTTGATTGTCCTCGAGTATACTGTCTTTTAATTTAATGGTTGTTTTTATCCAATTGACTGCTTCAATTCCAATTGCAAAATTCGTCGGTATATGTAATGTATAGGACGGTTCTGCCGATTTGTCAATTGTACACTTACCAACGGCTGCAATGCATGCATGTGAACTATGTCCATCAAGACCATCGTCAATTTTAACAACCGAACCCAGCGTTGCTATATCTGGCAACTTAATATCTGATTCTTTTTCGTAGAATGAAGGATAATAACTAATTAACGCATTTTTTAAATCCTCCTGCGTTGAGAGGTTTGTTACATTCTTCCAGACTTTTTTTATCTGTTCTGTCTGCGCGACATATTGTTTGGATAAATCATAAAAATCAATTTTGTCAATGTACTTTCCTTTTTCATATGAAAATTTTAGATTACATTGGCTAGCTTTATCATTCTTCGGTTCCGGGTCAACCTTCTTATTGCCTTCAGCATCTTCAACCCTTTTCGCAGCACCGCCAAAAATTGTCGCGGTATAAATATTGATAGTTTTCCCGTCCGGTTCCATAAACACCATATTAAAGAACTTGCGCATAATAATGGTGGGATATGTGGAATTGTTTACATTTGTAATCTTCAGTGTAACTGTAGGACGCATTCTAAATCTCTCCCCATTTGCACAGTTACAAAACATCAATTAGTTCTAAAATCTGCGCAATTTCTTTCTTCTGGTCTTTTTTGTGCCTTATGATTCCGATAAAAGGAATAGTAAGACCGCGTTCTAATAAATAGTTTTTCAATTCGGTGATAAACAGGCCTGAACGTTTTTCTGTGCCGATTCCATATGTAAATATCTTATCAATTGCACAAGTCGGAGAGTTTTCAATGCCGAGAATAGCCTTGATCACATAACCATTCTTTTGCAACGCCTCGATCTGCATCGCAACTCCGCGTGCTAATCCTTTACAATGATCTTTGAACCCAGGCAAGTTCTCATAATACCTAATACCGTGAGGTTTCCTAGATAAACCAACATCTAAGTTCTCAAATATTACTTCAGGGCAAGGCATCTGCACTAACGAAACCCCTGACATACACAAAAAATCCAGTATTTCTCTTCTCCAGCTCAGTTTAGATTCATCATATCCTACTTGGTATATAGGACACAACAAGCAACCAGGAACCAGTATGACATTTCTACTTGTACAATTCGTCATAATCGTCGCAGGAGCCAGGAATTGCAGATGCGTTTTCTAGCAATTTTCTCTCTGATATACATGTCAAAATAATCTGGTCATAATACGCATGTACACCATCAATAACGCTTTGGTCCACACTTCCATTAATTGGAACACCAATGATGCATTTAGCCTCCATACATTTACAAATAAAATTACGAAGCATCAGTTCATTGTCTCTTTCCCAGTCTGATTCCATTTCATAAACTGGGAGAAGCAGTTCCAATCCTTGGGATTCAACAAGTTGTTTATACCTTTGTTTTGCAAATCCCGGCAATTCAATAACAAACTGCTGCGATTTACGACCACCTTCTGCAATATAATGAATACTATGTTTTTTACACAAATTAATTGCGTACACATACATTGCTGTTCGGCATACCATGCAGTGGAATTGAGAGGGTGTCATCCCTGAGAATCTCTCAAGCTGCTCTGCTGGCTTCATATTGAAATATGGAAAGAAAAACTCGCGCGCAATGCTACTGGTTTTATAAACTCCCAAATACTCTGCACGATCGCTTCCATATCGTTTAATAATACGCTCAGCTACCGTCCTGACATTTTCTAATTGGTAAATGCACCCGTTATCAAAGGTTACCATATAGACATGGTATTTCTTATTATCCTCCAATAATTTGCATGCTGCAAGAAAAGAATCTCTTCCGCCAGACAACATCAGTAAAACTGAATTACCCATAAATACCCTCATTTCAATATATGCATACAATTGTTAAATGTGTATAACTACCTATATTTAGTATATTCATCAACCCCAAAAAAGTCAACCTTTGCACCTAAAATGAATGTGCAAATTCTCACGTTTAACTACAAAATCAACATTGATTGTGCCAAATTTATAGCAATGGCATACCAGAGGAAGCGCACGAGGCATGAACCGTCTATCAGTATGCTGGATAAAATACTAGAAAAACTTTGTCATTGAGGTCATCGCATTACCGATTACATAGCGTAGTTCTATATAAGAATAATTCATAGAACTACAACGCCTTCATCGATATACACAGCAATTATCCACAACTATATTAGCTATTGCAAAGCGATCACACTTTTCTTTTGATGTTTGGCTTTTTCGGCGTACTGGTATGCGCCGCCCCAGGAGTGGGTGATGTAGGTGACAACATAATCCGATTGCTTGAGCATCCAGTTGTTACGCCAGGAGATGGCGTAATGAGGATGAACAGACTCAATCCCCTCCGGGAGCATTGTGTCAGAATAGTCATCGTATTCCGTCTTCCTGCCGGGCATATAGGCCAGCACAACCGCGTAATTGATCTGCGGATATTCTTGCTTCAGTTTCTTTAGTTCGCTATGCGCATAAGCATCAAATTGCCCTTGGTGTCCCACATAGAACATATCCACCCCTTGGTTGGCTATCAGATCTATGAGCACCTCTCTTAACCTTGGCTTTATCGTCTCCGGACAATCCCGGTGACCAAAAAATGTACATGATGGCATGGTTTCACCCCTTTTGGGTTATTTTAACTCAAAAGGGGTAATCTTTTCAAGTACATAAAGGTATCATTTTACTTAGAAAGAGGTGATACCTATGACCGTAGGCGAAGCAGTCCGGCAGAGAATTATTCAACTGTGCCAAGAAAGAGATATCTCCATCAATAAATTGAGCAGTATTAGCGGTGTTACGCAGTCCACCGTAAACAACATCGTTAGCGGAAGAAACAACAGTGCAACGGTATCTACCATCAAAAAGCTGTGTGATGGTTTGGGTATTACAATTGATGAGTTCTTCCACTCTGAACTGTTTGCTGGATTGGAACAAGAAATTAAATAAGGTTATCGGCTGCAGGAATCATTCTTGCAGCCGTTTTTATTTCGTCAGTGTATCCCCCAATAAAATCCGTCCTTTTCGTTAATCAAATTCTGATTAACTTTCCTATTGACTTTTTGAATAAGTTGCAATATAATATCCTTAAATACGGAAGGAGAGATATTATGGGTTACACAAAATTTGGTGAATTCATGAGAATCCAACGCGTTAAAAACCACGAAGTTATGGCTGATACAGCCCAATTGTTCGGGGTTAAATTACCCTTTGTTTCTACTGTGGAAAATGGGAAAAGAAACGTTCCGGAAGAATGGATTCCCGTGCTTGTTGAGCATTACAACTTAAATTCGCAAGAGCAAGCAGAGTTATATGAGGCTATCGAACATTCCAAAACGCAAATGAAGATCAATCTTACCTCTGCAAACAACACGCAGCGCAGATTGGCGGTTCAGTTTCAACGCTCCTTTGAAAATCTTGATGACGATACAGCCGCCGCTATCCTCAAGCTTTTGAACAAGGAGGATAATTGATGGACTACGAAACAAAAGCTGCAAGTCGGAACGAATTGCGCTTGTACGCAAAGTTGTTTCGTTCTATTTGTGGATTCTCCTCTAACGAGTGCATCGACCCCGTGGTTCTCCTTGACAAGCTCCCCGATTTGGAAGGCTTTGAAGATGTACGATATGAAATTGTATATGGCAACGAACTTCCCAAAAATGTTCCCGCACAATGCACGCTAACAGAAGACGGTTATTTGATCCAAATCAAAGATACCGTGTATATGGGCGCATATGAAAAGAAAACGGGCGGTCATCGCATGCACATTATGCACGAAATTATGCACACCTTCGCGGATAAGCTTGGATTCAAGCCTATCTTTTCCCGACAACTGACAAAGGATGTTCCACCATTTCGCCGCTTAGAATGGATCGTAATGGCTCTTGCCGGAGAAGTTATGATGCCGTATGAAGCTACAAGGGGAATGACTGTCAAAGAACTTCAGGACACATATGGCGTGTCAGATGCGGCAGCAAAGAAGCGCATAACCTACTAAAATTGCCAAACGAAAGGAATGATGCTCTATGATTTATTATAGCATCAAGGGTTGCGCCAACAACGCTTGATGATTTCAAACAGAATATAATTAAGGATATGCTAAAGCACGCCACTTAACCGAAAAATAAGTGTTTTAGCCTACCCTTTCTAAACTATTGCCATTTGGCAAAATTACATTACCTCATCAAGAGGAGAAAGGTATAAAACACTTATGTCAAAAACAATAATTGATGACGGTTTCAACGCCGAACTTGTCTCTAACGCTTTCTTTGACGGTCTGTTAGAGATCCCAATTATCGAGAAACCCCAAGAAATTAAAATTCCGTCCGCGCTAATCCCCTTCACACAGATGAAGAGAAGTAGCACAAAATCAGAAGCGGTTCATTTTTATGAGCATGACAAAAGGTTTTCTGATGTATTGACCTGCACCAAGGACCTGTTTCCCGAACTTGCAAAGTTTTCTGCGGTCATTTCTCCCGATTGCTCCCTTTACCGCGATATGCCGTTGTGTTTACAAATCGCAAACACATACATGAATCGCGCCGTTGGGCATTATTTGCAGTCGAAAGGGATATATGTCATTCCCAATATCCGTTGGGGAGATGAACGCAGCTTTACGACAGTTGAACTGCCTGAAAAATTCGCTTTTCTCGGTGCTCCAAAAAACAGTATCGTCTCTATCGGAACATACGGTTGCATCAAAAGCAAAGAAAACAAGGACTACTTTCGAAAAGGCTTGTCCGCAATGCTTGACGAGCTTTCTCCGGAAGTCGTGCTTGTATACGGCGGTATGCCCGAGTGCATCTTTGGAGAATTCAAGGGCAGAACTGAATTTATTAATTATCCCGACTGGACTTCTACGAAAAGAAGGAGGGCGGTATAATGGGTTCTGGTGTTTCTGGCGGATATTCCAACACTAAAGGTGCCTCCTCAAACGAAGCTCTTGTAAAGCAGTTAGAGCAAAGCGGTGTGAAATTCTCCAAAAAGGATATGGTGTTTGTCACCAAGGATAAAACCGGACAAGTTGTTTGGCTCGAAAAAGGAAGTTCGAGTGCAGGACTAAAGCATATTCTTGATGGTGATGGAAAGACACCGGGGCATGCCGAAGATTTTCAACGTGCGTTTGGTATTTCTCGATCAGAAATTCCTGCGCACATCGAAAAAGTCATAACAAACGGTACGGTAGTGAGTAACAAACTAAAACCAGTGGGAAACAGAATGGGATATGAAAGAACGTATTGTTACAATGGTGAACACTATGTTGTAACCGGAATAGGTACTAACGGATACATCGTTTCTGCTTACCCCAAACGCATACGCAAATAGGAGGATTTAGAATGTTTAAAATTAAAATTATGACCGAATTTCTTCACAGCCCAATTTGGACTTACGAAGATGGCATTGTTGCAGATGACATTCCCCTAATATCAGAAGACGAAAAATTACAAGTGTTAAGTGAAAAAATCGAAAATATGTTTTCAAGCTATTATGAATTTGACTCACATGATCAAGCTTGTTGGTTCAATTACGAGCAAGAAAAGGCCGATAAAGAGATTATGCTTGATTTGATTACACAGCTTATCTCTCGCTTGAATGAGATCAATGATGGCTCATTTGTAATCGAAGATTTAGAAACAGAGCGATTAAAGCAATTATAAAAGGAGCCCTTATGAAAGAACTTGATGCAGTACGTCTGATAAAAGAATTTGAAGGCTTACCAATCGGAACTGAGGGAACAATTGTTTGCGAGTATGACGGAAAAGCCTTTGAAGTTGAATTCTTTGACGACGACGGGGATACGATTGATGTTTTTACTACACCTGCTGAAGTCATAGAGCTCTTGATAGCACACAAATAAAAAACACCAAGAAACTACGCCAATAGTTTCTTGGTGCCGTGTGATATGCTAAAGCACACCACTTAACCGTAACTTTATTGTATCACAGGTTTGCAAAAATGCAACACATTTTTAGCGTTTTCATAAAAATTGTACGAACACGTTCAATATATTCGTTCCCAACACCCTTTCGTCGAAAAACGCCGCTGAGGATTTTCAGTCCCTCAGCGTCGTCCAACTTTCTATCATTCCGTAGAGAACTCAGTCCTCCTTATAGCCTACAGGCAGGTAGAGGCGGCTGTGGGCGTAGAGTTTTTGGAGCTCGATTTGGGCTTCGAAGCGGTCCTGAGCTTCCATGACTACATCCACCAGTTCATATCTGTCGTCGTGCCACTCTTTGATGCCCCGGAGGTAGCGGGAGCGACGCTTATCGTCAATGATGAATGGCATGATATCATGGCGCAGGCATTCCTTAAATAGAATGAGTCTGCCAACACGACCGTTTCCGTCCTCGAAGGGGAAAATCTCCTCAAACCGGACACGGAAATCCAGGATATGATTCCGTTCAATTTCGGTCTGGCGTTCATAGCTTGTGATCAGTTCTCCCAGACTGGAATGGATTTGACTAGCCGGCAGCAGCTGACGGTCCCGGGGCCGAGAAGTTGGCGTCCGGTACTCGCCGGGACGAACCTGCTCACGGTAGGCGTCCACTGTACCGGTCATCAGGATCTGATGGAGCTTGCGAATGAGTTTCTGGCTTAGTGGCTCCATCACGTGGTCCAGGATATAGTCCACACAATGGATATGGTTTAGAACCTCGATCAAATCGGAGACTTTCAGAGGCTCAAAGGACTCTCGAACCTTGCCCTTTTTTAAGATGGTCTCCACCTGCTGACGGGTTAAACGGGCGCTTGCCATCAATGATAAACGGGGTTACCCCTTGCCGGAGGCATTCCTTAAACAGGAGCAGTCGGGCAGGTTGTAACCGGGTCATATCCCTCCCTGCCCTGTGTTGCTGCTGTATTTCGAAAAATTTATTCAAATATTTTGATAACCACAAGAGCGATAATTCCCAGAATGACACCAAGGGCCGCCCTTTTCTGTATTTTTTCCTTGTAAACGACAGCCGCAACCACCGTGGAAATAATTGTTCCGCCACCGTTTATGAATGTAAACAATATTACCGGGGAGACCAACGCAGTGGAAATGGTTGCCAGCTGGTTGATGACGAACACACTGACCGCCAGAGCAACACCGCACACAGCCGACGCTTTTGACATTTTCGTGTTCTCTTTGTCCACTTTTTTGGTTGCCGTGATGCCGGTATATGCCAAGCCGGACAGCACGCCGAGAGTGCCAAAGGAAAAGAACGAAAACACGCTCACATCGCCCTTTGGAACATAGGCAGTAAACATCTGCTGAGCCAGCATTGTGCCGCCGTTGGCCACCAGTGAGCCCACCAAAAGCAATAAGGTCTTATAAGAGAAGTTGGTGTATACCTTTTTGGATTCGCCTATAAGCAAATATGCCGCAACAAAAAACAGTGCCAACCCCGCGATCTGAATGGATGTGATGTGCTTATCGAACAGTACCGCTCCGGCAATAATAGGAACGATCATACCCGCTGTGCCGAACATAGCGTTCAAGCTGATCGTTCCGCTTTTCAGCGCATAGATGTCGCAGTAACCACTAACAAGCAGCATAAGGCCTGAAAAAATAGCAATCACCACAGTCAAAAGGTCCACTTTAAAGCCGTTTCCGCCCAGCAGAATCAGCAAAAGGCCCAACACAGTGGATATCAGATTCCGGTAAGATATATATCCTATCATCATCGTCGGGTTTTTTATTTCCATACTGGCCCGCTTTCCAAAAAGCGACTGCACTACGCGGAAGATCATAATAACAAAAATATAAAGTCCTACCATATACATTTCCTCCCTTTTTCATTTTAACGAATTTTCCGCAAAAAAGCTATGCGCAGACAAACGAAAGTTTTTCGGGTTTAGAATCCTTGTTGCTTTTTCTCCCATTCAATTATATAATTTTAGGTAGGTGATAAAAAATGATTACGCTTTCTAAGCTTGCCAAACTGGCAAATGTTTCTGTATCTACTGCCTCCAAGGCCTTTTCCGGTAGCCCGGAGGTAAGCGAAGAAACACGCAATATGATTTTTGCTGTTGCCCGAGAAAATCATTGCTTTCGAAAGTTTTATAATGCAAAGTATCCCAAGATGGTCATCGCCATCATCGCACCGGAATTCAGCGGCGCTTACTATACCCGGTATTTGTGCGCCATCCAAGACCAATTGGAAAAAGAAAATTGTGAGTTGTGTTTTTCCACCACAAATTTTTCAAAGGATATTGAACGCAGCCTTTTGGAGTACTACAGCCGATACGCCAATGTAGACGGCATTATTGTCATAAGCTCCTATTCGGACACTGTACCGGAGCAGGATATTCCGGTGGTCTTTATCAATCCCAACAACGAGCAACCGGATTGTATTTCTGTTTCCAGCGACTTTGTTCCCGGCACCCGGGAGGTCGCCGCCCATTTGCGCAGCAAAGACGTTTCTTCCGTTGGATTTATCGGGGAACCGCTGACCGCTAAAAAACAAGAATTCTTTAAAAATGCTCTGGAGGAGGTAGGCATCCCTTTGAAAGAGCAGTTTGTCAGCATATCCAACGAACGGTTTGAAGCAGGCGGATACCAGGCTATGGAAAAACTGTTTGCCGGAAAGCCATTGCCCCGGGCAATTGCCTGCGCCTACGATCACATGGCTATCGGTGCCATCCGGTGTATTTACGACCACGGTCTGCGTGTGCCGGAGGATATCGCAATCATCGGCTTTGACGACATTCCGGAAGCAACGTTTCTAAATCCACCGTTGGCGTCCGTTTCCGTTCCTGTGGAAGAGATTTGTAAAATTGCCACCCAAGCGCTGATTAACAAAATCAACAGCCGGCAGGTAACCCTGCACCAATGCATCCGATCTGAATTCAAGTTGCGCCGTTCCTTTGAACTATAATGACAGGAGATGATCTAGTGGAAATTCCTCGCGACAAAGTGGACTACATCACCGTAAAATACGGCAAAGCATTTTTAAGAGGCGGTACAAAGCACATCAACGAGCTCATTGAAAAAGCTGTTGCTGACGGCTCCCGACAGGCCACCGTTACCGGCAACTGGGATATCGAATCCCACATCAATATCCCCTCGGATTTTACACTGATTCTGGACGGCTGCAATTTAAAGATGGCCGATGCTACCTTTGACAATATGTTTGTCAACGAGCATCACGGTACAGAAATTGGTAAAACTGTGCAAGGTACAGACCGAAACATCAAGCTTATCGGCAAAAACGGCGCGATTCTTTATGGCGGCACCTATAACGGTCTGTCCGAACGCACCTCTGAAAAGGACGGTATGCCCCACATTTCCAAAAACAATTTGGTTTTCTTTACCAATGTGGACGGCTTTGAAACGGCGGGTCTTGCGCTGCACAATTTCCGCTGGTGGGCAATGAACCACATTTTCTGCCGCAACGGCCATATCCACGACATTGAGCTGAAGGCAGACGACACCTGTATTGACGCCAACGGCAATGTGTATCACGGCCTTGCTCCTAACCGTTTCTTCGACATTCTTATTAAGCAGGCAGACGGCATCGATGTGCGTCTGGGCTGCCAGAATCTGTTGATTGAAAATATCCGGGGTCTTGCAGAGGACGATTCTGTGGCGCTGACCTGCCTGGATCACAAAATGGAGCAGATGTACGCCGTGGAAGGCTTGTCCCGGGATCTTTGCAACATTACCGTCCGCCACATCTATACCTGCGCCACTGACGCCTGCGTAAGATTGCTGGCGCAAGGCGGCACAAAGCTTCACGACATTTTGGTAGAAGATGTGTGCGACATTTCCGACAAACACCCGGGAATGGCCGGTCGCTGCACCCAGGTGATCCGGGTCAATGACAGCGGCTTTATGTACAGTTCCTACCACAATCAGGATGGCGACTGTTACAACATCACCATTCGCAATATCCGCTCCCGCGCCGTAAACTCCGTTTATCTGGGAGGAAATCCCATTGAGAATTTCGTCTTGGAAAATGTAGAGACCTTTGATGGCGGTGGCGGTATCGATAACTACTGGATTGAACACTGGGACTAGGCTGAGGGGAGTTAACATTATGGAAATTTCTCGCGACAAAGTAGACTACATCACCGTAAAATACGGCAAAGCATTTTTAAGAGGCGGCACAAAGTACATAAGCGAACTGATTGAAAAGGCCGTTGCTGACGGCTCCCGGCAGGCCACCGTTACCGGCAACTGGGATATCGAATCCCACATCAATATCCCCTCGGATTTTACGCTGGTTTTGGACGGCTGTAATCTGAAGATGGCCGACGCCACCTTTGACAATATGTTTGTCAACGAACACCACGGCACCGAAATTGGCAAAACAGCGCAGGGAACAGACCGGAACATTAAGCTCATCGGCAAAAACGGCGTGATCCTCTACGGTGGCACCTACAACGGTCTGTCAGAGCGCACCGCCGAAAAAGACGGCATGCCCCCCATTTATAAAAACAGCCTGATTCTGTTTACCAATGTAGACGGCTTCGAAACGGCGGGTCTTGCGCTGCACAATTTCCGTTGGTGGGCAGTCAACCACATCTTCTGCCGCAACGGTCATATCCATGATATTATATTGAAGGCTGACGATATCTGCATTGACGAAAGGGGCAATGTGTGTCACGGATTAGCCACTTTCCGCCCTGACGACATCCTTGTCAAGCAGGCAAACGGAATCTGTCTGTGTATGGGCAGCCGGGATATTACAATTGAAAATGTAAGCGGCTTTGCCTGCGACGATACGGTACTGCTGATCAATCGTCCCGGTAAAATGGAAACCGAATTCGCCGTGGAAGGTTTGCCCGGCGATCTTTGTAACATTACCCTTCGCAAAATTCACACCTGCGCTTTAAATGCCTGCGTAAAGCTGCAGGCACAGGCAAGCGCGAAGCTACACGATGTTCTTATAGACGATGTGCTGGATATTTCTGACAAGGTCAGCCGGCAAATCAGCCGGGGGCTGCGGGCTGTGCATATTGACAGCACCGACCAAAGCCATTGCTGTAATATCACCGTTCAAAACATCCGTTCCAGAGGCAAACACGCCGTATATCTGGAAGGCAACGAAGTGGAAAACATCGTCTTTAAAGACATCGCCCCCTTTGACGGTGGCGGTTACATCAATATCTAACAAAAAGGGAGATACCAAAGGTATCTCCCCTTTTTTTATTTCTTTTGAAAATCATTGCCCCGGATAGCTTCTAAAATTTCTGACGCATCCTGCAAAACCAAGTGGGGTTTGTCTGGGGATTGCTTCAGGATTTCCGGGGTGGTTTCGCCGCTCATCACCAAAATACCGGTGATGCCGGCGTTGAGTCCGGATTTCACATCGGTGTAGATCCGGTCACCCACCATTGCAGTTTCTTCCTGCTTATAACCCCATTTTTCCATTGCCAGCTGGGCCATCAGCGGGCCGGGCTTGCCGATCACCTCCGGCTTGCGACCGGTGGCATTGTAGATCATCTGGCAAACACTTCCGCAATCCGGCACACAGCCATATTCCGTGGGACAGACCAAGTCCGGATTGGTAGCAATATATGGCATATCGGGATTGCCCAAAAGCAGGCGACTTACGTCTTCCAGTTTCTGAAAGGTCAACTCCGTATCAAAACCCATTACTACGCACTGGGTTTTGGAAAGCTCCTGGGTAATTTCAAAACCCTGGCTTGCCAGTTCTTTCTTGAAAGACGCCGTTCCGCATACGTAAAGGCGCTTATCGGGGTGGTATTTTTGCAGGTAATATGCGGTGGCCTGGGCAGAAGTCTGGAAATCCTCTGCCGTCGCAGTGATTCCCAATTTTGCAAGTTTTTTTACATAATCTTCCGTGCTTTTCGAGGAATTATTGGTTAAAAACAAATATCTCCGTCCGGTTTTGCGGAAGGTTTCCAAAAGCTCCTTTGTGAAGGGATACAGTCGGTCACCCAGATATAGCGTACCGTCCATATCCAAAAGATAAAAGCCGATAGACCGCAGCAGTTGTTTCTTTTCCATAGTAACCCTCCAAGGCTTATTTTTCAAAAGACGGGAACCGGTACGGCAGATTCAGCTTATCCCGCAGGGCGATGATTTCCTTTTGAATCGTCTCGCCTACCGGTACGCCCTTGTCCTTACGCTCCTGCCGGAACAAATATTCCTTCTCACCGGCGGTGTAAATCCGCTGCGCGCCGGGGGCCTTTTTAGACTCCCGCAGACCGCGGCAGATACCTCCTGCTGTTTCCCGGAAGGTGTCCAGTCCCATGAAAAATTCCGGATTGATCACGAAGAAGAAGTGACCCAGACGGTACATTCTGTTATTGCCGTTTTCATCCTTGCCGCTCAACGCTTTCATATAGGGAGAGCCTGCCAGCGCCGCGGAAAGAATCTCTACAACGGTGGTAAAGCCGTAGCCCTTAAAGCCACCGGTTTCCTCGCCCAAACCGCCCAAAGGCAACAGCGCGCACTTGCCGGCGCGCATGTCCTTGAGGATCTGGCCGGAGTCGGTCATTGTTTCCCCATTTTGGGTGACCACAAGACCGGCAGGCGTAGCCTTGCCGCTACGGGCATAGTACTCAATTTTACCGTTTTGAATGGTGGAAGTAGCGCAGTCAAAATTAAATGGAAATTCCTCATCCGTAGGCATGGTAAAAGTCAGAGGATTTGTTCCCATCATTGGCTCCACGCCAAAGGTCGGTGCCACAGAGGGACGGGCATTGGTGCCGGAAATGCCGACCATACCGGCTTTTTCCGCCATGGTGGTCCAGTAACCGGCAATGCCGTAATGGGTGGAGTTGGTGATTGCACCGCCGGCCATGCCGTAAACCTTTGCTTTTTCAATGAGCATTTCCATCATACGGTAGCTGGCAACCATACCCATTCCGTTGTGGGCGTCCATAACCACGGTGGTAGGCGTTTCCTTCAAAATCTCAATTTCTGTTTTGGGTAGCAATGTGCCGTTTTCGATTCGATCAATGTAAATAGGCTTAAAGCGGTTGCAGCCGTGGCTCTCGATACCCCGTCGGTCCGATTCCAAAAGCACGTCAGCGCAAATTTTGGCATCCTCCTCCGGCACGCCGTAGGCCTTGAATACGTCCACCATAAAATCGTTCATTAGCTGCCACTGCACATACGGTCTGGTTTCCATTTCCACTTCCCCCTAGTCTCTATAAAATATCAAAAAATACAGCCAAAGAACCGTGTACCTATCTTTTAAATCCTTGGCAAACCAGATGCCCTTTTGAATTTTTTCTTTCCCGTAGGACTTTTCAAAGTTGGCATAGGAAAGGCCGATGGTTTCCAAAACGCTTATCAGTTTTTCGCTGGAGGGCGGCAATGACAGCACCTTTTTGATCTGCTCCCATTTCTGCCGGTAAATGCTTGCATAGTCCTTCTGATAATAACCCCTCTTGTTCTGCAGGGCGATAATGCCGGATGCGCCTGCGCTGTAGATTTCCCGAATCTGCTTTTCCCACTGCCGGGAATTGTGGGTATAGGTTTCCTCGGGAAAGTCTTTCAGTTTCAGGATTTCCTCTCGCAAAAGCTGTGCCTGCACCGCAGAATAGATAACATCAATACCGTGGAGAAAATAATCCTCGTTATTGAGTATGCCGGTCAACTCAAAGTAGTGAGACAAATGATGCTCACTGCCGGAAGCGGGTCGGGAATTGCCCACAAAACTCATGGCAACACCCACTACCACCAGTGCTTCCATCAGCTTACCCACCGCCTCCGGATCCCGGTTTCGTATACCGGTGGCAAGTTCTTCTGTGGCCAGCATCGTATCGTAGACCAGATCATACACATATTGGCATAAATGCTCGCCGTTGACCAGTTCTGACAGCAACCAATCATTCAGCGCCGAATACTTGCCAATGATATCACCGAAACCGGACTGGATCATATCCATGGGGGCATCCTTGAGAATGTCCACATCTGCCAAAACGGCCGTTGGCACATGGGCAGCATAGGTGATTTTCATATTTTCCATGATCATGGCAGCGCCGGTGGAGGCATAACCGTCCATAGAGGGCGCTGTCGCAATAATGTAGTAAGGCAGTTTATGCTGAAAGCTTACGTATTTGCACAAATCGTTAATCACACCGGCGCCGACACCAATGAGCAGATCCGTTTTCTCCGTAACGGCGTTTTCCAATTCGGCAACTGCCTGCTCGTTGGGTACAAGCACGCCCTCCCGGTGGAAAACAACAGTCTGTGCCAGGGCTTCTCCTAAAATTCTTTCCACCTGCTCGCCGCAAAGGGGGTATGTATTATTATCCGCCACCAACACAATGCTTCGGTAGTTGACGCACAAGTCCGCCAAGTGAGAAAGCGCATCTTTTTCAATATGCACCGCCTGAATCCCGCAGGTGTGGGTCTGGCCGCAGGCGCAATCTTTGATTCCATGCAGTAAAGTATTGATATCCATTATTCTTCTCCTTGCAAAAAGCGTTTCCCAAGACTTTACATTTTACAATTTCTGTGGTAATTTTAATACAAATTGCGTGATTGTGCAAGTGGCGGCGGAAAAATTGCGTGTTTCGCCGGGAAACGCACTTGAAACACGCAAACACCTCTCGGGAGTAAAATATGAAAGCAGAAAGAAAAGAAGAAATTCTGTCGCTGATACAGGAAACCGGCTATGTGTCCGTTGAACAGCTTTCCAAAAAGCTGTATATCAGTCCCTCCTCTATCCGCAGGAACCTCACAGAATTGGAAAAGCAAGGCTACATCAAGCGCAGCTACGGCGGCGCTGCTCTGTACGACGACGCAGGCAATGCCCCTCTGAAGCTGCGCCTGCGAAAAAACCACAAGCAAAAAGACGCAATTGCCCGGCAGGCCGCTACCCATTTGCGCGATGACATGGTGATCTTCCTGGACGGTTCTTCTACCTGCCTGCACATGGTTCCCTATTTGCAGAAGTTCCGTAATTTGACTGTTTACACCAACGGCATTGAACTATGTACCCTTTTAGGGCAAGCGCGAATCCCCGTATACTGTCTGGGGGGATTGCTGATTCCCAACTCCCTGGCCTTTGGCGGCGAGTATGCCATTTCCATGGCAAAATCGATGTATTTTGATGCGCTGTTTCTTTCCTGCGGCGGCGCAGATGAAGAATTGATCACCGACTATTCTCTGCCGGAAAGTCAGCTGCGGCGCATTCTAACCAAGCAGGCAGACCGGGTATACATGCTTTGCGACAGCAGCAAATTGGGAAAGCGTTTCCCCTACATCATCTGCAAAAAAGCAGAAGTAACGGCATTTATTTGTGACAAAGCTTAATACGTGTCTTTTGGGTGCTTTGCGATTATTTATGCGTATATAAGTGGAAAATTTCGGCACTTTCACCACATGAAATTGGCTGGCAAAAGTGCTATACTATAACTAATGCAACGCAAAGGATGGTGCGGTATGGTTTTTTCTGTTGGGGATATGGTCGTATATGGCATTCACGGGGTTTGTCGCATTACCCATCTGGAACATCGCATTGTGGATCGTAAAGATGTCGAATACTACGTTTTACAGCCAACAAATCCGCCGATTGCAAAGTATTATGTGCCGACACAGAATTCTGCTGCCGTTGCCAAAATGCGCAAGGTCCTAACAAAAGACGCGCTGGTTGCCCTGCTGGAATCCCGGAAAATTCGAGAAAACTGCTGGATTGCCGACGAAAACACCCGAAAAGAAAAATACCGTCAGCTGATCAACCGGGCGGACTGCGCAGAATTGATTTCCATGATCCGGGCGCTGTATATTCACAAGCAGGAGCAGCTGAACGCCGGAAAGAAGTTCCATCTGTGCGATGAAAATTTCTTAAAGGACGCCCAACGGCTGATCTGCACAGAGGTATCTCAAGTACTGGGGATTGCACCGGAAGCAGTTGGTCCTTACATTCAAAGCAAAATCGAATGACCATTTCAGCGCCGGATATTTTCCGGTGCTTTTTCTATTGCCAAGTGCGGTATTTACCGCTATAATAGACAAAAACAACAAACTACGAGGTTACATTATGATTTCTTTTGAAAGCGATTACATAACCGGCGCACACCCCAAGGTACTGCAAAAGCTGATCGATACCAATCTGGAGGTCCAATCCGGCTACGGCAGTGACGCTTACTGCGCCAGCGCCGCCGGGAAAATCAAGGCCGCCTGCGGCTGTGAAAATGCAGATGTGCAGTTTTTGGTGGGTGGCACCCAGACCAACGCCATTGTAATTTCCACGATGCTCCAGGAATATGAAGGCGTGGTCTGCGCCACCACCGGGCACATTCACGCCCACGAAGCAGGCGCTGTGGAATATAACGGCTATAAAATATTGGCTCTGGAGCATACCCAGGGTAAGATCAGTGCAGACCAGGTGCGTACCCTTTTGGAGACCTTCCACAAAGACGAATCCAAAGAACACATGGTCTTTCCCGGCATGGTATATATCTCCCACCCCTCCGAGTACGGCACACTTTATTCCAAGCAAGAGCTGACGGACCTTTCCCAGCTTTGCCGGGAATACCAAATTCCGCTGTTTATGGACGGCGCACGGCTGGCCTATGGTCTGATGAGCTATCAGACGGATGTGACACTGCAAGACATTGCAACACTTTGCGACGTGTTCTATATTGGCGGCACAAAGGCCGGCGCGTTGTGCGGTGAGGCGGTGGTCTTTACCAAAAATAACACCCCACGGCATTTTCTCAACCGCATCAAAAAGCGTGGCGCGCTCCTTGCCAAGGGGCGGCTGTTAGGCGCCCAGTTTGATGCGCTCTTTACAGATGATTTATTCTTTGAAATCGGCAGACACGCCATTGACATGGCTAAAAAGGTGAAGGCAATTGTGCAGGAAAAGGGGTATTCCTTCCATCTGGACTCCCCTACCAATCAGCAATTTGTGGTGCTGGACAAGGAAACAATCCAGCGGCTGCGCAAGGATGTTGCCTTTAATATTTGGGAGTGGCTGGACGAGGACCGCGCAGTGGTCCGCTTTGCCACCGCCTGGTCCACCACCCAGGAAGACATAGATAAGTTGGCAGAACTTTTGTAAAAAAACCCTCTTTCGTTATTTTACGAAAGAGGGTTTTTTATCGTTTTCCGTCCCATTCCTGCAGAAATTCCCGGGCAAAGGTTTCTATAAATGCGTGTCTGTGGGCGGCCATTTCCTTGGCCTTTTGGGTGTGCATTCCGTCTTTGAGCTTCAGGAGTTTTTCATAGAAATGGTTAAAGCTGGTACCGGTATGGTTGCGGTACTGCGACGGCGTCATATTCTCTCTGGGTGGAATTTCCGGGTCGTACATTGGTGTACCGTGGCTGCCGCCATAGGCAAAGGTTCGGGCAATACCAATTGCGCCCAAGGCATCCAACCGGTCTGCATCCTGCACGATTTTCCCCTCGATGGTGCGGGGTGTTTTTCCTGCGCTAAAGGAAACGGTGGAAATTACGTCAATTACTTTTTCTTCCAAATCGGCAGATGCGCCGTTTCGTTTCAGAAGCTTCCGGGCATTTTCATAATTTTCCGTGGAAAACAGCTTTTGATCGTCTGCATCATGCAGCAACGCGCCCAAGGCAACCGCTTCTTCATGGCAGGCAGTTTCTTTTGCAATGGCCATCGCATTGCGGTATACACGCATGGTGTGATGAAAATCGTGACCGCTGCTGTCCCCTGCAAACAGGGTGCGAACATCCCCGATCAGTTTTGTAAGATCCATAGCTTTACCTCTGTTTTTACAGCAAACCCCGGAGGGGGCTCCGGGGTTTGTTGTATTATTTCATTTTCAGTGTCACCGTCTTTGTTTTTACTTCATTGCCATACTTGTCGGTGATCACACAGTACATCTTCCTGCCTGCGCGGCTATCCGTCATCCTAATGCTATAAGTAGCCTTGCCTGTGCCGGAGCAGGCTTTGAATTTGCTTGCGCCTGCATTCCGATAATACCACTTGTAGGTCAGACCGTCGCCTGTTGCAGATACGTTTAATTTTACTTTTTTGCCTTCTTCTGCGCTGGTGGTTTTCGGCTGCTTGCTGATGCTTACTTCCATACCAAGTGTTACCTTCTTGGTCTTTACACTATTGCCGTACTTGTCGGTAATTTTGCAGTAAACCTTCCGACCGGAAACACTGCTGCTCATTTTTACGCTGTAGGTTTTTCCGGTAACCAATTTATCCCGGGTGTACTTGCTGTCGCCTACGTCCTTGACATACCACTTATACGTCAAGCCGTCGCCGCTGGCAGTCACCTTGACCTTTGTCTTCTGCCCATTTTCTGTGTTGACAGACTTTGGCTGCTTGGAAATGCTCACTTCCATGCCAAGGGTTACCGTCTTGGACTTTACCTTGTTGCCGTATTTGTCGGTAATGACACAGTACACCTGCCGCCCAGCGTACTTGTCGCTCATAGTAACACTGTAGGTAGCTTTTTGGGTGCTGGACTTTTTGAATTTGCCGGAACCCGGATTCTTATAATACCACTGATAGCTAAGATCATCACCCACAGCCGTTACGCTGGTTTTCACCTTGTCTCCATCCTGGGCCTGCGCCGATTTTGGCTGCTTGCTGATAAACACATCCACACCGATGGTAACCGTATCGGTCCGGACAGAATTACCATACTTATCGGTGATCACGCAGTACATTTCCCGTCCGGTGCGTTCCTGGGTCATCCTAATGCTATAAGTAGCCTTGCCTGTGCCGGAGCAGGCTTTGAATTTGCTTGCGCCTGCATTCCGATAATACCACTTGTAGGTCAGATCGTCACCGGTTGCAGTTACGCTTAAGTTTACTTTCTTGCCTTCTTCCGCGCTGGTGTCCTCCGGCTGCTTGCTGATGCTCACCTTCATGCCAAGGGTGACAGTCTTGGTCTTTACCTCGTTGCCATACTGGTCAGTGATGATACAGTACATCTTCCGGCCGTCGCGGGCATCTGTCATTGTAACGCTGCCTTTGGCTGTCTTTATGCTTGACGCTTTATATTCACTTGACCCCGGGTTCTTATAATACCACTGGTAAGTAAGGCCGTCGCCTGTTGCAGTTACACTGATTTTTGCTTTCTTTCCATTCTCTGCCTGGGCCGATTCGGGTTGCTTACTGATGCTCACCTCCATGCCCAGGGTTGCGGTTCGGGATTTCACTTTGTTGCCGTACTTATCCGCAATGGTACAGTACACCTTACGTCCGGTACTGTTTTCGCTCATGATCATTGCGTAGGTATCTCCGGTTACAGTATCATCCAGCGTATATTTGCTGTCACCAACATCCTTGTAATACCATTTATAGGTGATATTCTTGCCCAAAGCATCCAAAGAAACCTTGATTTCCTCGCCGCAGGCTACCTCTTTGCTCTTGGGATGGCTGACGATTATCGGCGCTTCATCATAATTTGTATAGGAAAGGCTGATCCAACCGTCAGCAAAATGTCCCCAGATGTTGCTGCCCGCTTCATAAACTTCCGTGAGGGTCAGAATCTCACCTTCTGACGCTGTGCCGACTTTTTCGTAATAGGTTCCCGGGCCTTTGCGCACATTGACAGAAGCGGCGGTAACAACCACGCGCTCCATTTCCGGTTTTCCCCCCTTGGGCAAATCCACAATATTGCCTTCCGGGTCTTCCCACTTTGCATACAGAACCGTTCCGGCCTCCAAAGAATCGTTCAGCTTGCTGACCTTCTTGCCGCCTTCTGTATACCAGCCTGCCAGGGTATAGGTGAATTTATTGCCGTCTTTATCTTTTCCGGTAGGTGCTTTGCTGATTTTTGCGCTGATAGCTTTTGGCTTGTCTGCATCGAAAGCGCAGATAATATGCTCCGGCTCTCCGCCGTTGCCGTCCAAAAATACCCACCGGAAATTGTCCGGATACAGGTCTTTATCACCGGAATTGCTGGCTTTGTATACGCCATTAATATACATATTGGCTTCGCACAGACGACGTTTGAGCAAAATATACTCACCGCCGGCACTGCTCCACAAACAAATACCGTACAAAAACGCATTGCTCGTATCGCCCTTGCGCACAGCTTTGTTGAAATAGCCGCTGGTGTCACTCAGCCAACCGCTGCCGCAATTGTATGTAAAGCTTACCAGCGCGTCAAATTCCTGCTGCTCAAGTTTCAGTCCGTATTTATTTGCAAAATTGTTAATGGCATCTTCCCGGCTGGACAAGTCTTTTTTCAGTAGTTTTGTTGCTGCAGTTTTGGAAATGCCCTCTTTCTTGTATTCATTCAGTTTGTCATCCGGGCAGCTTGTACCGTAGCCGATGGCCCAATGGTCCATATCCCAATATGGTTTTTTTGCAAAACCCTCCATGGTTTTGATTACTTCTATCAGCTTATCAGAGGATTCCAATGCAGATGCAGCATTTGCCGGTTGCGCCATTCCAACAAAAAGGCCAAAGAACAATACAACCGCCAACATTCCACTTAATAATCTTTTCAGCATAGCAATTCCTCCAATTTTTCTCCAGTTTACATTATTATAACAAAGATTACGAAAGGTTACAAGAGAAATTTCATAAAAAATTCCGGCCGGAATACGGTCGGAATTTTTGATGTCTGAATCAGTCCAGATACCGGCAAGCTGCCATGGCGGCGATAGCGCCGTCAGCAGAGGCGGTGACCACCTGACGGATGGTCTTGCTGCGGCAATCGCCGGCAACAAATACGCCGGGGGTATCGGTACAACAGTTTTCGCCGGAATCAAAATAGCCCCAGTCATTGAGCTTTGCATGCTGGGCAAAAGGCTCGTTTTCCGGCTGCAGGCCTACTGCCAAAAATGCGCCGTCTACCTTAACAGAAGATGTCTCACCGGTCTCCTGATTGCGCAGCTGCAGACCGGACAGCGCGCCGTTTTCAGTATCATATGCGGTAACCACTGTATTGAAGATTGCTACCACATTCTCCTTTTCCAGCAGCGCATCGGCGAGCTTTTTTTCACCGGTAAAGTCAGCCAGATTCTGCACAACGGTCACCTTGGCGCAAACCTCGGAAAGGAGCAGCGCTTCCTGCAGCGCAGAGTTGCCGCCACCGATCATTGCCACTTCCTGATCGGCATAAAATGCGCCGTCGCAAACTGCGCAGAAGGAAATGCCATTACCAATCAGTTCGTTTTCGCCTTCCAGACCCAGGGTGCGGTGCTTCACACCCACTGCCAGAATGACAGTTTTGCCCTGGTATGTACCTTCTTCCTCCGTGGTAACCGCAAAGCCATCCGCCGCCTTTTCCACCTTGATAACCTTTTCCAGTTCCACATCTGCGCCCAAAGCCATTGCCTGCTCGGTCAGATCCTCGGCAAACTGGGCGCCACTGATTACTTTGGTTCCGGGAATATTCTCCACCTTGGGAGAATAGGCAATCTGGCCGCCAAAGCCGTTCTTCTCGATTACCAGCACGGTCTTGCCTGCCCGCAGACCGTAAATTGCTGCGGTCAAACCGGCAGGACCGCCACCCACAATAATAATATCGTACATATACCTTTGTCCTCCAATTTTTTTCAAAATTGAGAACGCAAAACGCAAAACGCAAAACGCAAAAACGGCGGTGTCGGCTTTGCCGATTATTAGAACATTTTCCGCAGGAATATACCGCAGTTTTGCACTTTGCACTTTGCACTTTGCACTCCTTATACCTTTACCGGGTAAATCAGCCGGGCAAGCGCCCGGCTGATTTGTAATTCTTACAAAGATGCGATGTATTTCTTAATTTCGGGGACGCTGTAGTAGTTCACATGGTTTTCACCGTCGGTGATTACCAAAGTAGGTGCGCCCTTGACGCCGTACTTCAGGCACAGGTCCTTGTTATCGTCCGCAATCAGCTTTTCGTATGCCACACCGGCCTTGCTCAACTGGGTTTCCGCCACGCGGCAGTTGGGGCAGGTTACCCGGGAGAACAGAATTGCCTTTGCGCCGGCTGCCACTTCCTGCTTGGGTGCTTCTGCCTGACAGGTGCAAGCTTCCTTAACGGGAGCAGGCTTCTTAATGGTAGATTTGCAAACGTTGTAAACCAGGCGATCCTTGTACTCCTGGGCCTTGCCGTCGTTCCAGTTCTTGACCGGACGGTAGTAACCGGTGATACGGCTGTAGACCTCGGTTTCCTTGCCACAGCTGGGGCAGCTATGCTCTTCACCGGTAATATAGCCATGGTCTGCGCAGACGGAGTAGGTGGGACTCATGGTATAGTAAGGCAGCTTGTGGTTTTCCGCAATCTTACGTACCAGATTTGCAGCAGCCTTCCAATCCGGCAGCTTCTCGCCCAGGAAGGCGTGGAATACAGTACCGGAGGTGTAGCGGGTCTGCAGCTCGTCCTGAATCTCCAGGGCGGAGAAGATGTCCTCGGTATAGCCCACAGGCAGATGGGAGGAGTTGGTGTAGTAAGGTGTGCCGTTTTCGTTAGCGGTGATGATATCGGGGAACTGCTCTTTGTCGTGCTTTGCAAAACGGTAAGTGGTGGATTCGGCAGGTGTTGCTTCCAGGTTATACAGATCGCCGTAGGCTTCCTGGTAGTCAGACAGACGCTCGCGCATATGATCCAGCACTTCCTTGGCAAACTGCTGTACCCGCTGGTCGGTCAAGTCAGCCTTCAGCCACTTGGCGTTCAGGCCAACCTCGTTCATGCCGATCAGACCAATGGTGGAGAAGTGGTTGGCAAAGGTGCCAAGATAGCGCTTGGTGTAAGGATACAGACCGTTTTCCAGCAGCTGGGTGATAACCAGACGCTTGGTGCGCAAGCTGCGGGCAGCGATGTCCATAAGCTTATTCAGCCGGACATAGAAGTCCTGCTCGTTTTCTGCCAGGTAAGCAATCCGGGGCAGGTTAATGGTAACAACGCCGATAGAACCGGTGGATTCGCCGGAGCCGAAGAAGCCGCCGGACTTTTTCCGCAGCTCCCGGAGGTCCAGACGCAGACGGCAGCACATAGAGCGCACATCGGAAGGCTCCATATCGGAGTTGATGTAGTTGGAGAAGTAAGGTGTGCCGTACTTGGCGGTCATCTCAAACAGAAGCTTGTTGTTCTCGGTCTCGCTCCAGTCGAAATCTCTGGTAATGGAGTAAGTGGGAATGGGGTACTGGAAGCCACGGCCATTGGCATCGCCCTCGATCATAATCTCGATGAAGGCCTTGTTGACCATGTCCATTTCCTTCTTGCAATCGCCGTAGGTGAAGTCCATCTCCTTGCCGCCGACGATAGCAGGCAGATCAGCCAGGTCCGCAGGAACCGTCCAGTCCAGCGTGATGTTGGAGAACGGTGCCTGGGTGCCCCAACGGGAGGGGGTGTTAACACCGTAAATAAAGGACTGGATACACTGCTTAACTTCCTTCTGGGTCAGGTTGTCCACCTTGACAAAGGGCGCCAGATATGTATCGAAGGAGGAGAAGGCCTGCGCGCCTGCCCACTCGTTCTGCATAATGCCCAGGAAATTGACCATCTGGTTACACAAGGTGGACAGATGGCTTGCAGGAGCAGAGGTAATCTTGCCGGGAACACCGCCCAGTCCCTCTTGAATCAGCTGCTTCAAGCTCCAGCCGGCGCAGTAACCGGTGAGCATGGTAAGGTCATGCAGGTGCAATGCAGCGCTGCGGTGCGCTTCTGCGATCTCGTTGTCGTAAATCTCGGACAGCCAGTAGTTAGCGGTGATGGCACCGGAATTGGAAAGAATCAAACCGCCAACAGAATAAGTAACGGTGGAGTTTTCCTTAACGCGCCAGTCGTTAATCTTCAGGTAGTTGTCAACCAGATCCTTGTAGTTGAGCAGTGCAGAGTTGACGTTGCGGATCTTCTCTCGCTGCTTACGGTACAGAATGTAAGCCTTTGCGATGTCAGAATAGCCGGCTGCAGACAGAACCTTTTCCACGCTGTCCTGAATGTCTTCCACAGAAATGACGCCGTCTTTAATCTTCGGGGAAAAGTCAGAGGTGACCTGCAGAGCCAGCATGTTGATAATGCTGATGTGGTACTCACGACCTACGGCTTCAAAAGCCTTGATCATAGCAGCGCTGATCTTGGAAACATCAAATTCCACAGTGCTGCCGTCTCGTTTCATTACGCGATACATCTTTCTTCCTCCTATTTCTATACGCAAAAAGATACAGGCACTGTCGTAGCCTGCAAAAATACGCGACAGTGCCTGTATTATACTTCTTATTCGAACTAATGTCAAGAGTAAAATCCAATATATTGGGTAAAATTTTGGTAACAAAACACTACATATTGTGTTTTTAGTCCAAAGCGCGGATTTCCGTAGACTTTGCAAAGGGGGCGATCGCATCGGCCATTTTCTGGAGTTTTTCTCTGGTGGGCGTATGTAGCCCGGGGGCGAGCACACTGTCTCTGTCAGCATAGGGCTGCAGGAAAAAGCGCTCCGGCAAATGCGCGCTGTCCAGAGATTGCAGCCACGCACCGATTTCCTGCATAGCCGTTTCGTCATGCAGCTCGTCCATAACGGTGGTACGAAACTCATAGTCTACCCCGCCGGCCAAAAGAAAGCGTATGCTTTCTTCAACACCTTCCAAAGACACCTTCGGTACGCCTACTGTCTGACCGTAGCGGCCGGGGCTGTTTTTAATATCCATCGCCACGTAGTCCACCAACTTATTTTCAATCAGCGTTTTTAATACCCGGGGGCGGCTGCCGTTGGTATCCAGCTTCACCAAAAAGTTTTCCGCTTTGATAGCCTTTACCAGCTCCACCAGACCCGGCTGCAGCGTCGGCTCACCGCCGGTAATGCAAACACCATCTAAAAGTCCCTTCCGTTTGCGCAAAAAGCTGATAAGTTCTTCCGGCGTCATATATTCCTCTCCTGCCATATCCAAAAGGCCGCTGTTGTGGCAAAATGGACAACGGAAATTACAGCCCTGCAAAAACACCGTGCAGGCCACCTTGCCGGGGTAATCCAAAAGGGTCATTTTCTGTAATCCAGCGATCATAACAATCCCTCCATTTTCTATCCTAACAATACCACAAAATCGAAAAGCTGGCAATCCATAATTTTTGGTATTGACAATTTCCCGTTTCCTTGTTAGAATACATTTAACAATTAAGTTAAATGTTAAAGGAGGATGCCCTATGGGTTTGCAACACACACTAAAGGCGCTGGCAGATCCCATCCGGCGGGAAATTTTGAATATGCTCAAAGGCGGCAGACTTTCTGCCGGTGAGATCACCGAGCATTTTTCCGTTACCGCCCCTGCCATCTCCCGCCACCTTTCCGTTTTGAAGGAGGCGGACCTGATCCGGGACACCCGGGAAGGCAAATTTATTTACTATGAGATCAACACCTCCGTTTTGGAGGAAACGATGCTTTGGATCGCAGACTTGAAAGGAGCGAACGAATATGCTGAAAAATAACAAGTGGAAAATCATCCTCTCCTCTATCCTGATATTACTGCCTATTTTGGCAGGCCTGCTTTTGTGGGATCAGCTGCCGGAAACAATGATCACCCACTTTGGCGCAGACGGCAATCCCGACGGTGCGATGAAAAAGGCTATGGCTGTTTTTGTATTGCCTGCAATTCTGCTGGCGGTACATCTGCTGTGCCTGGTATTCACCGCTTTGGATAAGAGCCAGAAAAATCAAAATAAGAAAGCCTTGGGCATTGTCTTCTGGATCATCCCCGGCATCAGTTTGTTTGTAAACGGTATGCTCTATGCAGTTGCATTGGAAAAACCGTGGAATTTCAGCATTTTGCTGCCGCTGCTAATGGGCATCCTCTTCCTGTTTATCGGAAACTATATGCCCAAGATCACCCAAAACCGCACCCTGGGCATCAAGATCTACTGGACCCTGCATAACGAAGAGAACTGGAACAAGACCCATCGCTTTGCCGGAAAGCTCTGGGTGGTCTGCGGCATCGTGATGCTGTTTTGCGCTTTCCTGCCTATGATGTGGATGTTTGGAGCAACGATGGCCCTGCTTTTGGCCGGGGTGATCCTGCCGATGGTTTATTCCTACCGTCTCTATACCTCTCACCGCAAGGCCGGCATATCCTACGAAGCACCGGAAAAAAGCAAGAAAGACAAGATCATCGCCATTATCAGCGCCATCGCCATCGCACTGATTTTGATTTTTGTAGCCTTTCTGATGTTCACCGGAGAGATCAGCTACACGCTAAACGATTCCGCCCTTGCCATCACCGCTGATTTTTCCGAAGACCTGAATATTCCTTTCGACACCATTGACTCTATCAGTTATCAGCAGGAAAAATCCATGGCTATGCGTATTTACGGTTTTTACTCTGCCCGGCTCAGCACCGGCACTTTTGAAAGTGATGACCTGGGCCGCCACAGCCGCTACACCTACAACGGATGCGATGCGATCATCGTGCTGACCTCCGGCGATAAAACTCTGGTCATCAATTGCCAAACGCCCGACCAGACCAAAGCCCTTTACGAAACCTTACTTGCCAAAACAAGCTGATCAAACAACAGCCAAATGCCAAAGGGTGTTTGGCTGTTTTCTCTATTTTATATGTAATAGAATAAAAAACCTGTTTTTATAGGCAAAATCAAAAAATTCATATTGTCAAATTAATAAAAATGTGGTATTGTTATTAAATAAAATGTGCGGTATATCGCCCTACGCGGCAAAACCTACATAATTACAAGCAACACAGATAGGGAGATGAATTTTTTGGATTCGAAATTAGCTTTGTATATCGTTAAGCGGTTCTTTCTCGCAATTTTTACGATATTTCTGATTATTACCATTACCTTCTTCGCTATGAAAGCGATCCCCGGCGGTCCTTTCCTCAGCGAAAAAGCCGCTTCCCCGGCAGTTACTGCCCAGTTGGAAGCTAAGTACGGTTTGGATAAACCGATTTTTGAGCAGTACACTACATATTTAAAGGACGTTCTGAAGTTTGACTTCGGTCCTTCCATTAAAAACCGTGGACGGAATGTGGCTGACCTGATTCTGGAAGGCTTCCAGACCAGTGGCAAGCTGGGTATTCAGGCTGCTGCTCTGGCAATTGCCGTAGGTTTGACTTTGGGCTCTATTGCGGCCGTTTTCCACAACAAGGTAGTCGACAAGGTAATTATGGTGCTGTCCACCGCCAGCGTTGCAATGCCCTCGTTTATCATTGCAACAATCCTGCTTCTGGCATTTTGCGTGTGGGTGCCCATCTTCCCCTCCAACGGCGCTACTGCGGAAGGTCTGATTCTGCCGGTAATTTCCTTGAGCATGTACCCCTCTGCTTACATTACCCGTTTGACCCGTTCCAGCATGCTGGACGTTCTGGGTCAGGACTATATCCGCACCGCCCGGGCCAAGGGTGTTTCCCCCATTAAGGTCATCTTTAAGCATTCTTTGAAGAATGCAGTCACCCCGGTTATCACCTATGTTGGACCCATGATTGCCTTCATTCTCACCGGCAGTCTGGTGGTTGAGCAGATCTTTGCCGTACCCGGTATCGGCAAGTACTTCTTCTCCAGCATTATTAACCGCGACTATCCTATGGTTATGGGTACTACCATTTTCCTTGCCACAATCATGGTTATCATGACCCTTTTGTCCGACATTTGCTACAAAATCTTCGATCCCCGGGTGGACCTGTCTTAAGGAGGCATTTGCGATGAAAAAAGAAATCAATAAAATGCCCAAGAAGAATCCCTTCAGCCTACAGCTGAATCTGGAAAGCTTTGAAAAGGCAACAGACGAAGAAAAGTACCTGCAGCAGCGCATGCGGGAAAGCACTACCTTCTTTAAGGACGGTATGCGGCGGCTTTCCAAAAACGCCATTGCTATGGTGTGTCTCGCGATCATCACGCTGATCGTTTTGACCGCCTTTATCGTACCGATTTTCTATCCTTATAACTATGCCCAGCAGCTGGGCATTACCCCCGGCCAGCCGGTAGACTCTTCTTACAACAACCTCAAGCCTTTTGAATATGGCACGACAGAGTTGGATCGGATCGCCAATGGTGAAGAGATTTTCCCCCATATTCTGGGTACTGACGCCCATGGCCGTGACTATGCCATCCGCGTAATCTACGGCGCACGGATTTCTCTTCTGGTGGGCTTCTTTGCCAGTATCATCGTGCTGATTATCGGCTCGATTTACGGCTCTATTTCCGGTTACTACGGCGGCAAGGTTGACCTTGTGATGATGCGTATCGTTGACATTATCTACTCTTTGCCGGACCTTTTGATGATCATTCTGCTGTCTACCGTTTTGAAGGTAGTTCTGGAGCCGAGAATCCAAAACACCTTCTTGTCCGATCTGGGTACCGGCATGATCAGTATCTTCATTGTGTTTGCTCTGCTTTACTGGGTTGGCATGGCCCGTTTGATCCGCGGCCAGATCCTTACCATCAAGCAGCAGGACTACGTACTGGCTGCCCGTTCCATTGGCGCAAAGGGTGGACACATTATTAAAAAGCATATGCTTCCCAACTGTATCAGTGTGCTGATTATCTCCACCGCATTGCAGATTCCCTCTGCAATCTTTACCGAAAGCTACCTGTCCTTCCTCGGTCTGGGCGTTTCTATGCCCATGCCCAGCCTGGGCTCTCTGGCTTCGGAAGCTTTGGACGGTGTGCGTACTTATTCTTACCGTTTGATCATTCCTGCCATTGCTATCTGCCTGATCGTTCTGTCGCTGAACCTTTTGGGCGACGGTCTGCGGGACGCCTTTGACCCCAAGCTGAAGAAATAAAGGAGGAAGCTTATGGAACTTTTAAAAGTAACTGACCTGCACACTTCCTTCTTTACCCCCGCCGGTGAAGTGAAAGCCGTTAACGGCGTTTCCTTCTCTCTGGAGGAAGGAAAGGTGCTTGGAATCGTCGGTGAGTCCGGCTCCGGTAAGAGTGTTACCGCCTATTCTATTTTGCAGATTCTTTCAAATCCCGGAAAGATTGTTTCCGGTAGTATTCAATACCGTGGTCAGGAGCTGGTTGGCGCATCCAAGGATGTGATGAACAGCATCCGCGGCAACAAGATCAGCATCATTTTCCAGGATCCCATGACCAGCCTGAATCCGGTGTTTACCATTGGCAATCAGCTGATGGAGGCAATTATGCTCCACACCGACCGTAATAAAGAGCAGGCGCGGGCACGTGCTATTGAAATGCTTCAGCTGGTTGGCGTGAACGAACCGGAAAAACGTATTAAGCAGTATCCCCACGAGTTCTCCGGCGGTATGCGGCAGCGCGTTATGATTGCTATGGCACTGGCTTGTGAGCCGGACATTCTGATCGCTGACGAGCCTACCACCGCGTTGGACGTTACCATTCAGGCGCAGATTCTGGACCTGATCAAAGACCTGCAAAAACAGCTGGGCATGTCCGTGATCCTCATCACTCACGATTTGGGTGTTGTTGCCGAAATGTGTGACGAAGTGATCGTTATGTACGCCGGTGAGGTTTGCGAACGCGGCACTGCTGACGAAATCTTTTACAACCCCAAGCACGAGTACACCAAGGGCCTGATGCGTTCTATCCCCACCGTATCTGATGACGGTCAGCGGCTGCAGCCCATCGGCGGCACCCCTGTTGACCTGCTGAACATGCCCGACGGCTGTCCCTTCGCGCCCCGGTGTGACAACGCCATGAAAGTCTGCCTGCATCACAAGGCAAAGGAACTGCTGATCAATCAGGATCACGCAGCCACCTGCTGGCACAACATGAAAGATGCCATCCGTGATGGCAGACTTACCGAAAAAGAAGTAGAGGAGATGTATAACAATGACTGATATTAAAAATCTCCTTGAAGTAAAAAACTTAAAGCAGCACTTCGACATTCCCAACGGCTTTTTGAAGTCTTTAAAGCTGAAGGCCGTAGACGATGTGAGCTTTAACATCGCAGAAGGCGAGACCTTGGGTCTGGTCGGTGAGTCCGGCTGTGGCAAGACCACCGTTGGCCGTACCATTCTGCACCTGTATAAACCCACCGCCGGTGAGGTTTGGTTTGACGGCAAGCAGATTTCCACCCAGAAGGACATTTTGGACTTCCGCAAGCAGGCCCAAATGGTTTTCCAGGATCCCTATTCTTCTTTGGATCCCCGTATGACGGTCAGCGATATTATCGCAGAGCCGCTGGATGTCCACAAGCTCTATTCCAACCGGAAAGAACGGGAAGAAAAGATCCATTACCTGATGGATTTAGTAGGTCTTTCCAGTGAGCACGCCTCCCGCTACGCCCACGAATTTTCCGGCGGTCAGCGCCAGCGTATCGGTATCGCCCGGGCATTGGCGGTTGATCCCAAGTTTATCATCTGTGACGAGCCGGTTTCTGCATTGGACGTTTCGATTCAGGCGCAGGTGGTCAACATGTTCGAGGACCTGCAGCAAAAATTGGGTTTGACTTATCTGTTCATTGCCCACGATCTGCTGGTTGTTAAGCATATTTCCACCCGGATTGCCGTTATGTATTTAGGTAAGCTCATTGAGATTGGACCGGCCAACGAGCTGTATCACAATCCCATCCACCCCTATACCATTTCCCTGCTGTCTGCTGTGCCTGTGCCGGATCCCAAGATCGCCCGGGCAAATGAGCGTGTGCATCTGGAAGGCGACGTGCCCAGTCCGCTGCATATGCCCAGCGGCTGTCCTTTCCGCACCCGGTGCCCCCGCGCCACCGCAAAGTGCGCAGAATCCATGCCCGCGCTGGAGGAAGTCCAGCCCGGACGCTTCGTTGCCTGCCACAATCTGTAATGGCAACTTATTTCCTTGAATTATACTGGCATTCTGCCAGATATAATTAAAATAAAAGGAGGATTATCTCATGAAAAAGCTTTTGAGTATTTTGCTGGTTGTAGCAATCGTACTCGGCTGCATGCTGTCCATGACCGCTTGCGGCAAGAAGGATGAGACCGCTGCCAAGGAATTGACCTTGAACGTTGGCGCTTATCCCGACACCATCGACCCCGCACTGAACTCCGCTGTTGACGGCGCAACCTACATCATCCACACCTTCACCGGTCTGGTTGGTTACGAGCAGGACGCAGAGGGCAAGCTTGTTTTGGCTCCCCACTGTGCTGCTGAACTGCCCAAGGCTGTTGCTACCGACGACGGCAAAGTTGCTTACACCTTCAAGCTGCGTGACGGCCTGAAGTGGAGCGACGGCTCTGCACTGACTGCTGCTGACTTTGTCTACGCATGGAACAGAGCTGCTTCTCCCGTAACCGCTGCTGACTACGGCTACATGTTCGAAGTCATCGACGGCTATGCAGAGATGAACGAAATGGACGACGACGGCAATCTGGTCAACCCCGATGCAAAGCTGAACGTTACTGCATCCGAGGATGGCAAGGAGCTGACTGTTGTTCTGCCCATTGACGTACCTTACTTCCACGAGCTGTGCGCATTCCCCACCTACATGCCCGTTAAGGAATCCACCGTCACCGAGAACGGCGAAGCTTGGGCAACCAAGGCTGAAACCTACATCGGCAACGGCGCTTACAAGGTTACCGAGTTCACCCAGACCCAGATGGTTCTGGAAAAGAACGAGCACTACTTCGACGCCGACAAGGTTGTCAGCGACAAGCTGATCTTCGCCTTCAACGACGATGACTCCTCTCTGCTGACCAACTTCCAGAACGGCTCTTATCTGTTCATTGACTCCGTTCCCAACGACGAGATCAAAACCCTGCAGGAAGGCCAGTACAAGGATCAGTTCTTTGTAGAAGGCCAGCTGGGTACCTACTACGTTTCCTTTAACGTAAACGATCCCGCTCTGAAGGACTTCTCCCAGGAAGAGAAGGCTCTGATCCGTAAGGCTCTGGGTCTGGTTATCGACCGTAACTACATCGTCGATGAAATCGGCCAGGCAGGTCAGGTTCCCGCTGCCGGTTTCGTTGCCATGGGTCTGACTGAGCCCGACGGCAAGGAATTCATCGACAAGAACGGTCCCGACCGCGATGGTGCTGGCTACTACAGCGTTGCTAAGGAAGACTACACTGCTAACTGCGATGAAGCTGTTAAGCTGTTGGAGCAGGTTGCACAGTCCTCCGGCAAGTTCGAAATGAAGGACGGCAAGGCTGTTGGCTTCCCGAAGCTGACCTACATCACCAACGAAGGTTCCGGCCACGAAGCCATTGCTACTTACTTGCAGCAGGCTTGGGACACCTACGGCATCGAAATCAACGTTGAAATTCAGGAGTGGGCTACCTTCCTGAACACCCGTAAGAACGGCGACTACTCCGTCGCTCGTAACGGCTGGCTGGGCGACTACAATGACCCCATTTCCTTCCTGGATATGTGGATCACCACCTCCGGCAACAACGACTCCCAGTTCGGTAAGGACGAGCACAAGGACTTCGCCGGCTACGAAGGCAAGACCTGGTCAGAGTCCTACGACAGCATCATCGCTCAGGTTAAGGCTTCCTCCGATCCCGAGGAGCGCTTTGAACTGATGCACGATGCAGAAGACATCCTGATGGAGACCGGCGCTATCTGCCCGATCTACTACTACACTGATATCTATATGTGCAGTGATTCCATCGACGGCTTCTTCTCCTCTCCTCTGGGCTACAAGTACTTCATGTTCGCTTCCGTTAAATAAGAAGCAATACTAAGTAAGTCCGCAAGGGCACGACATTTGTCGTGCCCTTGTTTTTATATACGATACCCCCCACCGATTTCGGTGGGGGGTATCGTATATCGTAAACAGAACGCAGGGCGATGGTCTTCGGTATACTTTTTAGAATCCGGACAGTCTTGCCCGGCTTCCATATCGAAATAGTTATCGCTTAACACGAAATCGGAGTCAGGAGAATCGATTTCCACTGACTTTGCGTACTTATCCGCATAGACGGTGATTTGGTCGTCTCTGACCTCGAAGCGCAAATTCGGCGCTTCAAACCCAAAGTACTTGGGCGCTGTAAACAGCACTGTGTCTTCGCTAATGATTTCTCCATTCCGAACAAGGCGGTATACAAAATAAGTACTGTCAACATCGCATTTGCAAAAGTCCATTTCCGGCAAGGTCACTACCGAGGAGGGCGCAACCGTTACCGGAGTGCTTCCCTTTTGCAAAATGCGGCCGTCCTTGTGTTTCAGTTCCCAACAAGCTGTAGCATCCATTTGCCATTTAGGAAATACATTTTCATAAAAACCTCAAAAAAAGATTGTATTTATATTATATCGTGATATCATATACACATAAATGGTGTTTTCCTTTGGCTTTTCGTGCTTTCTTACGATTCAGGAGGCTTTATGCAGATTGTTTACGGAGGCACCGACTTCCCTCACAAAGCAGGAGAATTCTGCCTTAGGATTTTCCCGGACCTTTATGGTCTGTTTTCCTTCCACACCCCTTTTCTGTAGAAAAAGGTACGGGTGCTGTTTTGCTGGGAGAGGTTTCCCAATGCAACGACGACAACACCGACAACCGCTTTAATCCGCCTGTAGGGCGTTTTCCCACCATTGAAGAAGACGAACCGCCCTACCGTCTGCTGTGCAACGAATACCCAAGATAACTACCAAAGGAGAAAAATACTATGACTGTTTTAGACCGCTTTTTGCATTATGTCCGTTTTGACACCCAGTCCGCCGAGGACAGCCAGTCCTTTCCCAGCACCGATAAACAGCTGATTTTAGGCAAATACCTTGCCCAGGAATTAAAAGAGCTGGGCTTGCAGGACACCATTCTGGACGAAAATGGCTATGTTTATGGCTTTTTGCCCGCATCAAAAGGCCGAGAACAGGAGCCTGCCATTGGCTTTATTGCCCACATGGACACCTCCCCGGATGTATCCGGGGAAAATGTAAAGCCCCAAGTCATTGCCTATGAAGGCGGTGACATTGTCCTGCCTCATGCGACCCTGACGGAAAAAAACTTCCCTTACCTTTCT
Organism: Faecousia sp.; assembly: GCA_045658385.1. Classification (GTDB taxonomy): domain Bacteria; phylum Bacillota; class Clostridia; order Oscillospirales; family Oscillospiraceae; genus Faecousia. The sequence goes on from JAZOUW010000064.1 coordinate 35,077, forward strand.
GACTATGTGGGTCAGCATTTGGTGGTCACCGACGGCAGCACCCTTTTAGGCGCGGATGACAAAGCCGGCATTGCGGAAATCTTCACCGCCTGCGAATATCTGGTCAATCACCCGGAGGTCTCTCACCGGGCTATGGCCGTCTGTATCACCCCGGACGAGGAGATTGGCTGTGGCGCAGACCGTTTCCCCTATGACCGCTTTGCAGCGAAGGAAGCCTACACCATAGACGGTGGTGAGCTGGGTGAAATTGAATACGAAAACTTTAACGCTGCCGGAGCAGCCATTGAAATTACCGGTGTAAACATCCACCCCGGCGATGCAAAGAACAAAATGAAAAACGCCGCCCTGCTGGCAGTGCAATTGGTTTCCCTGCTCCCAGCCGCCGAGACCCCCGCCCATACGGAAGGCTACGAAGGCTTCTATCATGTTTCCGACATCTGCGGCAACGAAAGCAGTGCAACAGTAAAAATGATTATCCGGGATCACGATATGGAGAAATTCCTTGCCCGGAAAGCATTTATTGAAAGCCTGATTGCATACCTCAACGCCCGGGATGGAGAAAACACCTACAAGCTTACTATGAAGGACAGCTACTACAATATGAAGGAAAAAATCCTGCCGGCGATGCATTTGATCGATAATGCAAAGGTTGCCATGGAAACGACAGGCGTTCAGCCCAAGATCGTACCCATCCGGGGCGGCACCGACGGTGCACGGCTTTCCTATGAAGGTCTTCCCTGCCCCAATTTGTCCACCGGTGGAATGAACGGCCACAGTGTCCACGAATTTGTTTCGGTGGAAGCGCTGGAAAAAATGACCCAGGTAATTGTTGCCCTTACCCAATAACAAGGAAAAGTCCTTGCGGTTAATCCGCAAGGACTTTCTTTTTCATTTTATTGTAGGGTAGCGCAATGATCACGCCCACAAATACGATACCGGTCCACACCAGAATCAAATACTTCCAGCCGATAACATTGGCCGCATTGGCAAACAGCACATTGGCCAGAGCCGCCGCCGCATAGCTCAAGCAATCCAAAAAACCGGTGACAGAGGAGACCATCCCCGTATCCCGCAAAGAGGGGCAGTAGCGACTCCAAAGCATGGTCGCCGCACCGTTGGATGCCATAATTGCCAAAACGATGAACACCATGTTGGCAACAGGCTGACCAATCAAATAGGTCAAAACAAAGAACACCACAGAGCTGGAGAACATCACCAACACCGTCTTGTCCATATCGTAGCCCAACTTCTCGTATACAAAAATAGAAACAAAGGTAGTAAAAGAAATGACGAAGGCTGCCACGCTGAACAATACTGTTGCTTTGTCTACGGAGAAATGCAAATACTGGGAAATGTATGTAGGCAGCCAGAAAACCACCGAGGTGCGCACCACACCGGTCAAGACAGAAATCAGAGAATACTTGACAATCTGGTGCTTAAACAGCACCTTAATGTTCTTGAGGCCCTTTTCCTGCTTTTGATATTGGCCGTATTTGACGATACCCCGCTTTTCAAACAGACCAAAGCACAGCACCACAGCCAGCGCCATCAGCACCAAAAAGCTGCTGCCAACATGAAATACCCCTTCCCAAGCCAGGAAGGTTGCCAGCAGACCTGCCGCCGGAGAGCCGAAGAAGGATGCAAAAGTATAGCCCAAAGAACAGCGAGTAGCATAAAGGGGCTCCACATTCTCCGAAACCACCTTGGTCATCGGGCCGTAGATCATAGAAAGGAAAAATCCGGTGATGCCGTAGATCACCAACGCCAAATTAGGAGAAAACGCCACCTGCGCAAAGACAAAATTTGTTATGCCGGCGCCGCAAAGGCCCATACCGATCATCCATTTTGCCTTGATCTTGTCACCGATGAGGCCGTTGATCATCTGTCCGCAAGCGTACATAATCAAATAAATAGATGAAACACTGCCGATGTATGCCTCACTAAAGCCGGCCTCCAGCATTTTCGGCGTTACCGCGCCCAGAATGTTTCGGGCAATATACACCGCCAGATAAGAAACCGAGCAAAGTGTGCCAAGCATAACGGCTTTCTTTGCATTTTTGCTGATTGCCATTTTCCTTCCCCTTTCCATGCAACCATTTGTTGCCAAGAACGTTAGTATAGCACATGTTTTTTTGCTTTTCAACCGTTTTTCACAAGGAAACCGGCAACAAATGTTGCCGGTTTCTTGCTTTTATTTCCACTTTATGGTTTTGTTTTCCCGATCGATCACAATATTCTTCGGTTCTTCCACCACTGTGCCCTGATCCTGGCTGGAAACCTTCTGCCAGGTCTCCAGGTCCATTGTCTTGGGCGCGCCGTCGTCATCTACGAAACGCATCATAACGGGCGCTTCTCCACTCACATCCCAGATCTGGTTGCGGTTTGCCCGCAAAGGCATCATAGAGCCGGTGAAACCGGTAACGAGGGCGTTGGAGCCCTTGCCGTAGATGGGCTGTCCGTCGGTAATGAAGATGTTTTCTTCCGCAACCACGCCCATGTGGGCCTCATTTTGGGTCAGCTGGATGATTTGTCCGTTGCCAAAGCCCAGAACATTGCCCCGAAGGGTATTGTAGCTGCCGTAGTGCTGGTGATAACAACTGGATTTACAATTGTAAACCAGATTGTTTTCCATCGTAATATGGGAAGCGCTCTCGTCGGGATACAGGCCCCAGCCGCCATAGTGGTTGCTGTTGATATCGTGGATATGGTTACCCTCCACGATGGTGCCGTCCTGATAACCCAGCAGATAAATGCCGCCCATATCGGACAGCTTGCCCATACCGATATGGTGAATGTGGTTATTGCGAATGATATTGCCGTAGGTGGTATTGGGCTGATAGCTCCAAACCCAGCCAACAGAAATGCCGGTATAGTCGGTGTAGCAGATCTCGTTGTCAGAAAGCTCATTATGGGCGCTGTGGCACAGTAAAATGCCGCAGGCGCAAGCATACCGCTCACCGCAGTGGGAAATCAGGTTGTTGCGGATAATGCAGTGGCCGGTCTCCCACTCCACGGGGTCCTTTACCGCCCGGCCCAGGATCTTCAGACCGCCGCCGCCCAGATTCTCCAGACGGCAATTTTCAATACGAATGGAATCGCAGCCATAGGCGATCTCTATGCCATGGCAGCCGGTGCAGGACACGGTACAATTGGAAATGCTGCAGTCCTGGGCATATTCAAAGCGGATCGCGCCGCCGGCAGACCATGCAGACTGATAATCGGCAGCACGCTCATCATCACCCTCCGGCACAAAGGAGGTCTTATTAATCACGGTGCAGCGGTACTCGCCCTTGGAGCAGAAGAAATCCAGATTCCGGAAACGGATGCCCGCCAATTTGTTTTCCGGCGCGCCCTTAAGCTCAATGAGGGTCTGCAAAGTGGGGGCAAAGACCTCCAAGGCTTCGGGGGCGATGTCCTTTTGCGCAGGTATGTAATACAGCATGCCCGCTTTTACATCCAGATACCAGTCGTTGGGCTGGGAGAAGCCATCGGCAACATTTTCCAGATAATAATGGAGGTTCGCTGTTGCGCCCTTCGTGCCGGCCGCCATATAATTACTGGTCATCAAAAAGCGGGAGCGTTTTTCCATTTCCAGTCTGCCGGTTTCCGGGTCGTAGCTTTCCACCGGTGTATGCTCGTCGATCCAGTAGTGATAGAAGGAAACCATCGCGCCGGTCAGGTCCATGCCCTCCAGATCCTCCTTGTGGGCGATAAACCACTTGGAGCCCACCATATAAGAAGGCTGGGGGTCATCATTTTCCGTTGCTACGGCAGTAAGTGTGCCGTCTTTGGGATAACGTGCCATGGTTGCCCGCTTACCGTTTACATACAAATCTGTAAAATGCCAAGAGCCTTCCTTGACTTCCGGAATATACAACGATACGCACTGCGCTCCCCGGAACACATCCTTTTGAAAACCGGTAAGCTTTTTGCCGCCAATGATTCTGGATCGCTTTTCCCCATAGGATTCAAAGGTAACATTCTTCATGGGGTGAGCAGTACCGAAATAGCCGCCTGCTTCCTCAAAGCCGGGATTCAAGGGGGAATCCAGATAGAAATCCCCAATAAACCGAACGGTCATCGGCTGGGTATTGCCGCAGGCACGCATGGTATACAGCAGGTTTCTTACCCGCTTCATTGTCTTCACCGGACCGCCGCCAAAGCCATCGCTGACCGGCGCAAAGCCGCTGTTAAAATCGTTGCCCTTTTCCTGGGACAGATAAACCGTTGCGCTGTTTGTATAATCCAGCATATCCGCCACCTCGTTTTCTCTAAAATTGGCGCAAATTCCCTGGGTTTACTGTAACATATGCCACATCTATTTGCAACCCTATTTATGCTTGTGCCGTTTGACAAAGGTCTTTCTTTTATGCTACAATAATCGGGAAAAATACCCTTTGGAGGTAGACGATGTATTCCTTGCTTTTGGCCGTTATTTACCTGGCTTTTATCAGCCTGGGCCTACCGGATTCTCTTTTAGGCTCTGCCTGGCCGGTGATGCACAAGACATTCCAGGTGAATGTTTCCTATATGGGCATTATCACAATGGTCATTGCCGGCTGCACGGTGCTTTCCAGCCTGCTGTCTGATTTTCTGACCAGAAAGCTTAAGACACCCACATTAGTCATTATCAGCGCATTTATGACCGCATTTGCCCTACTGGGTTTTTCCCAGGCATCCGCTTTCTGGATGCTGATCCTGTTGGCAATCCCCTATGGTCTGGGAGCAGGTTCGGTGGATGCGGCGCTGAACAACTATGTTGCCACCCACTATAGCGCCAAGCACATGAGTTGGCTGCACTGCTTCTGGGGCGTAGGCGCCATCGTCAGTCCCTTCGTAATGAGCTATGCCCTGACCACCTCTGTGTGGAACAACGGTTATATCATCATTGCCTGCGTGCAGGGATGCATCGGTCTTACGCTGCTGCTCTCCCTGCCCCTTTGGAAGATTCACAAGGCGCCTGCCGCCGACGAACAGTCTGGCAAAAGCATCGGTCTGATCGGCGCGTTGAAAATAAAAGGTGTACCATACTTGCTGCTGGGTTTTTTCTGCTACTGCGCCGCGGAATTTGTGGCTATGGAATGGACCAGCACCTACTTTGTTCAGGCACGGCAGCTTCCCCCGGAAACCGCTGCCGCCTATGCCTCTCTTTCCTTTATCGGCCTTACCTCCGGTCGTTTTCTGGGTGGTTTTTTGATGGACCGCGTTGGCGACCGGAATATGATCCGGCTGGGCGCGACCATTTCCTTTGTAGGAATGTTCCTTCTTTGGCTGCCCATACAAACAAATGTGCCGGCGCTGATAGGCTTTATTATGATCGGTCTTGGTTTTGCCCCCATTTACCCCTGCATTATCCACTCTACCCCGGGCAATTTCGGCGCAGAGAACTCCGGTGCCATCATCGGTATTCAAATGGCCTGCGCTTATACCGGCGGCGCATTTATGCCCCCGGTTTACGGTCTGCTTGGCAGACTCATTGGCTTCCAGATTTTACCCATTTACCTTTTCGTTTTTATCGGGCTGATGCTCTTCATGGTGGAGAAAACCTTTCGAATTACAAAAAACACATAAATTTTGCCGGTATTCACAAAGAATACCGGCAAATTTCTTATTGCATTTTTGCAGCTGCCTTTTGGGAATCCAGCGCAGCAATATACCGTTTAAGGTAGGCATCAAAGCCGTCCATTCCCTCTTTTGTGGGCTGTGCCACGGTACTGTTTGCTTTGCAGAACACCTTTTCTTCCAGATAATCTTCCAACGTCTGCTGACCCTTATGGAGCATATAGGCCGCCAGCAAAGCCATACCCCAAGGGCCGCCCTCACCGGCAGTTTCCATCGTAGTAATAGGCACACCCAAAGCGTCTGCCAAAATCTGCTGACCTACACCGGGCGTCTTAAAAAATCCGCCGTGGCCCACCATGCGTTCTGACACCACTTGTTCTTCCCGCTTGAGCATATCCATGCCAATTTTCAGCGTGGCAATGGCACCGTTTAATTGGGCGCGCATGAAATTGCCAATGTCCATCCGGCTTTGTGGCAGACGCACCACCATAGGTCTTCCGGTTTCCGTGGCTGTTAGCGGCTCGCCTGCAAAATAGTTAAAGGCAACAATACCGCTGCAATCCGGCGCGCCTTCCAAGGCTGTGCGATACATGGTCCCATACAGTTCATTCATATCTGCCTTCTGACCCATCGTTTTCATGGCGTCGGCAATCAAGTGAATCCATGCGTCGATTTCAGAAGTGCATGTATTGGTGTGGGCCATGGCCACAGTTTTACCCGCTGGGGTCACCACCACGTCAATTTCCGGATAATACTTTTTCAGAGGTTGCTCCAAAACCTGCAGAGAAAAGGCAGATGTGCCGGCGGATACGCTGCCTGTTCCCGGTCGTACCGCGCCGGTAGCTACCATACCGGTGCCGGCATCGCCCTCCGGAGGGCACATAGGAATACCCGGTTGTAATGCGCCGGTCTCGTCCAAAAGGGCCGCGCCCTCTGCCGTCAAGACGCCTGCCTGCGCACCGCAGCGCAATACCCGGGGCAAAATATCCCGAATCTTCCAGCCCAGCTGTTCTTTCTGCAGCAGCGCGTCAAATTGGTCAAGTCTTGTTCCGTCAAAATCTCCGGCAGCATCGTCATAAGGGAACATTCCCGACGCTTCTCCCACACCCATAACATTTTCTCCGGTGAGCAGGCCGTGAATATAGCCGCTCAAGGTAGTCAGCCGGGCAATGTCCTTCACATGGTCTTCTCCATTCAAAATTGCCTGATACAAGTGGGCAATACTCCATCTCTGGGGAATATTAAACCGGAACAGCTCCGTCAGCTCTGCCGCCGCAGGCGCTGTAATGGTATTGCGCCAGGTGCGGAAAGGTGCGATCTGCTTGCCATCCTTATCCAAAACCAGATAGCCGTGCATCATACCGGAAATGCCGATGGCGCCCAGCGTAGTTAAGGGTTTGCCGAATTTCCTTTCCACATCGGTCCGCAAATCGGCATAGCAGGCCCGGACACCGGCAACCGCATCTTCCAGACGGTATGTCCATACACCCTTTTCCAGCCGATTCTCCCAGACAAAGCTTCCGGATGCAATGGGGTCGTGATTTTCGTCAATCAGCACCGCCTTAATGCGGGTGGAGCCTAACTCAATACCTAACACTGCTTTCTGTAAATCCATAATAACACTCCTGTAAAGAAAACTTTGCCGGATATGCTCCGGCAAAGTCTATCATATCAGATTTTCTTGGCGTTTGCCAGCAGATACTTTTCTGCTTCCGGATTCCAAAGACCGTTGTTTGCCTTGCACATCCGGTCCAGCTCTGCGAACATCGGGTCGGTCTCGCCCAATTTCCCAAAATCATCGATTGCTACCAAGGGCAAGTCGATGTGGGTGTAGATCAGCTTCTTGCCGCCGGGAATCTTCGGTAAATTCAGGGTAGTGTCTACCACTGCATTCAGACCGCCGATGTGGGTGACCAACGCAGAGGGATTCAGCTTGCCCGCATTCATCATTGCGATGGCTTCCTGCATATCGTTGGTGTTGCCGCCGGAGGTGCCAACCACGTGGGTATACAGATAGTGAACGTTGTACCAGTTGAAGGGCGCTTTGAACTGACTGTCGGTAGGACCGGCAAAGAAGTT
>JAZOUW010000065.1:0-23402 GCA_045658385.1 Faecousia sp.
CAGGCGGAAGCCGTCTTTTGCCTTGGGGTCATAGTCGATGGTCACATCGCCGCTGCGGGGCATCATCATGCGCAGGTATTTTTTCAGTTCCTCCGCCGCAAAATCCACAACGGTATTGGATGCGATCTTATAAATATGATACATACTGTTCCTCCTTGTGTTTTTTCCCTGAGCGCATTATACCAAAGTCAAAGTCCACATGCAAGTCCCCGGCGAATTTTGTGCAGAACTTTCATGCAAAGCGGTTGCATATTTTTGGGTTTTGTGGTAGAGTATATTGAATTGTTATGGCTATACGCCATTTGATAAAGGAGAATTACTTATGAAGCTTGGTATCGTAGGTCTGCCCAATGTGGGCAAGTCCACTCTGTTTAATGCTATTACCAATGCCGGTGTTCCCGCCGACAACTACGCATTTTGCACCATTGACCCCAATGTGGGTGTTGTCAGTGTTCCGGACGAACGGCTGGATTGGCTGGCAGAGCTGCACAATCCCAAGAAGCTGACCCCCGCTGTCATCGAATTTGTGGACATTGCCGGTCTTGTAAAAGGCGCGTCCAAGGGTGAAGGTCTTGGAAACAAGTTCCTTTCCAATATCCGCACCACCGATGCTATTGTTCATGTAGTCCGTTGCTTTGACGATTCCAACGTCACCCACGTAGAGGGCAGTACCGACCCGCTGCGGGATATCGAGATCATCAATTTGGAACTGGTCATGGCCGATATTGAAATGGTAGAACGCCGAATTGACAAGGCCCAAAAAGCGATGAAAGGCGGCGACAAGAAGTTTGCCCGGGAGGCAGAACTCTTTACCGAGCTGCTTAAGCACCTGAATGAAGGCAAGCTGGCCCGCACCTTTGATGGTAGCGAGGACGATATGGCACTGATCGCCACCTCTGACCTACTGACTCTGAAAAAGACCATTTATGTAGGCAACCTGGCTGAAAATGAGATCAACGAACCGGAAAACAACTGTCATTATATGGCTGTTAAGGCTCTGGCCGCCGAAGAAGGCAGCCAACTGATCCCCATTTGCGCTAAACTGGAAGCAGACATTGCCGAACTGGACGATCCGGAAGAAAAGGCCATGTTTATGGAAGAACTGGGTGTCAACGAGTCTGGTCTGGACAAGCTGATCCGCAGCTCCTACGCCCTGCTGGGTCTGATTTCCTTCCTTACCGCCGGCAGCGACGAATGCCGTGCCTGGACCATCAAAAACGGCACAAAAGCGCCCCAGGCCGCTGGTAAAATCCATACAGACTTTGAGCGTGGCTTTATCCGGGCCGAAGTTATCGCCTTCGAAGATATGAAGGAATGCGGCACAATGGCCAACGCCAAAGCCAAAGGTCTTGTCCGCAGCGAAGGTAAGGAATATGTTATGAAAGACGGCGATATCGTCAACTTCCTGTTCAATGTGTAAAAGAAATCCTCCGGCTGAGCCGGAGGATTTTTCTATGCTTTTAATTGCCAAAAGGCAACTGCACTGGCGGCCGCTACATTCAGAGAATCCACGCCGTGCGCCATGGGAATCTTTACGGTATAGTCGCAGGCGGTCACAGTGGAAGCCGCAAGGCCGTCCCCTTCCGTACCCAAAACGATAGCCAGTTTTTCAATTTCCGGCAAACGGGGATCGTCAATGGATATGGAGTCCTCCGACAGCGCCATAGCGGCGGCATGGAAGCCGTTTTCCTTTAACACATCAATCCAGTTGCCCGGCAGGAACGTCCAGGGAATCTGGAACACCGTTCCCATACTGACTCTTGCGCTGCGCCGATAAAGAGGATCGCTGCAGCCGGGAGTCAGCAGCACCGCATCCATTCCCAACGCCGCAGCACTGCGGAAAATTGCGCCGATGTTGGTAGGGTTCATAACTTCCTCCAACACCGCCACCCGCCGGGCATTTTCCAGTATATCCTCCACCTTCGGCAGCGCAGTTCTGCGCATCGCGCAAAGCAGGCCCCGGGTAAGCTGATAGCCGATCAGCTGTGTAAGTATGTCCATATCTGCCGTATATACCGGCACGTCGCCGCAGCGGCGAATCACATCCAGCGACTCCCCGACCATCCGGCTTTTCTCCACAAGGATGGACACCGGCTCATACCCGGCATCCAGTGCCCGGTCAATGACCTTGGGACTTTCCGCAATAAACATCGCCCGCGACGGATCAAACCGATTCATAAGCTGCGCCTCGGTGAGTCGGGCGTACACATCCAACTCCGGCGCAAGAAAATCTGTAATCTCAATTATATTTGGCATAAAAACACCCCAATCCTTTCAGTTATTATACCATTATGGAAGAAAAAGGCAAGGCAGAATAAAACGCGGTGCGCGATGTGGCTTAAAGGAGTGTTATGTCAACTCTTTTTCCCCTCGATTGAATAGCAAGGACCGGTGTTCTTTCGCTTTTTGTCAACCACCCGCCGACTAGTGCCTCAAAAACCGCTGTTGCAAGCTTTACGAATTCCTGTGCTCACCCAACATCATAAACCAATGCTCCGATTTTTGCGCTGCGTCTTTCGCCACAAAGGGAAGAACGTGCGTATGGACATTCATGGTAGTTGTTATATCTTTATGACCCAAGTGTTCCTTGGCTACCTTGGCATCGACACCCTGCATCAACATAATGGATGCGCAAAGGTGTCTGAGAGCGTGGAATCTACACTCCGGCAACCCATCCTTCACCTGCAGTTTTTTTAACAACTGGGTAACCTACTCCGGACAGATCGGCTTGCCATCCGGATGTGCGGTAATATCGTCTGTAACGGTATAGGCCCGTCCTAACCGCAGGCGATTGGCTAATCACTTATTCTTGTGCTGGCGCAATTTCTGAATTCACTGCACCGGTACATCAACGGTTCTGCATCTGGTCTCTGTTTTAGTATCCTTGGCCGTGCCATTTACCAGGTGATTTGTTGGTTGCGTTTCAAAAAACAACACGAAAGTACGAAACGATTTTCCAAGCCAGATTTTTTAGTAATTTAATCGAGTTTTCTATAAAGTCAAAGGTTGCCCATTCGTCTTCGATACGACGTAAAAGCCCGTCGGACATTACTGCCGGACGGGCTGTGTTATAGAGCACTGTAAAATTTTTTCGATGCCCCGGTTTTTAGGAATGCCGCAAAGGCATTGTCCCTTTGGCAAAGTATATCAGTTCATAATATCACAGTAAATGATTATATACTCAAAAGCATAAATATTTTTGACAAAGAGTGTCAAGGATGCGTCCCTGCGTTGCAATGTGGACTGGTCTGCATTTTGTTCATAGCGAATATCGGTTACAGCGTATAAAAATCGATTGCCTTCCATATCTGTAAAGAAAACACTATCTCCTACAGAAATATCACGGTAAAAATCATACTGACCTTTTTGTGATGTTCCGCCGATCTGCATTGTACGGTCATAAACACTCCCACTAAATCTGCAAGGATATTTTGCAGGTTTTCCCCAATCGTTGCAAACAGGAAGAACGGAGTCATATTCAGGAATCTCCAATAATCCAACAAAATCTGTTCCATCAACGGAAAGTGTAGCCATCGTATTATCTCTGCGTTCCTCCGGAACAGCACCTTGCTGTTCCGGTATGAGTTCGCGGATTATGCTTGCATATTCCTTTGAATTTTGTTCAGCGGCGCGAACATTCCATTGCCACACAATCAAAAGCGCCATTGCGGCTGCAAGCAAACATACCCCAACGATTATTAAAAATTTTCTTATAGTGTTATTCTTTTGTTTCATCATAAGCGGTTTCTCTTCCCGGTGATTCCTAAGATAATAAGCATACTGCCGGAGACGATCATAAGAATAAACCATAACATAATGTTCGATGTATCACCGGTTTGTGGAGCATCGGGATTATCCGGAACTTCGCGATTATATGTATTTGTTAGTGTGAAAGAGGTTTCTCGCTCCTCGATGGTCATAGTATATCCTACTGGGATGTTGCGCTCCACGACCTTCCAATCCGAGCCATCATCCTTTGCAGACCAAGTATATGTCCAGTTATTACCCTCTGACAGTGTTATTGTTTGATAGATTGTGCCGTTACGGAACATCTGTACCTCTATCGTCGCAGGTCGTGCAGAGCTTCCTTTATCGCCCTTCCAAAGCTTCTGCACCTTGTATTCAATTTCCTCGTCTTCTTCGCTTGGGGTGATAATTTGGAATTTAGACGCGACTTCAACCTGATACCGCCATAAACCGTCCGTGCTCAAACCGGGCAAGGCAATTAAGGCGGAGTCAAACACATAGGTCGTATTGCCCTTTGTTACACGATCTGTAATTGCCAAATAAAGCCCGGGTTTTAATGCATCAAAAGCTACCTTACCTTCCGTATCAGTTATGCCATTAAAGTCTGCGGCAACGCTATTCGCAAGGATATATGTTTCCAATGTTGAGCGAATAACATTCCATTCGCCAACTGTCTGTATCCCGTTAAAAATCAGATTGGATTTCTCAAAGGAGGATGTACGCGCATATTGAAAATCCGCAGATACATCCGCAATTTTATAGAGTCTTACGGGCAACTCAGAAAAGGCAATGCCGCCACTGCAATAGGAGATATCCAAAGAACAATCTTGCTCTGTAGATATGGGTTCTTTTGCATCGGTTGTTGAAGCCGCCTGCACATGGCACGGCATTAGAAACAGGCAAACGCAGAGCAAAAAAGCGATTATCTCCACTCTTCTTTCAGCCATTCTTCTTCCTCCTTTGAGATAAGCGGTTTGCTGCCCTTGTCCCGATATTTCACCATCAAAACAATCAATAAAATGAATAAGATTGGAGCCGCAACCATAGGTGTTGCCACCAAAGAGTCGATTCGATACGCATTGGAGGTAACATGCAAAACCGGAGCTGCGTTCTCAATTCGTGTCCCTCTGACAAGCAGTCTATGAGAATTGACTCCGTAGGGCGTGCAGGTAAGTAAGGTACATAAATCTTCGCCCGGAACAATTTGTATGTCGTCGATCACATTGGGGCGAACTACCTTGATTTGGTCCACCTGATAAGTTACCGTTCTATCCAATACGGTAATCGTGAAGGTATCACCAATCTCCATCTTATCAAGCTCGGTAAAGAGCTTTGCATGAGGAAGTCCGCGATGTGCTGATAAAACACTGTGCGTACTTTCACCGCCAACAGGCAAGGAGGTTCCCTCTAAGTGACCGCAGGCAATGTTCAACACCTCAGCAGATATTCCGTGATACAACGGCAGCTCAACACCCAATTTGGGAATTGACATATATCCCATAATACCTTTCCCGCTGATATTCAAAATGCTGTTATAGTCTTCTAACTCACCGTAGTCAACCAACGGCGCGCTTAATTCGCTAAGCTTTGTGTTATATTTCTCTGCTTCTTGAAAGTAGAATTCGTAGTCTTCGGGTTTTAAGGACTCAAGCATCTCTCGGTAATTTTCAACAGCCCGCGTTTGGGTTTTGGTATTCCAATATTGGCTCACAGACGGATAGAGCAGTCCACAGACGCCTACGAAAAGCACCAGAACCAACAGGATTCCTATTTTATTGTTTTTCATAAACATCTCTCCACTGCTTTACAAAGGGCGGCGGATGGCGGAAAAGCATCCGCCGCCGCTTTCTAAACTAACAAAAAACGCTAATTATGTATAAACAGATTAGTCCTCGTAAACGGACATTTTCTTGCGGGTGATCATAAAGACTGCAGCCACCATAACCAGCAAAGCACCGCCGGCAATCAGGAAGAAGGTGCCTTCAGCACCGGTCTCGGGAAGGATAACACCTTTGAAGTTTTCTACATTGCCTTCCAACTTGCCGTCCAGCAGACCTTCTGCGTTCTTATCCGCAAACACAACAGTGGTGCCGGAAGGATCTTTTGCGATTACATCTTCCAAGGCATAGTTGCCATCGGCAAGCCAAATATCTTTGTGGGTAGCATTGATCACGAACTCCAGATCAGCCAGTGTATTATATCCGGCGGGAGTCGTAGTTTCCACCAGCTTGTACTTGCCGCCGTCGATGCCGGACCAGGTGAAGGAGGTCATACCATCACCAACCTGCTCTACACCTAGATCCTGCCATTTACCTGCAGTTTCATTCCACTTCTGCAGGGTAAAGCCTGCACCTTCCAGAGCGTTCTTGGATTTGCCGTCAATCTTGTTAACCTTCAGTTCGTAGGTCAAAACGGTAACAGCATCCTCAGGAGTATGACCATCAGGATGGCAAACATACATACTGTTTTCGTTGCCTGCTCTGCCAACGTTGGCATTTTCGTTAAGCTTTGAGGTATACTCAACAATCAGAATATCGCCATTTTCAAACTCAATATCCTTCGTCTCGTAAATAGCCTTAACATCACTTAGAGTAACGGAAAAAGTACAGTTGCCGTATTCACAGGACTCGGGTTTGGCGCAAGCATTGGTAACAGTATAATCCGTATCCTCAATTTCAAACAGTTGCGCATCGGCTCTCTGAATATATACCTTAAAGTTCTCGGGGGTGTCAAAACCGGCAGCCTGCTTATCGTGGAAAGTCAGCTCATAGGTGCTGTATGCGTTCAATGTAGCGGGCAAGGACACGGTCATCTGGAAGGGAACATCGTCTCCAATATCGTAGTCAGCGGAATCTACCCAATTCACAGCATCTTCCTCGGTAGTGGAATCGTTCTTATCGTCAACCTTTTTGGCGGAAACGATGGTAGCGTGCTTGGAAGCCACAGTAGTCTCCTCTGCAACCTTCAGAATAATGGTAGACTTGGTTTGACCGTCGGGCAGATCGGCAGTTATATCCATAATCAAATAGTAACCGGCTGCAACATTGATTGTAACGGAGTTCTCCGTGCCATCTTCGTTTACAACAGCATAAGGCGTGCCGGAGATCTGTGTGCGGAAATAGTTTGCAGGATCTGCAGAGTTGAGGAAGTCTTTCAGTTCTGTTTCAGGAACAGAGTCTCCGGTAGCACCGTCAACAGGAATGTGGTTCAGACCGTACTTAACATTGGACAATACCAGTGTGCCGGCCTCTTCAGCCACATCACCAGTATAGATCTGGTACACATTATAGGTGTGGTCCTTTGTGCCGGCAATGGTCAGTGCGAATGTTTCTTCCTCTTCGGCGAATGTGGTAATGCTCATAGCCAGGATCAAGGTCAATGCTAGTAAAATGGAAACTAACTTTTTCATAATTTTTGTCCTTTCTTATTTTAATTTTTTCCTTAATTGGGGGATCCATCTCCGGCGCGTTTCCGCCGTAGAAAGGGAAGCTATCCAACGCCCCTCCTTTCTCGCTTGCGCCTTCGAGTGAATCCATATACAAGCGGTGTGACAATGCATATCACGCTCACAGGTATCAACGGATAAATACCGGGACCGCCGGTTGCGGGCAGGTTGTAACTGAGAAATTCATTGGAAAAGTTGACTTTACCAAGCTGTTCAAAAGGTATTCGGAACGCATTAGTTTCTTCCATCACACTGTTGCAGATCTGGCAGGTGTCTGCCGGGTCGTTACAGAAGCAGAACCAGTGCTTGGTGTCGTCTAACCGGTAGCCCGGCGGGGCTCTCAGTTCCTGCATATAGTAAAGAATGTGCTCCCGGAGAATGATACCTTCCGTGATGCTGGACTGGAATATAAGTTCTCCGTTAACATCTGTTACGCCGGTGGAAATCAGTCCTCCCTGGTCATTGAACAGACCAAAGGTCGCACCGCCAAGGGGCTTACCCGTCTCTGCACAGGTCTTGAACATTTCCACCTTATAGTTCTTTGCTGCAATGTTAATGTCAGCATAGACCTTTTCTACCGTAGTATCTGTAATTTTATCTCCCCACAGTGTAATAGAAGCGGAGTTGGTATACTTTATTGCTTCTGTGACCCCTGCAGGAATTGTTAGGGTTGCATCATAGTCGAGAATATACATAACCGGTTGCGGTCGCAGGATCACAATATCCAATATGTGTACTGACTTTCCGTGTGAATCCGTTTCGCCGCCCGTTCCGTCATACTCAACAGTATAATCCGCGCCTTGTTTTAGGGTGGTTATGTTTCCGTTGGCATCCTCTGCTGTGATTATTAAGGAACCGCTGATATAGACAAGCGTTTCTGTCATCATATCGTGTATCGTCAGCGGAGTGCCGTTGGTCAGTACCAGCTTTCCTTCATTGACCGTTATCTTGTAGTGCGCGGTATAGCCATCAAAGTCGTGGGTTAGTTCTTTTTCAAACAGATTTGGAATAGTAACGGTCGCATCGTCATAGGAAACACGGACAGAAGAATCGGAATCCGGCATATAGAAAAGCTGTGCGTAGTTATTTATCTGATAACCGAGGCTGCCGTAACCTTCAATTGCAGACAAATCACTCGTCTTGTAAACGAAGGTAAAGGTCATGTTCTGCGTTTCTGTCCAACACTGACAAAATCCCTTTGTAGCCCAGGTACCGTCGTCATTCTTGAACCAATAATCTCCACAGCCTGTCCAGTGGCAAGTGTCAGGCGTACATTGGCAGCGGCAAAGCAGGTTGATGTTTCGTGTGTAGCTTATACCGTTCTCCGTTGCCGACCATGCGTTATCCCAGGCAAACATATCGCTGTCCGTAGCATCCTGAATGCGTGGAATTTGGATGGTCTTGCCATTATAGGTCGCTGTAACCGTTGACAGATTCGCGTCATTATGCAAGTTCCCGATAATCGTTCCGCTTTCATTCAAAAGCCGCATTTCATCCGAAACGAACCAGGAATATTCTGCTCTCTGACCTTCTACTCTGCCAGGTATCGTAACTTGGAATTCCCAAAGGAATGCACCACCGGCGGCATTGGAAACAAAGGTACCGTCTTTTGTGATTTCAGCAGCAATCTGACCGTGGTTAAAATTACTCCAACCCCAGGCTGTTTGACCGTCTATAGTGACCTTGTTCTCATAGTCAAAAGTACCGGGTGTATTTAGCTTGGTTGGTGTAGAGGTATAGTTGATATAGTAAACCCAGCCTTCATTACCTAACGCAAGCTCTCCGCAATAGTCACAGGTAACAGTCTTGGGAACTTTGTAAGACCATCCCGTTTCATCCCATATTAGGTGGGGATCATCGGTAGAAACATGCCATGCGTGCCATCCGCCGCCGGGATCGGAAACACCAAAGGTAATGCCGTTCTCTATATCCGATGTGGTGTAGCTGTGTGGTCTGCTCCAATCACTCAAAGCAACTTGGTCGGTAAGTATGTTTCCGGGAATCTGGGAATTAGCATACCCTTCAATTTTTACAGTCCAATTGATTTTTCCCGCATCTGCATTCGGCGAGCCCCATTTAGACAACTCGGTTGGGTATTCTTGTTGAACGGGTGGTCTGACTGTAACTGTTATTAAACCGTCAAAATCAATCGGGTCTTCCTGTTCGGGGAAATGGATTCCAAGCGTTGAACTGATTGTGATTTCGGTACGGCTGTTCATATGCTCATTGAACACGAAAGTGATCAGGCCCGTATCGGTAACCACCCAGCTACCCACATTGGTGCCGTCTTTCAAAACAAATGTACCTTCGCCGCCGTCAACCATCAATCCGTTTGGTATTTGGTATTGATAAGTTCCGGGTGCAAAGCCTTCCGGGCTTGTAAAGCTGACAGTTAGTTTGTAGGCTTCACCGGCATCAGCAATATAGTATCCGTTTTCATCCTTTGGCAATTCTACATTGTTTAAGTCCAGCAATGTGAAGAAATATGTACCGCCGTTGGCCTCCAAATACGGAATGATCTCTATGATATTCCGTGCAATCCTGAAGGTCATAGCTCTTTTTTGTTTTGGTGGGCTTTCGCCCTCAAAAACGAACATTGCGGGGCCGTTTGAAATGTCCAATAATTCTTCGTTGGACGGAAGTTCGCTGTTGTCCGTCACATCTGCGGTTATGCCGTAGCCTGCGATAGAAGAATCAGTAAACGCTATCGTTTCTCCTTGTACCGCCCCGTCTGTGTCGCCTCGTATAAAGTAGCAAATTGCGGTGCGGGTTTCTGTAATAATACCTACGGTGTTATTTTTGAAGAAAACCAGGTCACCTGCTATTGGTGTATATTCCCCAGCATCTGCATATTTGCTGAGGCTTTTCCAAGTTTCTGCCATAGAGTTTGCGCCGGTGTTGCCGGGGGCTATGCTTGGATCAGCACCTGCATAATGCAAACAGAACGAAACGAACAGCGCAGACCAATCCGAGTAAGGCGTTCCGTACCAAGCTCCATAGCGGTTGTAGCCACGGCGGATACCGTCGCTTCCCACATGGAAGTTCTTGGTGCTTTCTGTGTAGCCAACCTGTGTTTTTGCTATTCCGACTAAATCGGTTCGCAAATCACCTGAATATGGATAATCCGCAAATATTCGCTGCCAATCAAGCTGGGTTTCCACATCAGCCGTTTCATCAGAGTAACAAGAAGTATCGTGAACGTGTTCGATAAGATTGCACGGCATTTCTCCATTCAGGCATTCCTCATCGTGCGTGTGTTCTGTGATACCACAATCCGCATCACCGGCAAGCGTCAAGCCGGGTTGCCGCAACCACCAAAACACATCCAACGAAACAACAAGGGAGAGCACTAACAGAATAGCGATCATCCGTGTTTTCCGAACTCTGATTTTTCTTAGTTTTCTTAGGCTTTCGCCCAAGATGTCCTGCATGGCTCTCCCTCCTTTCTATTGTGTGATGATTTATTGCAGCATTACACGCTGCGCGTCCCTCTTCAAAAATAAAGGAAACTATATGTGCTTAATAAACAAATCCGAACCGGGAGAACGGCCAGACTCTTATAAATACTTTTCCAATAATATCTTCTAGCGGTATGCAGCCAACCACAGAGTTGCGGCTGTCTACAGAATTGGAGCGTCGGTCACCCATTACGAAGTAGCTTGTCCCGGGTACTTTGTATGGAAATTCCAAGTCGCAATCGCCGAGTCCTTTTTCTGTGACATACGGTTCTTCTAACAGTTCACCGTTTACATACACATTTCCGTCTGCGTCTATTGCTACCTCATCCTCCGGTAAGGCAACAACACGCTTCAGCAAGATCTTACCCTGATAGTAAAAACCGATCAAATCGCCGCGCTCAAACTTTTTTGTTTTCAATAGCGTCACGATTTCGTCATGTTCCAATGTCGGCGACATACTATCTCCCGATATTTGAAGTATCGGTAAAAACAATGTTGCAATCAAAACGGCAACGGCAGCAACCACTACCAAAACAGCGACCGTTCCACGGAGGG
This sequence comes from Faecousia sp., assembly GCA_045658385.1. GTDB lineage: Bacteria > Bacillota > Clostridia > Oscillospirales > Oscillospiraceae > Faecousia. The sequence goes on from JAZOUW010000065.1 coordinate 11,206, forward strand.
CCTGCTTGTAATAATCTTTTCTTCGTATCCGTTTGCGCTCGCTCTGAATCTCGTTCAGTGAGGGAACGGCCACCTTCTTTTTTGAGTTCCTGAACATCGTTTATCCCTCGCTTACCGTTTCTTCCATTTTTTCAATTTCAGCACGGATCTGCTGCCATTTCTCGTAATCGGTTCGATAACGAGCAGCCAAAGCATCGTACTGTCTTTGACTATCAGCCATAATTGTTGCAACCTTTTTCTTAGCTTCTTCAATCATTTTCTCGCATTCTTTCTCTGCATTCTCTTTCATCAAGGAAATTTCGCGCAAATATAGATCTGCGGTGGATTGTGCAACAGAGAAAATACCGGTAATATCCGTTGCTGCTTCAGCGATAGATCCCACAACAGAAAGATGAATACGACGATCCTGCAGTTCTGCTTCCAAAGCAGAAATATGCTCCTGCATTTGTTCCTCGTTCTTCTTGAGCTGATAGATAACATCGACAAGCTCGCGCCTATTTAGTTTTTTAAATTCTTTGCTGATCATAGTCCTTTTCCTTTCACAGGAAGCTTCAATTCCTTATTGCAGAAAATTCTCATTTGTACGGCAAATTATTGTGCATCATTTTTAGGTACAATCTCCATGACCTCGTGTACTTCACATTCCAAGGCGGCACAAATTTTGACAAGAATATCCGTGCTAACGTGTTCATCACGTCCCATTTTAACAACGGTCGACCAACTAACACCTGCCGTCTCCACAAGGTCTTTTTTCTTCAACTTACGATCAATAAGTAATTTCCAAAGTTTATTATAACTGATAGCCATCACATTACCTCCAACGCATATATTTACATAAGTAATAGCATAGCACAAAATTCGTGCAAATACAATAATTTTCATGCAAATGGAATAAAAAACCAATATTACAATATCTTTGCAGCCTATCAGTCCACAGCTTTGCCGTATGTGTGGGTTGCAATATTATAAAAAACGGTAAGATTAAGGGCGAAAAGGATTTTGCTTTATGGTTGGCGCAACTGCGTGAAAAAAAGCAACGTATCAGCATGGGAAATGAGTTCGGCAATGCTGACAGTGAATACCATGTTACCGGGATAGGTGAGATTGCAAGAAAGCCTTTTCGATATATGCGCGCAGCAGGTTATATGTAAATAGCAAAGAAAATGATTCTTGATTTTTGGTTGGTCTTTGTTGCTTTTTGGGTCTTCATTTCAAATCTCCTTTATGTACGAAAATTCTTTGAAACGAAGAAGTGGCCGTACAGAGCGACTAACTCTGTACGGCCACAAACAAAGGCTATTTAACATCATTTAAGAAAACAACAAACCCGAACATTTCACCAATCGGCAAAAGGTTCGGGTTTGAATGCTTTGGTGCGCGAGGGGGGACTTGAACCCCCACGCCCGGAATGAGCACTAGAACCTGAATCTAGCGAGTCTACCAATTCCACCACTCGCGCATATTAAGTTGGCTTTCGCTCAACGCTAGAGTATATTAACACGGTAGGCCCCGTTTGTCAACCTCTTTTTTCGCCTTTTCACCAAAAAACTTAATCTTTATAATAGAGCATACAGTGGCAGTAACCCTTAAAAGCCGGGTCTGCCATTTGCTGACGAAATTCCTCGCAAATGCACTTATTCTTCTCCGTCCGCTCCAGCCGGCAGGGACAGTAACCGCCGGTACGCTTCAAACCTTCCTTGACGGTCTTTACCATTTCTTTATCCTCATTGAGCCGCACTGCCATAGGATCACACTCCTTTTTCTTCATTATATTTGCTTTTTGTTTGCTGTCAAGAATTTATCAGTTCCCTTTTACGGCAGAAGATGTTATAATAGTGAAAACGACTATGGAGGCCGGTATGGAATTTCTGCCTATTTCAAAACAGGATATGCTGTCCCGAGGTTGGGAGCAATGTGACTTCGTGTATGTGATCGGGGATGCCTATGTGGATCACCCCTCCTTTGGTCACGCCATTATCAGCCGTGTTTTGGAAAACGCCGGTTACACCGTGGGCATTATCTCCCAGCCGGATTGGAAAAATCCCAAGTCCATTAATGTTTTCGGCAAGCCGCGACTGGGTTTTTTGGTATCCGGCGGTAATATGGACTCTATGGTCAACCACTACTCCGTCACCAAACACAAACGCAAGACCGATGCATTTACCCCTGGTGGTGTGATGGGTAAGCGTCCGGATTACGCAACAGTTGTTTACTGCAACCTGATTCGCCAGACCTACAAGGATATACCCATCCTCATTGGTGGCATTGAAGCCAGCCTGCGTCGCCTTGCTCACTATGATTATTGGTCTGAAACCTTGAAACGTTCCATTCTTCTGGACAGCCAGGCAGACCTTTTGATGTACGGTATGGGCGAAAAGAGCATCGTGGAAATTGCCGATGCCCTCAATTCCGGTCTGGATGTGAAGGACATTACTTATATCGACGGCACAGTCTTTGCAACCAATGAATTGGACGAAAGCTTGCCCACCATTATGCTGCCCGATTATGATACCCTGAAGGCAAATAAGCGCACCTATGCAGAAAGCTTTCGCATCCAGTATAGCAACTGCGATCCCTTTACCGCCAAGCGATTGGTTGAGCCTTATGGCAAGACCTTTGTGGTACAGAATCCGCCCCAGAAGCCGTTGACCACCGAAGAAATGGACGTGGTTTACGCCCTTCCCTACTGCCGCACCTATCACCCCATTTACGAAAAGCTGGGCGGCGTGCCGGCTATTGAAGAAGTGAAATTCAGCCTGGTGAGCAATCGTGGCTGTTTCGGCGCTTGCTCCTTCTGCGCTCTCACCTTCCATCAGGGCCGTATTATTCAGACCAGAAGCCACGAATCCATTTTGGAAGAAGCAGTCCGTATAACGCAAGAGAAGGATTTCAAGGGCTACATTCACGATGTAGGCGGTCCTACCGCCAACTTCCGCCACCCGGCCTGTGAAAAACAGCTGACCAAAGGCGCCTGCGGACATCGGCAATGCCTCCACCCCACCCCCTGCAAAAACATTCGGGCAGACCACGCGGACTATATTGCATTGCTTCGCAAACTGCGAAAGATCCCCGGCGTAAAGAAAGTTTTTGTGCGAAGCGGTATCCGTTTTGATTATCTCCTTGCAGACAAAAAGGACACTTTCTTCAAAGAGCTTGTCCAGCATCACATTTCCGGTCAGCTGAAGGTTGCCCCGGAGCATGTGGCAGACCCGGTTTTGGACCGGATGGGAAAACCGAGAAATGCGGTATACAACCGGTTTGTTAATAAATATTTCCAACTGAACAAACAGTTTGGCATGAATCAGTACCTTGTTCCCTATCTGATGTCCAGCCACCCCGGCTCGACATTAAAAGAAGCCATTGCGCTGGCAGAGTATATCCGGGAAATGGGTTACAATCCGGAGCAGGTGCAGGACTTCTATCCCACCCCCTCTACCCTATCTACAGTGATGTACTACACCGGTCTGGACCCCAGGCAGATGGACAAGGTATACGTCCCCACCGACCCCCACGAAAAGGCGATGCAGCGGGCGCTGATTCAGTACCGCAATCCCAGAAACTATTATCTGGTGAAAGAAGCGTTGCTGAAAGCGCACCGGGAAGATCTCATTGGCTCCGGACCGAAATGCCTGATCCGTGCCGTTCCCCCACGAACCGGCAAGCAAGCGCCGCCGTCAAGGAAAGTATCCGTAAAAAAACCGCCTGTCAGGTCGTCTAAAAAGAAACGTTAATGTCAAAGGGCAACACACAAAAGGGTGTGTTGCCCTTGTTCTGTTTGGTTTTTGTGCGCATAGAATGTTCCATACATCTGTATTTGAGGTGGTACTATGGAACATACGACAAACAGCATTACCCTGCGGGGGAGCTTGCAAGCGCTTCCCCGGTTTTCCCACGAAAACCACGGACGAAAATTTTACAAGCTATTTTTAGAAGTTCCCCGCCTTTCCGGTGCTGTTGATCTGCTTCCGGTAATCGCCGAGGAGCAAACAGTTATGCACATCGACCCCTTTGCCGGGGAAATGCTCACCGTTACTGGCCAGATCCGTTCTCACAATTTACGTCGGGAGGGATCTCGGCATCTGCTGATTTTTGTGTTTGCATCCACGATAACAGCAGAAGACGGTGAGCCAGTCAATGAAGTTGTTCTGGAAGGTCCTTTGTGCAGAGAGCCTACCTTCCGCCGCACTCCCTTGGGGCGGGAAATTTGCGATGTAATGCTGGCCGTTCCCCGGGCATTCCGCCGTGCCGATTACCTTCCCTGCATTCTTTGGGGGCGTACCGCCCAGGAAATTTCCGCCTGCCACACCAGAGATTGTATCCGCATTTACGGACGGATGCAAAGCAGAATTTACACCAAACTTACCGACACCGGTCTTGAAGAACGCACAGCCTATGAAATATCTGCTTTAAGCGCCGATATTTTAAATGAGCAAATTTAACAGCATACATACCAGACACCCTACAGCGGTTGGCAGTAAAAATGCCGCCGCTGTCTTTTTTATGGACGCGGTTTCCCGATAAATTGCCATGAGTGTAGTTGAACAAGGCCAGTGAAATAATGTAAACATCATGGTGCAGACAGCCATTTGCAAGGTCATTGTTTGCAGCAAAATTTCTGTACTTTGCATACCGGCAGCCTGTAAGCTTCCTGCTTGGGTGAGGGTCATTAGAATCACGGGAATGAGCAATTCATTTGCTGGAAGTGAAAAGATAAATCCCAGCAAAATAACACCATTCATCCCCAAAAAGCGGCCAAATGGGTCGAGGAATTCTGACAACCAGCCAAGCAGTGGTGTATTGGACGCAACCCAAAGCACAACGCCTGCCGGTGCAGCAACGGTTAATGCCCTTCCGGCAACAAACAGCGTTCTGTCCAGTAAGGAGCGAACCAGAATCTGGCCAAGCCGGGGGCGGCGGAAGGGTGGCATTTCCATTAAGAACGCACTGGCTCTTACCCGAAAAACAGTCTTGCTTAACAGACCGGAAACCGCCATTGCCCCCACCACCCCCAAAGCCACGCAGGCAGCCACCACCAACGCCGCACCCACATTTGGAAAAAACAGACTTCCCAATAAAATCAGCGTTGGAAAACGCCCATTACAAGGTACCATGGCATTGGTCAAGATAGCGCACAAGCGTTCACGGGGAGAATCAATAATGCGGCAGCTCATCACCCCAACGGCATTACAACCCAATCCCATACACAACGTCAGTGCCTGCTTTCCACAGCCGCCGCACCGGGCCACGCAGGGATCAAGTAAAAATGCCATTCGGGGCAAATACCCCACATCCTCTAAAATCGTAAACAAGGGAAAGAAGATTGCCATTGGTGGCAACATCACAGAAATCACCCGGGCCGAAGTGGCATATAAGCCGTCAAGCAACACGCCTTTGAGCCACCAAGGCAACCCAAAAAGCCAGTCTGACAGCAGTCCATAGCCAAAATCAAACAGCCTTTCCAGCAGCATACTGGGGTAGTTTGCGCCCCAGACTGTCAGCCAGACAATCCCCAAAAGCAATAAAAACATCAGTGGCACACCAAACCGGCGGCTGACCAACAGTCGGTCTATTTTTCTGCGAAAGGCATCTTTATCAGAGTCTTTCCTAGTTACACAAGCCCGGGCAATTTCTTCTGCCGCCAGTACCGGATCTTCCCAATCCGGAAGGCGGATCTTCTCCGCGGAAAAGGCTGTAGCCTGAATTTGGGAAAGTAATTCCTCCAAACCAATTTTCCTTCCTGCAGCAGTACACACCACCGGCGCTCCCAACTTTTTACAAAGAACTTGTTCATTTACGGTAATACCGTGACGTTTTGCTTCGTCCATTAAATTAACGCAAACCACTGCACGGCTGCACTGTTTCAATATCTGCAAGGCCAAAATCAGGCTTCTCTCCAAGCAACCGCCGTCACACACCACCACGACACAATCGGCGGTATTTGCGCCTATATATTCCCCAGCGATGCGTTCATCTTCTGACGCGCCGCTTAAGGAATATGTACCCGGCAAATCTACGAAAGTATAGGTAACCCCCTGCTTTTGCAGCGTTCCTTGGGCAACCCCAACCGTTTTTCCAGGCCAGTTACCGGTATGCTGTCGCAGACCGGTAAGGGCGTTAAACAAGGTGCTTTTCCCCACATTTGGATTTCCCGCAAGGGCAACGGTCAGCTGCTGTTTATCAAAATTTGTCACTAGCTTCGCCCCCTAATCCTTTTTAAATCCGCTGTGCGCAAAGCGATTACTCCGCCACGACAGTCCAAGGAGGTTACACTGCCATCCGGACTGCGATAACGGCAGCGAACAACTGTTCCCGGAATCATACCATACGCATTTAATCGACATTTTAAGGATTCCTCTGCTTCGATATAGGTTACAATGGCCTGCTGCCCCAATCGCAGATGATCCAGCGTGATTTCCATAATTCTCCCTCCAATACTAAACCATCTTATCCACGTCGGGCATGTCCTGTGCAAAAAGAAAAATTCCTTTTCATTTTGTCGTTTCTATGCTAAAATGGATACAAATCCAACGGAGGCAATCACATGAAAGAAAAAGCACTTGCCATTATTGAAAAGCTAAAAGAGCGCTACCCTAACGCGCCTTGCGCTTTGCAATATACAAAAGATTACGAGCTGATGATCGCCGTTCGGCTGTCCGCCCAATGCACAGATGCCCGGGTCAACCTGATAACACCGGCGCTGTTTGCCGCCTATCCCACATTGGAAACTATGGCAAACGCAAACATTACCGATGTGGAAAACTACATCCATTCCTGCGGCTTTTTCCGGCAAAAGGCGAAGGACATTGTTTTAGCCTGTCAAATGCTGCTGCAAGAACACAATGGCAAAGTACCAAACACCATGGAATTGCTTTTAAAGCTGCCGGGTGTTGGCAGAAAAACAGCCAATCTCCTTTTGGGTGATTTATATGGCGTTGCCGGCAGTGTTGTCTGCGACACCCACTGCATTCGCATTTGCGGCAAGCTGGGTCTTTCCCAGGGAAAGGAGCCGGAAAAAGTAGAAAAGCAGCTGCGGGCCATTTTACCTCCGGAAGAAAGCTCCGATTTCTGCCACCGAATCGTTTTGTTCGGCAGAGAAATCTGCACCGCGCGCAACCCAAAATGTACCGAATGTCCCCTGTCTCACCTTTGCAAGCACATCACCGGTCAATAAAGCATATACACCCCCTGGTCCGCATAATTTGTGGACAAGGGGGGTGTTCTTTTGTCAAAGAAAATGCCCATATTTTATAGCGCTCTGTTGCTTACCGGTGTCAATCTGCTGTTGCGACTTGTTTCCACATCTTTTCAGGTTTTTGTCACCCGAAAAATCGGTGCTGCCGGCGTGGGACTTTTACAGCTTGTTATGTCTGTAGGGGGTCTGGCCATGACCGCCGGCATGGCGGGCATCCGCACCACAACCATGTATCTGACAGCGGCAGAGTTTGGTCGCAAACAGCCGGAAAATGTCACATGGGTGCTGTCCGGCTGCATTGTTTACAGTATTCTTTGCAGTGGCGCAATTAGCGCCTTGCTGCACATTTTTGCACCGTTTCTGGCAGAGCATTGGATTGGCGATATCCGCACGATCGGATCAATTCGACTGTACGGCAGCTTTGTTCCGATTTGCTGTCTTTGCGGCGTTATGACCGGGTATTTTACAGCAGCAAACCGCATTGGTACACTGGCCATTGTGGAGATCGTAGAGCAGCTATTTTATATGGCAATCACTTTTACCGTTTTAACATTCTGGGCCGGCAACAATGCTTCCAGAGCCTGTGAAGGCGTAATTTTTGGCAGTGGTATCAGCAGTATTCTTACGTTGCTGACGCTGATGGTCCTTCGCATTCGGGAAAATGCAAAAACCGGAAAAGCTATCCCGGTAAAAAGCAGAATTTTACAAGCGGCAGTTCCGCTGGGTCTGGCTGACAATGTAAAATCGGGCATATCTACAACGGAAAATCTGATGGTACCAAAACGCCTTGCTCTCTACCCAAAAGAGGAAAATCCCTTGGCGGCTTTTGGCATGGTCTGCGGCATGGTATTTCCGGTTCTTATGTTTCCCGCCGCCATTTTATTTGGTCTGGCAGAACTGCTAATTCCGGAGCTTGCCCGGTGCGCCGCCGCCGGAAGCAACACGCGGATACAATATCTTGCCAAACGCAGCTTACGGATTACCGTCCTTTATGGCTTTGCTTTTTGCGGATTGGAGTTTTTGACAGCGCAGATTCTCTGCCAAGTCCTTTATGACAGCGCTATCGCAGGCAACCATTTGCGCCTATATTCCCTTTTGATACCTATGCTTTATTGCGATGCCATTACCGATGCTATGATTAAAGGCTTGGGGCAACAGAAATTTTGCGTCCGCTACAATATTATCACCTCTGCCATGGACGTAGTATTTCTTTTCCTGTTGCTACCTGAATATGGCATGATGGGTTATTTCTTTAGTTTTCTCGTTACACACCTTATAAACTTTATTTTAAGTCTGCGGCGCCTACTGAAAATCATGGACAAGGTGATTGATTTGTCTATGCCGCTGTTAACCGCTTTGGCAGCAGGACTATCTATTTTTCTTGCCGGTTACCTTCCGGCTCCCGCCTTGCAGGTCGGCGCATTCCTTTTGACCTTCTGTAGCCTGTTGGTTCTTTTCAAGGTCGTTGACAAAGAAGATGTTACATGGATTACCGGACTGATAAACAAAAAATGACCTGCCGGAGCAGGTCATTTTTCTTAAAACTCTTTCAAAATTGCTTTGAGGAAATCCCATGTTCGCTGGGTAGATGCAATATCCAACCGTTCCCGGGAGGTGTGAATATCCTGCATATCCGGACCCATGGAAACGCAATCCAAACCGGGTAGTTTCTTGCCCAGCAGGCCACATTCCAGACCGGCATGGATGGCATTGACCACCGGTTCTTTACCAAACATATCCTTGTAGATACGCACCATCGTATCCCGCAAGGGAGAATCTGTCCGGTATTCCCATGCCGGATAATCACCCATCTGGGAATAATTCGCCCCGTAGAACTTGGCGAGTTCTTCTAATCTTCCCAGCAGTTCTACCTTTTCTGCATCCACAGAGCTTCTGACAGAGAAGGTGAAAATCATATCCTCATCCAGCTTTGCGATTCCCATATTCAAGCTGGTTTGCACCAATCCCGACACATCGCTGCTCATTTTCAGCACACCGTTGGGGGCAGCGCAAAGGATCGCCGTTACGGTGGCAGACAGCTCAGCGGACAGCGCATTGCCGCCAAGAGCATCCACATTGTCACCGGTAACCACGGCATTGGGTTCGTCGTATTGCTCCCGGAGCTCCTTCTGCAACTGCTGCGTGATGTCATTAATCCGTTCCGGGTTCATGCCCAACATCACCATCGTCGCCTGACAGGAACGGGGTATGGCATTGTCTTTTGCGCCACCGGAAAAAGAGGTCAGACACACCGGCATGATTTTCTGCACACGGCTCAAAAGCTCGCCCATGACCTTATTGGCATTGGCGCGGTTTTTGTGAATCTCCACACCGGAATGGCCGCCCTGCAGGCCCTCAACACTTAAGCGGATACAAGGTCCGTATACCGCATGGCGGGGCGCAGGCAAACAAATGGTGGCCGTTGCGCCACCGGCACAGCTGACAGTAAACACGCCTTCTTCCTCGGAATCCACATTGATAAGCGTGCGACCTTTGAGCATAGAAAGGTCAATGACGTCTGCGCCCAGCATGCCGATTTCTTCGTCCACCGTGATAATCGCTTCAATGGGCGGGTGGGGAATGGTTTTATCCGAAAGCAGGGCAAGAATGTAGGCAACGGCAATGCCGTCATCGCCACCCAAAGTCGTACCCTTGGCGTAAACATACTTTCCGTCATGGGTTACATCCAGGCCGTCTGTTTCCATATCCAGTGGGCAATCCTCATCCTTTTCACAGACCATATCCATGTGTCCCTGTAAAATTACCGGAGCATGGGTTTCATAGCCTGCTGTTCCCTCCCCAAACAAAATCACATTATTCGCATCATCCTGCAAATACCGCAGCGCATGCTTTTTGGCAAATGCCGCCAGATAATCGCTGATTTGCTTTGTGTTTCCGGAGCCATGTGGAATTGCGCAAATTTCTTCAAAGTAACCAAATACAGATTCCGGGGATAAACCCGCTAATTTATTTTCCATAATACCACTCTTTCATTAAGAAATGGCCACAGGAAAATCCTGTGGCCGGAAATCTTTTTCTTTAGGGAAGCAGGGTCAGTACCAATGTCAGAACAATCCAAACCAAGGCGATCCACTTGGTAGAGGTTGCCAACAGCTTGTCCAGACCACCCTTACCGCGCTTGCTCAGATAAGAGTCGGAGTTGCCGGAAATTGCGCCGGACAGACCATCTTCCTTACCGGACTGCAGCATAATGACCACGATCAGAACCAGACTGGCGATCACTTCCAAAACAGTCAAAACAATTTTCAAAACATCCATCAAATTTCCCTCCCTCCGACAGCACATAAAACCGCATGCTGCGGATTAAATACATTTTTACCCTTCTTTGGGTGATAACAGCGGCTATTATATCACAACATTTTTCCAAATTCAAGGGTTAATCCAATATTTTTTACTTATTTTGTTACCCAGTTGCCGGTAGCAGCGCAAGTAAGATAGGCATTAATGAAAGGATCTAACGCGCCATCCATTACGGCGTTAACATTGGCGGTTTCGCAACCGGTACGTGTATCCTTGACCAAAGTATAGGGCATAAACACATAGTTGCGGATCTGACTGCCCCATTCAATCTTCTTTTGGACGCCCTTAATATCGGAAATCTTATCCAGATGCTCCCGTTCCTTGATTTCCACCAACTTACTGCGAAGCATACGCAAACAGTTTTCCTTATTCTGGAACTGGCTGCGCTCGGTCTGGCAGGCAACCACGATACCGGTAGCTTTATGGATCAAACGCACTGCAGAGGAGGTCTTGTTGATATGCTGACCGCCTGCGCCGGAGGAACGGAAAACCTGCATTTCATAGTCTTCCGCTTTGATTTCCACGTCCTGGCTGTCATCCTGAATATCGGGAATGACTTCAATCGCTGCAAAAGAGGTCTGGCGGCGGGCATTGGCATCGAACGGTGAAACGCGCACAAGACGATGTACGCCGTTCTCCCCCTTTAAGAAGCCATAGGCGTTGTCACCCTCGATCAGAATGTCCGCTGACTTCAGACCGGCTTCGTCGCCCTCCTGGTAATCCATAATCTTGTAGGTATAGCCATGGGACTCTGCCCACCGGGTATACATCCGGTAAAGCATTTGGCACCAGTCCTGGGCCTCCGTACCGCCAGCGCCTGCCTGGAAGGACATCATAGCGTTGTTGTTATCATAAGTGCCGGTCAAAAGAGTCTGCAGCCGGCAGTTCTCCATGTCCTCAGACAGCTTTTGGAAACCCTCCTTCAGCTCATCCAGCATGGAATCATCATCTTCCTCGGCAGCCATTTCACAAATGGTAATCAAGTCATCCCAGGAAGACAGCATCTGCTCATATTTTTCAATTTTATTCTCGGTGGTTTTTGTTTTTACAACAACCTGCTGACTTTTTTCCGGGTTATCCCAAAAGCCAGGCGCTTCCTGCATAGCGCGCAGACGTTCCAGTTCATTGCGCAGGCCTTCCAGATTCAAAGAATCTGCCAGGTCTTCCAGACCGGGGCGAATTTCATTTAATTTTTGTTTATAGCTGTCAAATTCAATATTCATGGGGTTTCCCTCTTAAAATTAGATTCGGTTTATTATAGCCGAATTTTCATATTCTGTAAAGTATAAATAACAAAATCTCCCCATTACATTTGTAACAGGGAGATTCGCAGTTCATCTGTCACTGGGCAGGCTGACCTCATCGGCAAAAATCATGTCATCCACATCCGTATATCCGAGCATATCCTTCACCTCCAAAGAAACCACTCCCAGTAATATATGTATTTTGCGGTAAAAAGTGCAGCGAATTGTGTTGACAGCGATAATTTTTTTCGTTACAATTCTATGGTACACGCCCCCGTAGCTCACCTGGATAGAGCGTGCGCCTCCTAAGAATCAGAAGAGGTTATTCCATTTAGGTCAATTTCATAGATATGCCCCCGTAGCTCACCTGGATAGAGCGCGCGCCTCCTAAGCGCGAGGTAGTGAGTCCGAGTCTCGCCGGGGGTGCCAAACACCGTGAT
>JAZOUW010000066.1:0-37668 GCA_045658385.1 Faecousia sp.
AGATCATTTCTATCATGAGCGTCCCTCCTGGGCTATTGTAACCCCGGAGGTCTTCCAAAAAGCACAGGAGATTATGGACTCCCGGCGAACTAAGTACGACTCTGGTGAGCCTTTCAGAGACGCCAGATACAGTTCCAAGCATGTATTCTCCACGCTCATCAAGTGTGAACATTGTGGCAGGTCCTTTACCCGGAAGACCTATACATATGTAAACACCCGGGTATACTGGCGATGCGTTACCAACGATCAGTACACCGCAGAGAAGTGTGATAATCGTGTGATTCTGGATGAACCGGAACTGATAGAGGAGCTGCGCAAATACTTTGCCTCGTTGATAGAAGACAAGAACGTTTTTGTGGCAAACATCCTGACAAGTCTGGACAAACAGCTTCCGGAAGCACAGAACCCCGAACAGGCAAAGCAGGAAATTGAACTTAAGCGGAAAAAGTTGCTGAGCAAAAAAGACCGCTATCAAGAAATGTATGCCAATGATCTAATCAGTATGGCAGAGCTGAAAGACAAGCTTGCCGGTGTTGCAGAAGAACTGAAGGCTGTGGATTTGGACTTAGAGCAAATCGCCCAGTCAGCAGAAATACGCAGCAATGCAGAGCAAATCATTCAGCACTACCGCCAAGAGATCCTTCGATTCTTGGAATTAGAAACCGTTACCAATATGGATATGCGCCGGATTATTGACCACATTTCGGTTAACAAAAACGGCAATGTCCGTGTGGTGCTAAAGAAATTTGAAGATATGGCAGTCGCCTAATTTCCACCTAGCGAATTGGTGTCAATGGTGGAAGTGCTGGATCCCATGGTCTTAAGCTCCAAGGTTCAGGAAATTTGCGACTGTAAATGCAGAGAAAACGCCGTGGTACAAATACCCGATGGCATTTTGCAGATGTTTGACGATCAGCTGGTCCTTTCAGGGGAAAACCGCCGCTTGTTTGTTACTCTGGGACAGTTTTCCATTATCCGTCTGGAGCGGGATGCCCAACTGGTCGTTCCGGTGCTGGATTACAGCATCCCCACCAAGGAATGCTGTGATACTCCCGGCTGTGCCGAGGATCCTTGCGAAATGTTCTCCCGGATTCCTTTCCCTGCCGCACAGTTTGCCCCCAGGGATTGCGACCGACAGGATTGCGATAAGGATTGCTGCAACTACACAACAACTGATAACTGCTGAAAAAAGCCGGAGGAAAATCCTCCGGCTTTTTCATAGTGTGAAAGAAACCCCAAACCGCCGGTAGACATATCCACCGGCGGTTGCTCCTTTATTTAGAGGTCGCTTCTGTATACAATACACTGATTTGTTCAGGTGCCAAACAACTTCCATTAGCGAATTACTCTGACACGGATAACACTGTCAATCTTTTTCAGATGCTCCACAACCTTTGCAGGCGTAGGCTCATCCAGATCCAGCATAGTATAGGCATATTCGCCCTTACTGCGGTTGATCATGTCAGAAATGTTAATATTATCGGCAGCCAATGCAGAAGTAAACTGACCGATAGAATTGGGAATATTCCGGTGCAAAATGGTAACACGACCAGGCTTGGTGCAGATACCCATATCGCAAGCCGGGTAGTTAACGGAATTTTTGATGTTGCCGTTTTCAATATAGTCCATCACCTGACGCACGGCCATCTTTGCGCAATTGTCCTCAGACTCCTCGGTAGACGCGCCCAGGTGAGGAATGGCCACAACGCCTTCCATACCGGCAGTCTTTTCATTGGGGAAGTCAGTGATATACTTCTTCACCTTTCCGGACTTAAGGGCCACTTCCATCGCCTCATCGTCCACCAAAAGATCCCGGGCAAAGTTCAGAACGATCACACCGTCTTTCATTTTGGCAATGCTTTCGGCGTTGATCATCTTCTTGGTGCTGTCCAGCAGCGGCACATGCAGGGAAATAATATCGCAATTCTCGTAAATTTCCTCCCGGGTTTTTACCGGAACAATGTTACTGTCCAGATGCCAGGCTGCATCAATGGAAATATAGGGATCGCAGCCATAAACCTGCATACCCAGGCTAATGGCAGCATTGGCAAGAGGGCCACCGATGGCACCCAAGCCGATAACGCCCAACGTCTTGTTCATAATTTCCGTACCGGCAAATTGGGACTTGCCCTTTTCCACCTTCTTGCCCACATCCGGCTCGTCCTTAATGGTTTGAACCCACTGGATGCCGCCAACCACATCACGACTGCCCAGCAGCATACCGCAAATTGCCAACTCCTTAACGCCATTGGCGTTAGCGCCGGGGGTGTTGAACACCACAACGCCCTGCTCCGCGCAACGGTCCAGAGGGATGTTGTTCACGCCGGCACCGGCCCGGGCAACTGCCACCAGCTTTTCAGGCAATTCCATATCGTGCATAGCGGCACTGCGGACCAGAATCGCATCTGCATCTGCAACATTTTCTGTAGTCTGATACTCCGGCTTCAAAAGGGCCGTACCCTTGGGCGAGATTTTATTTAGGTAATGAACATGATACATAACAGTTTCCTCCCTGTATTTATTTGGATTTTAAAAGTCTGTCTAAAAGCTTATAGCCATCAGGCTCATAGATCCCAGTGGCAGCGGCCTCTTTTTCACTGTAGGTTGCGACGCCCTTTCTTTGGTGAGCGCTGTCATAAATAATATACGGCACAGCATCAGCTGTGTGCGTCCGGCAACGAATGGGGGTAGGATGGTCCGGCGCAATCAGCAGCCGGTAAGCTTCCCCGGACGCGTCCATTTTCTCTTTCACCACCGCGACAACCCGGCTATCCAGATATTCAATGGATTTTATCTTGTTTTCTATACTGCCCTGGTGGCCCATTTCGTCCGGAGCTTCCACATGGATATAAGCGAAATCGCAGCCGTCCTCCAACACAGCCTTCACCGCCGCATTGGCTTTTCCTTCGTAATTGGTATGTAATGAGCCGTTGGCACCGGGTACCTCGATCACCTGCATGCCTGCACCTACCGCAATGCCCTTAAGCAGATCTACCGCGGAGATCATAGCCCCTTGCAGTCCGGTTTTTTCCCGGAACTGTTGCAGCGAAGGTTTTGTGCCTGCGCCCCAGAACCAAAGAGAATTTGCCTTGTTTTTGCCTTCCGCAGCCCGTTTCTTGTTAATGGGATGGTCGTTCAGCAGCTGAAAGCTTTTTTCCATCATATCCCGGAAGCACTGCTCCTTGGGAAGATAAGGGCCAATCTTCTCTCCCAGATGGTCATGGGGCTGTTCCAATTCCAAAACCCTTCCCTGCTTCCACAAAGTAATGTGGCGATAACTGGTACCGGTAAAAAACTGAAAAGCTTCACTGTTGAAATGCTCCCGGATGGTATCCATCAAAGCGTCCGCTTCTTCGGTAGTGATTTCTCCGGCGCTATGGTCAATAATTGTTTTTTGTTCAAAGGGTTCGTCCTGAGAAAGTGTGACCACGTTACACCGCAGCACCACATCATCCCGGGTCATGGCAACGCCAACACTCAACGCCTCCAGTGGAGATCGTCCGGAATAATTTTTGCAGGGGTCGTAACCCATAACAGCCAAATTTGCCACATCGCTGCCCGGCTTCATAGAATCAGGGACTGTCTTGGCAAGACCCAACTGGCCCTTGCCGGCCATCATATCCATCGTGGGTGTTTTGGCAGCTTCCAGCGGTGTCTTCCCGCCCAAAGCCTCCAAAGGCTCGTCAGCCATGCCATCGCCTAAAATCACGATGTATTTCATCTGCGACAGCTCCTTTCTTTGCCCTTTGGTACATACAGGCAATTACAATATTTATCATGGTATCACTTTTTCAGAATAATTACAATATCAAAATTTAGTATATTTTTTCTTTATTTTTCCGTTTTTTTCGTCATTGTGCATGATTAAACAAAATATGGCGAGATGTCCGAACCGGACATCTCGCCAAAATCTTGTTTTTGTTAAAGGTTCTCAATTTCCTGCAGCCACAGATTTGCCGAGGCATCGCTGGGCATTTTCAGATCCATTCTGGGTCCGACGCCAATGGCGCCTACCTTCACGCCGTCGGGCTGACAGTTACGCTTAAATTGCTGGGTAAAAAATCTGCGGTAAAATGTTTGCAGCCACTTCTTAATAGTGGGCGCATCAAAGTCTTCCCGGAATACACGGCAGGCAAGGGCATATATCTTAGTGGGCATGAATCCATATCGCAGCAAATGGTAAAGGAAGAAATCATGCAGTTCATAAGGTCCTACAATATCCTCCGTCTGCTGGGAAATCTTACCCTTTTCATCCGGGGGGAGCAATTCCGGACTGATCGGTGTATCCAGAATGTCCATCAAAACATCCTTGGCGCAGGCGAAGTCTTCTTGCGCCGCAACCGTTTCAATGATAAACCGAATAAGGGTCTTTGGCACAGAGCAATTCACGCCGTACATACTCATGTGATCGCCGTTATAGGTACACCAACCCAGCGCCAGCTCGCTCATATCACCGGTACCCACAACAACACCGCCCACCTTACCGGCATAGTCCATAAGGATTTGGGTGCGTTCTCTTGCCTGGGCATTTTCATAGGTAGTATCATGCACCTGCGGGTCATGTCCAATATCTTCAAAATGGACATTCACCGCATTACGGATATTGATTTCCTGACTGCTGATCCCCAAAAGCTTCATCAGCTGCAGAGAATTACGGTAGGTGCGGTCGGATGTGCCAAAGCAAGGCATCGTGATGCCATATACATCCGTTGCAGGCCGACCAAGTTCCTTCATAGCCGCCACCGCCACCAGCAGCGCCAGTGTAGAATCCAATCCGCCGGAAATACCCACCACTGCTTTTGCGTTAATGGTAGCCAGTCTGTGTTTCAAGCCGGCTACCTGCATTTGGAAAATGCTGCTGCACCGGGTCTTTCTTGCCTGCGTTTCTTCCGGAACAAAGGCCAGCTTGCGTACCGGATATTTTGTTCCGTCACTGCGCAAGGGCGCAGCAAAACAGTCGACGCAAGTCACATCGTACTGTCCCAGATAGACCGTCGCCGCATCCCGGAAAGTGCAGTTGCGCGCTCTGTCTGCACGAATAGCGCCCAAATCTGCATCTGCAATAAGCATATAATTGCTGTCAATTTCTTTTTCGTTCTGAACCAGCACTTTGCCCTTTTGGGCGATAACACTGTGTCCGGAGAATACCAGGTCCTGGGTAGACTCGGTCTGTCCTGCCGAGCAAAAAGCATAAGCGCAAAGGCAAGTTGCTGAATGATTCTTCACCAGATCTTCCCGAAATACGCGCTTACCTGCGGTCTCGTTAGAGGCAGCCAAGTTCACCACCACTTCTGCTCCGCCCATTGTCAGGTGGGTAGAAGGGGGAATAGGCGCAAACAGATCCTCACAAATCTCCACCGCCAAGCGTGTGCCATCGCCAATCCGGAAAATGCAATCTGTGCCAACAATAACGTCCTCACAAGCATCCAGTTCCGGAAAATCACATTTTTCCAGACGGGTGCTGCGCAAATCCATTGCAGATGCAAACCACCGTTTCTCGCCAAACTCCCCATGATTGGGAATAAACGTTTTTGGCACCAGACCCCGCAGCTTTCCGCCGCTAATCACGGCAGCGCAGTTATAAAGCTGACCGTCCAGCTTCACCGGCAGACCCACCACAACGGTAATTGCTGTGTAAATAGTGCTGCAGGTAACAATGCGCTGCAAGCCCTTCCGGGCGGCAAGTAAAAGCGTTTCCTGGAAGAACAAATCGCCACAGCTGTAGCCGGTCAGCGACAGTTCGGGAAAGACTAACAAATCCACATTTTGTCCGTCAGCCTCGGCAATCCGGTCGCAAATCTCCTGCACATTCTTTTCCACATTGCCTACAACAACTTGCGGAACAGCGCAGGCAATTCGAATATAATCCAGCATGGAATCCCTCCATCCCTAGTTGATATGCTTATCATACCACATTCTTCCCAAAATGCAAAGAAAATATAAAGGACGGCACACAGTGCCGTCCTTTCAAGATAATTAAGGATTCAAGTCCGCGTCTGTGAGAATTTCACCGGCAAATACTTTGTTGATCAGCGTCTGACCATGCTGCACCGATTCTTCATCGGGTCGCATAACATAAAGCTCCATTCCCGGAACAGAATAGGTGATATCATAGCCGCCGGTACCGGTTACAGCATAAGACCGCACATCCCAGGATGCCATATCGTTCAGCTGCATCTTTACCAGATTGCTGATTTCGCTCATTTCAAAGTTCGTTGTAAACAAACCAGCCAGACTATCAAGTATTGCAGAATAATTGGAGATGATGGTAGTACCGCTGGTCGCCTTTTTCATAATTGCGGTAATTACCTTCATCTGGTTCTTACCTCTTCCGTTGTCGCCGCCGGTAACACTTTTCCGTTCTCTTGCATAATTCAATGCTCTAACGCCATCAAGTCTGTTTTCACCAACGTAAATTTGCGTTTTTCCGATCTTTGTGACAAATGCCTCCTCGGAGTAAATGGTAATGCCACCTACCGCATCTACCACTTTCTCAAAGCCGGTGTAGTTAATCTTTGCGTAATACTGAATCTCAATGTCATACAGTTCTTCCAGCGCATTAATGGAGCACTCCACGCCATAAAGGCTCAAATGGGTCAGCTTATCCTTGGAGCCCTTACCGGCAGAATTGGACACATAATAATCCCGGGGCGTATTCACCAGTAAGACCTGCTTTGTTTCCGGATTGACAATCATCAAAATATTGACATCGCTCCGGCTGGAATACGCCACACCGCTGCGGGTATCCGTACCGCTGATATAAACTGCAAAGGGGGTATTGGTAACATCTTGTTCCTGTGTTTCCCCCGGCTGGGTGACAAAATCTTTCTCCGTATGGGGTATGATTTTCAAAACACGTACATGCAGGAACAAATCTTCGTATCCATCTTCTTCCAGCAGAAGTGTAACGCTGATTCCGTTAAGCATTACCGCGTCCACTTCGCCATTCAGAATTGCATCTGCCACGCCGATAAAAGACGTGTAACCGGTCCGTGCCGGTGCTTCAACAGTAAAAGATTCTATCTGGGAGAATGCATACTCTGTTTGCTCGTGATTATAGTCCTCGATATAGCCAAAGTTATAGCCTGCCGTATCGCACAGCAGCTCTGCCTCATCCTCAATCGGCACCAGAATATACATGTTTCGCAGATTCACCGTCGGTGTAAGTCTTGTAATTGCCTGAATGGTAGCATAGGCATCAGCGGCAAGCTTGGAAACCAAAGCGCAACCGCAGACCAGCACCAATGCCAACACGCAAGCAATTACTCTGCGGGTAGCGCTCACTTTTCTGCCTTTTCTGGGCAGGAACATACACAGACCAACAACTACCGCAAGTAACACAAGGGCAATTGCCAGTATAATCACATATTTATCCGGCAGCATTTTCAGCCGCAAAAGGATTGTTGCCGTCAGCGCCTCTGCCACAACCAGCAGCGTCAAAACCGTGATGAACAGGACGGTAGACAATTTTTTATTTTTCATGAATAACATCTCAATTTCTATTTATTTCTTAACGCTTTCAGTATATCGCTCTTTACGCTAAATGTCAATGCGCAAAGTGCCAATCAGACCTTTGCGAGCGTCTTTAATTCCTGCGCCAGATCGGTCTTTTCCCAAGGCAGATCTTCTACGCCAAAATGACCTTCCATGGCAGTTTTTCCATAGATCGGTCTGCGCAGCTGCAGCTTGCGGATAATGCCGGCAGGGGTCAGATCACAGGTCTTACGCAACAGCGCAGTCATTTCTTCATCGCCGATCGTTCCGGTGCCAAAGCTATCCACCCGTACGGAAACCGGCTGGGCAACGCCAATGGCGTAAGCGATCTGCACCTGTACCTTCCGGGCAAGGCCTGCCGCTACCAGATTCTTTGCCATATAGCGAGCCATATATGCACCGCTTCTGTCCACCTTTGTGGGGTCTTTTCCGGAAAATGCGCCGCCACCATGGGAGAAATAGCCGCCGTAAGTGTCCACAATGATCTTCCGTCCGGTCAGGCCGGTATCGCCGTCAGGACCACCGATAACAAAGTTTCCGGTAGGGTTAATGTGGATGTGGTTGACATCGGCAATATCAAAGCCATACTGCTCCAGCACCGGAGCGATCACGCCCTCCCGGATGTACTTGCGCAGCTGCTCCATTTCAAAATCTTCTGTGTGCATCACCGACACCACTACCGTGTCCACGCCTACCACATTGCCATTTTCGTCAAATTCCACCGACACCTGCGTCTTACCGTCGGGACGGAGCAGGTCGTTACTGCGGACGCACTGGGTCAACCGGTTGGAAAGAGCCCGGGACAACGCTGCCGGCAGGGGCATCAGTTCCGGGGTCTGGGTGCAAGCGCCTCCAAACATCATACCCTGGTCTCCCGCGCCGCCCACTTCATCGTTGGTACCCATAGCAATATCCCGGGACTGGGTATGTACCTTGCAGAAGATCTCCACCGTATCAGCGCTGAAGCCGGTCTCCGGATGGACATAGCCAATGGTGCGGATCACTTCCCGGGCAATTGCCGGATAATCCACCTTGGCCCGGGTGGTAATCTCGCCGCAAATTACGCAAAAATCCGTAGTAACCATAACCTCGCAAGCCACCCGGGAGTTGGGGTCCTGGGCAAGGCATGCATCCAGAATCGCATCGGAAATGGCATCTGCCACCTTGTCCGGATGTCCACAGGTAACACATTCAGAAGTAAACAATCTTTTTTCCATATCTATCATCTCTCATTACATAAAAATACCGCACATCGACAGACCCGATGTGCGTGTGTATCGAATCCTCATCTGTCGTTGCCGCCGGATTTAGCACCTTAAAAAAACAGGTTGCCGGGTTTCATTGGGCCGTTCCCTCCACCACTCTTGATAAGGCGAATATGCAGTTCGTGTATATTCTACCCGAATTTTCCCAAATGTCAATGATTTTTTGGCGTTTTGGGAAGAAAAGTTCACAATTCCAATGTAGACAATTTCCCAAAAAACTGTTATGATAAGTTTACTTTACGTAGGAGTTGAGCCGATTGAAAAATTTACGCAATCAATTTGAACGGTTTTGCTACAACAACCGTGAAAAGGGCATCCCCAATCTGATGCTCTATGTGTCCATTGCCAGCGCCATTGTGTATGTGATGAGCATGATCGACCAAAGCTATACCCTCTACAACATTCTGTGCTTTAACCGGACAGCGATTTTACAGGGACAAGTTTGGCGGCTGATTACCTTCCCGCTGGTTTACGGTGCCGGAACAAGCAACATCCTTTTAATGGCCATCAGCCTGATATGCTACTACTCCCTGGGCAGCGCCATTGAAAACACGTGGGGCACTTTCCGATTTAATCTGTTTTACCTCACCGGTATTTTACTGATGGATATTTTCTGCATGATCTTCGGCGGTTATGCAGATGCCTATCATTTAAACATGACGCTGTTTTTGTCTTACGCCACGTTGTATCCCAACGCCCAGTTTCTGTTTTTGTTCATCATCCCGGTAAAGGCATGGATTTTTGCGCTGGTGGATTTTGTGCTGGTGCTTGCGGATGTATTTTTAGGAACCTACGGTCCGTTCCCCATGAATCTATTCCCGCTGGTTGCCATTGCCAACTATCTTTTGTTCTTCGGCAAAGACGTGCGCAATGTGATACCCGCTGCCTGGCAGGCCAATTTTGCCCGGCTATTCCGGAAAAAACCAAAAAAAGCAGGACAAAAACCCATTCCATTCCCCTCTGCCGGCTCTTACGAAGCATCCGTTGCCACGCCCAAAACGCCCTACACCCACAAATGTACCATTTGCGGCAGAACGGACATCTCCAACCCGGATTTGGAGTTTCGGTACTGCTCCCGGTGTAACGGCTATTTCTGCTATTGCGAGGACCACATCTCCAACCACGCCCACATTCAATAACACAAAAACCCGGTGTCTTTCGACACCGGGCGTTCTCTATTGTTGCCGCTCTCATTTGTATAGAAATATCCTCATATAGCACAGTTGAGAGCATTGGGGACAGGAGAACCGTCCCCTTATCCCCTTGTAATTGCTCATTTGTCGACGGAACACACAGAACCGTTTCTCATTCTAGGGGACAACAGAACCGTCCCCTTGTCCCCTATCATTCTATTATTTTTCTCGCAATTATCCTGCAATCATCCAAAGTTTTCTCAAAAGTTGGAACGCCAAATTCATGCTCAAACAAATCATGAATATAATTAGCGAGATCTTCAATATTCACAGTAGTTCGAACCTTTTGTGATATTGAAAAACTAATGTCATTATATTCATCATCAGGACAATGCATAGCCAATAAATCAATGGGGTCCCATTCGTCAATTGTTTTTTTCACTTTATCAAACACCAACAATCACCTCAACCAACTAATTGTTTAACATATCCTTTGATTGTTTCATCAAAAAACTTATTTGAATAAGCTGTCACTATTTTTCCATTACTTTCTATAATTGGGACAAGGGTGGGACAGGGACAACAGAACCGTCCCCTTGTCCCTCTGTCCCTCTGTGCTATCGATTTCTATACTCCTCATAATCCGCTTCGTAATAATACCATCCAGCTTCCGGCAAAGGTTCCGATTCGACGAGGAATTCTATCGATGGATATTCATCTTTGTTAATAACAACAGCAATCCCCCGGTCTTTTTCAAGAAATCTCCATTTTTGAAAGAATACAGTATTATTGTTTTTTCCAATAACTATGTACTTTTTCAATAATTCTTTTAATAACGCATATACAGCCTTATTTTCGATTTTTTGATAACCTGTATTTGCACCTGTAAACATCTCCCCGTTTTCAATACTGGTTTTATCAATGCTGACGAATGGGTGCTCCAAGCAAATGAGATAATCAGCAACAGCAGATAATGTTTCTTTGTCTTGCAGGAATTGTTTTTCTATCTTTTCTTTTTCCGGTTGAAACTGCGAAGATACTATAGTCCAAATAACACCCACAGCCACTGCGATTACCAAAGCAGCAATCAGCACCCAAGTTATATTTATGTGACATTTTCTCATAATCTAACCTACTCATTATTAATATCCCAAATAGCCTAATATAATAGGGGACAAGGGGACGGTTCTCTTGTCCCCTTAACCCCGTTTATACATTTATAGGTCTGCTGGGTTACCTGCCCTTGATCATTGTAAGTATATTCTACACTATCACCATTGCCGTAGTCAAGAGCTTGCAGGTAATGATTCTGGTCATCGGTATAGGCGTAGGTGGCCAGAGTGGTGCTACCGAAAAAGGAGGGGACAAGAGAATTGCTCCCCTGTCCCCGCATTTGTTATTGCTTATTTGCCGATCGAACATACAGAACCGTCCCCTGTGCTATTCAGAACCGTCCCCTGTGCTACCCTGTGCTATAGTCAAGAGCTTGCAGGTAATGATTCTGGTCATCGGTATAGGCGTAGGTGGCCAGAGTGGTGCTACCGAAAAAGGAGGGGACAAGAGAATTGCTCCCCTGTCCCCGCATTTGTTATTGCTTATTTGCCGATCGAACACACAGAACCGACCCCTGTGCTATTTGCAGTCATTTAAAACATCAAGGAATTTCTCGTAGTCTTCCGCGTCCTCAAAGATCTGCTGCTGATTGATTCCCCGGAGCATAATATGATAAATTCCGCTTTCGCTCTTTTCTCGGGCCTTTCTTGACATATTTCATCACCATTTTAAGTATAGCAAAAGGACGGCCCTGTGTCAACACACAGAACCGTCCCCTGTGCTATGCTACACCTGTGCTAAAAGCTTCAAATCTTGCTCGTGATCAGAATCAATAGCAACAGTTAAAACTTCGGTTGCTTTAATGATTGATATTCCATTCTCTGTGCCATAATCGTTAACAACATCAAGATAAATGATGTCATCCACATATCCGTTTACAAAACCAGAAATTCGTGTTTCTTCAAGTTCCAACGAAATGATATAGTCACTTTGTTTTGCAAAATCTAATAAGGAATAGAATATTTCTTCTTCGGGATCTGTTAGGTTTATTAAACTATGTTTTTGCCTTTTTAAGTGGTATAATCGTTCTATTTTCTTTTCATATTCTCCACCATAATCAATTCTGCAAATATCCTCAATGCGTTTTAATACAAAACCATCATAGCAACCACGTGGAGAAATATGAGAAATTAATATCTCACTATCGTTATAATTTTCGACAAACCCAACTAAAAGTCTGTTTGATTCATCAGAAAAAGTTGCTATAACTTTGTTTCGAAAACAATACTCAATGCTTTTAATCATAAAAATTCCTCCTACCTCTTTTTCTTTTTCCACTCGGGCTTAAGCTTCTTTTTCTCCCCACCTTGATCTCTTTTACGACGTGCATTTCCTTTTTGGTGCTTATTGGTCTTTTTGCCGTTTTTGGTTGTTCTGTGCTCGCTATATTTATAAACAGTAACGCCAACCGCAACAACAGCAACAGTTCCAAGAATAACCCATCCAACTGGATTCCATATGTTTGAAGCACCAAGCGTTCCCGCAGTTGCCAAATAACCGCCTCCTGCTAATGCAAGAGTCCAGTATCCGTCGGGATCATACATATTAACCGGATTATTCCAACAGTATGCAAAAAGATTATATTGAAGCATCGCCTCATAATCTTCAAGCAACATTTCAGAGTCATCCGCATTGATCCACCGCCCAATCTCCGCATCGTAATATCGACTCTGGAGATAGTACAGATTTGTTTCACTATCGTAGACATATCCCCGATACCGCAGGGGATTATGGATGCCGAGGGTGGATGCCATACTGCCGGAAATGGACAGGGGGTTGCCCCAGGCGTCATAGGTGTATTCCACCTTCACATTGCCGCTATCATCGGCAATGGCAATTACATCCCCTTGCAGGTTGGTTACATAGTAATAGGTCGTGCCGTCATAATCTACGGTCATAGGCAGACCGGCGGCATCATAGGAGAAAGTCAATAGATTCTTCTGCCCGGTGGCTTCCTCGGTGATCTCCATCTGGGAGAGCTGATCACCGTTGTAAACATACCGGTAAGTGGTTGCACCGTTGCTGCGATAGATGCGCATTCCGTCAGCATTGTAAGCAAAGTCCCATATGGTTTCCCCAGCGGTCATGGTTGCCAGTCGTCTGCCGTGTTCCCACGTATAGGTCCATGTGCCATCGGAAAGCGGATTGCCGATAGCATCGTAGGTAATGGATTGTCCGTTATAGGCTGTCAGCAGATCGCCCCAAGTACTGTCGCCGTAGGCATAGATGACGGTTTCTGTGGCTGTTCCCAATTCACCGGTGGTGTAGGGATACTGGGTGCGGCTTAAGATGTTACCTGCGCTGTCGTAAGTCCATACATAGGTGAAATCACCTACCGGGTTATTTTCCCGGATCAGCTGATTGGCGCTGTCGTAGACATAGGTAACGGTATTTGTGCCGTCGTTGATGGCGGTAATGTTACCGTTATCGTCGTAGGTGTAGCTATAGGTCTTGTTCAGGTCGCCGTTCTGGGATTGGATGGTGTGCTGCCCGATCTGGCCGCTGGTGGTACCGGCAGAAGGCTCTGTAAAGGTATAGCTGTCGGTTTTGACGGTGTTTTCGCCGTGCTTGGTCTGCTGTTGGTTGACGCGGCCAAAATCGTCATAAGTGCTACTCTTTTCTGTCTGGCCGCTGATAAGGCTTTCCAAGCGGTTATCTTCGTCGTAGGCATACTGAACATCACGCTCGGTGCCGTTAATAACCTCGACGATCTTGGACATATTGTTGCGCTCGTCGTAGGTATACTCTACGCTGTGGGAATACTCGTCACCGCTTTCCACATACTTCATCATACGGTCAAGAAGATCGTAGTAATATGCGGTCTTTCGTCCGGTGGCAGAATCGGTAACCGTTGCCAACGCACCGGAGTTGTCGTAGGCGTAGGTGATGGTGGTGCCGTCCTCGTAGGTCTGCTGGGTTACCTGACCTTGCTTGTTATAGGTATATTTTACACTATCACCATTACCGTAGTCAAGAGCTTTCAGGTTTTGGTTTTCGTCATAGGCATAGCTGGCCAATACCCGGCTGCCGATCTTGATACCGCTGCGCAGCGCAAAATCACCGTAGGTAAAGGTATAAGCTGTGGAGTTGGTGGTGATCTTGGTAAGCTGGTCGTCGGTATACGTATAGGCTGCGTTCAGGCTATAGCCGCTATCCACATCCGCTGCAGCGGTGGCGATGCGGTACATTGAATCGTAGGTGTATTCCGTCCGGGTGGCCTCGGTGTCTTCCGGGTATTTCACCCACTCCAGCACATTGGTATTGGAGTTGTAGCTGTAGGTGGTGGTTTTGCCCAAAGCGTCGGTGGTGCTTGCCAGACGGTTGCCGTCGCTGGTATAGGTGGCGGTGCTGGTCAGCGTTTTGCCGCCGGAGGTCATAGAAACGGAGGTGTTATTGCCATAGGCATCATAAGTAAAGTGATAGACCAGTCCCTCTGCGCTGGTGGCGGTGAGTACATTGTGGTGGTCATCATAGGTGTAGGTCAGCTCTGCGCCGGAAGGAAGGAATGTTTTGATTAAGTGATTATCAGAGTCAAAAATATGGTCCGTCCGTTGGTTCTGCAGGTCTGTTACACTGGTGATGTTTCCATCGTCATCATAGGTATAGCTTTGACCAAAGGTCTCCTTGAAAAGCTGAATGCCGTCAAAGTAGACCGTGTTGACATTGTAGTCGAAGACCATCCGGATGGTGACAGATTCATACGGCTTTTCTGCTACGATGGCGTTGGACATATACTGCCAGGTGCTTACATCGGGGTTAAAGTTAAATATCTTTTCTGTGGTAGTATCGTCCGTATTGTTAAACACGGCGATCAGACCAAATTTTCTATCGTCCCGTAAGGGCGCAGAGCGCCCCATTGCCCAACCGCCCAACACATAGCTATCGCCCGCGTTGCCACTGATGGGGATGGTTTGGGAGACGCGTTTGGTTGCAGTAGGCGAGCCGTTCAGCTTATAGCTCTTCGCGTTCAGCTCTGGTGCCGGTACGGTGGTTGGTGCATTTACCCGACCGGCAGTAGAGGACCAATAATGGATGTTCCGGAAATCGCCGTTTCCTACCAGATTGAAGCGGCTGGCAGATGCGGCAGTTTCAAACTGCACGCAGTCCATATACACTGTGCCAACACCGTGAACACGGGTCCGGGGAATGATCCGTACTTCTTCGGTGCCGTTGTTGGTATAGGTTACCTGCACCCGTGTCCAGTCGCTGTTTGCAGGCAGGACTTCACCTTCTACCTCATTGGTGCCATCGTGTATGGTGAGGTTGGCCGGCACGGCCCCGGTCTTTAGATAGGCGGAGTATGTAACGCTCTGTCCTACAGGGATGTAGTGATAGGAATAGTACACATAAGGTCTGCTGCCCTGCGCCGTCTCGTTGGTAACGATTTCCAGAGACTTGTTTCCGGAGTAGGCTATGCCGGAAGCAATACTGTTGCTGATCTTTGCAGAGGAGTTGCTGTAGGTAACATCGGTGTCAAAATTACTGCTGGTAATGTGGTTACCTACGGTGTTCTGCATTTTGGAGGACAAGCGCAATTGGTTGCCCTTTCCGCTTTCCTTCGGGTCGTTGCTGGCAAATTGGGAATATACCGCACGGCCTTGATTGTCGTAGGCGGAGATGGTGTTGCCCCAATTGTTAAATTGAATTACTTCCTGGTTGCCCTGGTGGTCGGTAATGGTGGTCATATTTTGGGCGTAATCAACCGTCAGCGCACTGCCCAACACCGAGCCGTCATATTCCGTAATCGATTTGATGCGGTTGGGTCTTCCCGTTGCAGTGGTGTTGTAGGCGTAGCTGAGCTTGTAGCCGTCTACATCTGTTGCTGTGGCAAGCAGGTGGTTTGACGTATAGGTATAGCTACTGACCTCCCCATCCTTGTCTGTAACAGATGTCAGATTGGAGCTGGAATATCCAAAATTCACATAGGTAAGCGCTGTCGAGCCCTTACTCTTATAGGCAATCTTGCTCAAAAGGTCATCCGTGTAGGTAAAGGTGTATTTGCGTCCCACACCATCGGTAATTGTGGAGATCTTTCGGCCGCTGGTGGTGGTATAGGTAACCGTGATGCTGCTCTCGGTCGCTTGGTTGTTCGTTTGCTGTGTCAAGCGGCCGTTCGTATCAAAGTAGGAAATATTACCGTATTTATCTTCAATGCTGTACTTCTTTGTGCCGGAGCCGGTAGTCTTTAGGGTCAGCTCCAAGCCGTCTTCGTCTATGTATGTTCCGGTAGATATATTTAGGAAATAGTGCTTTGTTCCGTCGGCATCTTCCCAGATGTAGTAGTCCCCGACAGCATTATCGTCATCCCAGTGGTATACCCGCTGGTTAAAGTTCGTGCGCCAGCCGTATCCCATGCCAAACAGGTTATCCTTGCTTTCGTTGGCGTTGTAAACATGGCTGATGGAAACCGGCATACGGTTGCCGCCGAAGCCGATGTCATCACGAGTCCACACCAGGTTGCCGGTGTATTGGTTTACATAACCTGTTCCAGCACGACCAGCGGAGGCAGTGGTGTAATCCCAGTAGCCTTCCAAACCTGCGTTGTTGCGGAAAATAACGGACAGCAGCGGTTTATAATTACCGTAGTCCGAGGAATAGAACTGGATCCAATTGTCCGCTGAGCCCGCTTCAATGGAATCGCTGAAACGGAAGACCATACCGGTGTTTTTATTAGCATACCAATCCCGGACGATCTCTGTAACAGTAAAGCTATAATAACCAGGCTCATCCAAAACAGCAAAATCTTCAATATATTCACCAAAGGCAGGCTGGTTTGCCCAGGTGATGCCGGTGGATGTCCAGGTGTCGCTGACCTTGTGGACTTGCATAGGCGTATTTTCACCGTGGCCGTCCATACAAAGCTGTATTGTTGCACCGACAACCACATCCGCAGAGGTCAGCGTAGGCAGTGTCTCATACTGGATGAAAAATCGTTCTGCGCCATAGCCGTCGTAATAGCCAACCTCGCCCATACCCCAGGTATGACTGTAGGTATGATCCTCTGCCACAGTCTGGTCCTGGATGTTGGAAGCGGCAAAATCTGCTTCCACCACCGGATCCAAAACCACCGGCCAAGTACGGCTGCTGTCCGCAAGCCATGCGTTGGGAAGCAGATATGTCAGGGTATAGCTGCTGCCGCTGCCGGTAAGCTGCACCTGCACATCGTAGCTATATCTGTTGTTATCATCCACCAGGAACGGCGCAGGCATTACCATAACAACAGTCTGCTTGTCCGAGGCGTAGAGGGTGATCTGTCCGTCTTCCTCCAGCACCGGGATCATCGTTCCAACCTGCAGGGTATAGCGATATCCCCGCAGCGCACTGTCGTAGCTCTGCAGAATCACAGATTCTTTCACCTTATTGGAATCTAAATCGTAAAGAACATCTGTATTGGCAAAGACGCTCTTATAGGCAATGCGGGAAGTCAGCTTATCCGGTAGGGTTTCCGGATGCGCCAGAGACTGCCGGAGCGCCGCCTCTTCCACCGGTTGAATCTGGGCAGAAACAGCCTGGACGGCAGAAATGTGGAACTTCTCCTCCGTGCCAATGGCTGCCCGGGTGGAAAGCTGCAAATCATTGGTCCGTAGCTGCCCCGCCATCGCAAAGGAAAGGGTATAGCCGTCCTTTGTGATGGTGACCGGCTTTGTGCCGGACAGCTGCTGGGGCAACGATACCTGCCAGACACCGGCGGTGTTGGTATATGTACCGTCTGTGCTTAATTTCAGTGTGTTGTCGATCTCTTCCCAGCCGTTTTCCGTTTCATAATGGACTGCGTCGGGATATAAGGTCATCATATGCAGGCCGTTGGAGAGGATGTGCTCCTTGGAAAACTCTGTGCGTTTTTCCTCCACCTCTCCTACGATCTCTGCCTCTTCGGAAGTCTCCGCAGCCGTATCGGTTGCCGTTTGCACCGTGCTGTCCTGCGTTGCGGATGCGTTGCTTTGGTACATTTGAGCAAACACCTGCATCGGCATCATATTGACAAGCAGCGCAATAATCAGCAAAATGCTGCATAAACGAATTGCATTTTTCAACATAGAAATATACTCCTTAACCATAGGTTTGTTTTCGGTGTGTCGGATTATCTCTCTATCTATTGATTTGTGGCATCAGCAATCCGTCGGTTTCGCCCCCTTCGTACTTTCTCGCCTATATACTACCAAAAATTATATCAGTACCATAAGGGAAGTTTTGTCAGATCTTGTCATATGGGTCGATTTTCAGCAGAATCACTGAAAACCGAGTGGCAAAACTATAGAAAATGCCGAAGAAACCGCCCTTGGCTGCTCGCCAAGGGCGGTTGTTGATTAGTAGTTTTCTGCGTGAACTTCGAAATAGCTCTGGGGATGGGCGCAGGTGGGGCAGATCTCCGGCGCTTTGGTGCCGATGACCAGGTGGCCGCAGTTACGGCACTCCCAAACCTTGACCTCACTCTTTTCAAAGACCTTTGCGGTCTCCACATTCTTCAGCAGGGCGCGGTAGCGCTCCTCGTGGTGCTTTTCAATTTCCGCCACCAGACGGAACTTGGCTGCCAGCTCGGGGAAGCCTTCTTCCTCTGCGGTCTTTGCAAAACCGGCGTACATATCAGTCCACTCGTAGTTTTCACCCTGGGCAGCGGACAGCAGATTTTCTGCGGTATCGCCAATGCCATTTAATTCCTTGAACCACAGCTTTGCGTGTTCCTTTTCATTGTCAGCGGTCTTCAGAAACAGCGCAGAGATCTGCTCAAAGCCTTCCTTCTTTGCCTTGGATGCAAAGTAGGTGTACTTGTTTCTGGCTTCACTCTCACCGGAGAATGCTGCCATCAGGTTCTTTTCGGTCTGGGTGCCTGCGTATTTATTTGCCATTGTTGTTTCCTCCTTAGTATAAATTTAAAATTATTATACCACGATTTTCCAGTTTTTTCAACTAGCTGCGATTTAAAAAATACACGCCTAAATTCAGATACCCCGCAAAGGTTACCCAAAGGATATAGGGTAGCAGCAAATCTCCTGCCTTCTCGTCAATTTTGGAAAAAGCCCGGATAGTCAAATAAATCATGACCCACAGCGCGATCAGTACAAAAAACGCCACCAGCCGCCACTGCAATCCAAAAAATACAATTGGCCAAACAAAATTGAGTATCAGCTGCGCTCCATAGAGCTTCAGTGCCGTGCGAATTTCCTCCGGGTCCTTCCCGGAAATCAGAATCAGATAGCTGGCGTACCCCATAAGCAGGTAAAGCAGCGTCCATACCACCGGAAACACCCATCCCGGCGGTGAAAGGGGCGGCTGCTGCAGCACCCGGTAATCCCCCATTCCCCCGCCGCTGATGAGTGACGACAGGCCACCCACTGCCAAGGGAATGCCCAAACAAATCAGCAGTTTTTTCCAGTCAATTTTCATATTCATCCCTCCTACTATAGTTTACAAGCCAAGCAGGCAGCTTATCCCATATTTTTGTTGCAAATGTTTCTTCTTTTGGGTATAATAAAGGAAAGAAGGGCAGGGATGATTATGTCTACAGTTTATTTTTCCAAGCGCATTACTCCGGCGTCTGTTTTGGCGCTGTTTGAAAAGCTGGGGAAGGTCCTTCCCGGCAATGTGGCCATCAAAGTCCACTCCGGCGAGCCGGGCAATCAAAACTTCTTAAAGCCGGAATTTTGGAAACCGGTAATTGACCATGTCGGCGGCACGGTAGTTGAGTGCAACACCGCCTATAAAGGTGGTCGGGATACTACACAGCATCACCTGCAGACGCTGAAAAACCATGGATGGTCCGATGCCTTCCCTACCGACCTTTTGGACGCAGAAGGCCCGGATTTGGTTCTGGACGTACCCGGGGGTAAACGCATTCAAAAGAACTTTGTGGGCAAAAACATCACCAAATACGACAGCTGTCTGGTGCTTTCCCACTTCAAGGGGCATCCCATGGGCGGCTATGGCGGCGCGCTGAAACAGCTGGCCATTGGCTTTGCCTCCGGCTACGGCAAAAAGTATATCCACGGCGTAGGCGACCCGGACAATTTCTGGTCCGCAGACGGCGATCATTTCAAGGAAGCGATGGCAGATGCCGCCAGCTCTGTGATCCGACACTTTGACGGAAGAATCGTCTACATCAATGTGATGAAGAATATGAGTGTGGATTGCGACTGCTGCTCCGTTGCAGAAGATCCCTGCATGGGCGACATTGGTGTGCTGATTTCCACCGACCCGGTGGCCATCGACCAGGCCTGTCTGGATTTGGTCTATAATTCTAACGACCCGGGCAAGGATCACCTGATTGAGCGGATCGAAAGCCGCAATGGTGTCCGCACCATTGAAGCTGCCGCCGATTTAGGCCTTGGCAGCCGGGAATATACCCTGATTGAAATTTCCTAACGAAAGGAAACTCCATATGGAACACTGCTGTCAAGGTGATTGCGGCAACTGTGGCGGTTGCGCCAAGGAATTGGAACTTACCCAAGGTGAAATCGATATGCTTTACACTTTGGGGCAGTTTCCTTTTCTTCCGGTTGCCCGCCGAGCAGATGACGATACACCCGTCTATTTGGAAGATACGCAAAATTCCAAAGAACAATACAGCTTGATTTTACAATGTCTGGAAAAGAAGTCCCTCATTTGTCTGGACTACAGCAAGCCGCTGCCCGGAGCGGATATGTCTGCCTATGCAGACTGCCCTCTTCACGGATGCATGTGGCTAACCCAGCGGGGACAAGCTGTTTTGGACCTTTTGGATATCTCCGGCGCACAATAAAAACCGCCCCTGACCACAAAGTCAGGGGCGAAATTTTACATTTTTTCCGGGGCAGTAAAACCAAGCAAATCAATGCATTGCTCCAAAATACGCTTTGCCAGCGCAATCAGCGCAATATAGCCTGCCTGCAGTCCTTTGTCCTCTTCGGATAAAATCCGCGTTTCGTGATAGAACTTGTTGACGCAGCCTGCCAGCTCGTAAATATACGCGCAAATCACGTTGGGAGAAGATGTGCGCAGGGCATTCTCCAAATTGGGTGACAACTTGGTAATTGCCAGCATTAAGTCCTTGGCATATGCATTCGCCGCCGGGGCGATGGGCAGGTTTTCCCAAGCGCCGTACCGGGACAAAATACTCTTGATACGCACAATGGTATACAGAATATATGGGCCGGTGTTACCCTCAAAGGCCGCAAAGCGGTCCATATCGAAGATGTAGTCCTTGGTAGGTTGGTTGGAAAGGTCGCCGTACTTCAGCGCCGCCATAGCAATTTGCTTGGTGGTCTGCTCCACCGCATCCTGCGCTACAATCTGGTTTTCCACCACCTTTTCCCGGACAAAATCGGTCATATCTTTAATCAACATTTCCAGACGCATAACGCCGCCATCTCTGGTCTTGAAAGGCTTGCCGTCTTTGCCGTTCATAGTGCCAAACCCAAGGTGCTCCAGTTCGGTAGTATCCGGCACAATACCGCATTTCTTTGCTGCCCGGAACACCTGCTCAAAGTGCAGACCCTGCCGTTTGTCGGTGATGTAAAGCATTTTATCCGGCCGGAAATCTTCCATTCTCTGTATCATGGTTGCGAGGTCCGTAGTGGCATAAATAGCAGAGCCGTCGGATTTTACCAAAATGCAGGGGGGTACTTCCTTTTTGTCCGTTTCTTCCGCAACAGGAACAACCCACGCGCCCTCGGATTGCACAGCAAAGCCCTTCTTCTTCATATCCGCAATCATGTTGGGGATATAGGGGTCGGCATCGCTTTCGCCCAGCCAGGACTCAAAATGCACATCCAGGTCCTTATAAATCTTGCGCATGTCCGCCAAAGACACGTTCATGATATGCTTCCACAAGGCCCGGTAGCCGGGACGGCCGTTTTGCAGCTGAAAAGTTGCGGTGTGGGCCTTTTCTGCGAAGTCCTCGTCCACCTTTTTCTTGGCGGCAGCGGCAGGATAAATCTCCTCCAGCTGGGAAATGGTAAAGGGTGGCTGCTCCGGATATTCCCCGGTATAATCCGGGTCAAAATAGCACAGCTCCGGCTGGCATTCCTGCAGCTGGGCGATAATCAGACCCATCTGCAGACCCCAGTCGCCCAAATGAATGTCACCAACAGTGTTAAATCCAAAGAACTTATACAGTCGCTTCAAGCTTTCGCCGATAATGGCAGAGCGCAAATGGCCAATATGCAAAGGCTTGGCAACATTCGGTCCGCCATAGTCAACAACAATGGTCTTGCCTTGGCCGATCTTTTCTACGCCAAAAGCTTCCGCTGTGCGCATGGTCTCCAGATACTGCTGCAAGAAAGCATCGCTCAATTTCAAATTGATAAAACCGGGCATCACTGCCTCAATCATGGAGAAATCCTCTGCGGGCAGTTTTTCCGCCACTGCATTGGCAATTTGAATAGGCGCGCACTTATATTGCTTTGCTGCCGCCAATGCGCCGTTACACTGATATTCACACAAGTCCGGGCGGTTGGAAACGGTTACCTTGCCGTACTGGGCATCGTAGCCGGCATCCGTAAACGCCTGCTGCATTTTCCTCGAAATACTATCCAATATCTTTTCCATATTGTAATTCTCCTGCCTATAGGAATTGTTTAGTTCTTATTCTGCGCCATCCATTCCAGATAATCGTCGTAAGTGCCGTAGCGGTCAATAATCGTACCGTCAGGCTGGAAAGCAATCACACGGTTACAGGTGGAAGTCAACATTTCGTGGTCGTGGGATGCCAACAAAACGACGCCATTAAAAGCTTCCAGTCCCTTGTTCACCGCTTGAATGGACTCCATGTCCAGATGGTTGGTAGGCTGGTCCAGCAGCACCACATTCGCGCCGGAAAGCATCATTTTAGAAAGCATGCAGCGCACCTTCTCACCACCGGAAAGAACGTTTACCTGCTTGAATACATCCTCATTGGAAAACAGCATTCTTCCCAGAAAACCACGCAGATACACATCGTCTTTCTTTACGGAGTACTGCCGCAGCCAATCGACCAGTTGTTCCGTATTGCCGTCAAAGTATTCTGAATTATCCTTGGGCAGGTAGCTGCGGATGGTGGAAATACCCCACTTGATACTGCCCTCATCCGGTTCAAGCTCGCCCATGAGTATTTTAAACAGCGCAGTCTGCGCCAGTTCATTTTCACCAACAAATGCAATCTTATCGTTTCTGCCCACGGAGAAGTAAACCTTGTCCAGCAGCTTTTCGCCGTCAACCGTGACAGAAACATCGTTAACCGTCAAAATGTCCTTACCCAGTTCCCGTTCAGGCATAAAGCCAACGAAGGGATATCGGCGGGTGGAACAGGGCATTTCCTCAACGGTCAGCTTGTCCAGCAATTTACGCCGGGCAGTTGCCTGTTTCGCCTTGGACTTATTGGCAGAGAAGCGCTGAATAAATAGCTGCAGTTCTTCGATCTTCTCTTGGTTTTTCTTGTTCTTGTTGCGGATCATCGCCTGCACCATCTGGGAAGATTCGTACCAGAAATCGTAGTTGCCCACATACATCTTGATCTTACCGTAGTCGATGTCCACAGTGTGGGTACAGACCGTATTCAAAAAGTGACGGTCGTGGGAAACAGCAATGACCATGCCGGGGAAATCCAGCAAAAAGTCTTCCAGCCAGTTGATGGCTTCAATATCCAGGTTGTTGGTAGGCTCATCCAGCATAACGATGTCAGGGTTGCCGAACAAAGCTTGCGCCAGCAGCACCTTCACCTTCAGTCGGGGGTCGATGGCACCCATGATGTCATAATGCAGCTCTGTGCCGATGCCCAAACCCTGAAGCAAGCGGGACGCGTCAGACTCTGCTTCCCAGCCGTCCATTTCCGCAAATTCCATCTCCAGTTCTGATGCGCGGATGCCGTCCTCATCGGAAAAGTCGGCCTTTTCGTAAATAGCATCCTTTTCTTTCATCACGTCATACAGACGCTGGTTGCCCATAATAACGGTATCCATAACGGTGAATTCGTCGTAGGCGTTCTGATTCTGCTTCAAAACAGAGACCCGCTTTTCCGGGTCAATATGAATCTCACCGGTAGTAGACTCCAGCTCTCCGGTAAGCATCCGCAAAAAGGTAGACTTGCCTGCGCCGTTGGCGCCAATAATACCATAGCAGTTACCGGGCAAAAACTGCAAATCCACATGCTGGAACAGCCATTGGCCACCAAATTGCATTCCTAAATTACTTACTGTGATCATAACTTCTCCCTCGTAGGCACATAATAATACATTATAATCATAACACATAATTGCCAAGAATAAAAGACCTTTTTTCCGTCTATTTCCAATTGAAAAAGCGGTCGCAATGCAACCGCTTTTTCAGTCGTTATAAAACAGTAATGAATACCATGTGACAACGTCATCTCCGTACTGAAATTCCAGTCCGTGCTCCTCCAGAACGGGGATCACATTAATACCGTGACTTTCCACACAGGGGTGCATTCTCTCCGGTTTTCTGCAGGGCTGTCCGTCTAAAATGGCGCAATGCTCACATTCGGCGCAGGCCTCCGTAGAAAGAATATAGGGGTCTACCCCCTGCTGCCGCAAAAGCGCGGCTACCTGATTGGTAACGGCCTCATGGGCAGGACGGGTAGACAGAGTTTCTTCCAAGTCGGAAATATCAGCCGTTTCTGTGATCGTACCCATCACAAGGCAGTGCCGATAGCTGCAGCACCTTTGCCTGCACTGCTCCACTGTTCCAACACCCGGAGGGCAGGCCCACGTTTTTCCATACCGGGGGCATTCGTGCTCGCAGATCCAGCGGATCCGGTCAGAATACTCCAGCTGCTCCGGTTTGATAAAGAAATACGCATAAAGAGGAAGCTCTGCCAGCTGCTCCTCCAATTTCTGTATGTCTATCATGTCAGTTCCTCCAAAATCCGCCGGCAGCCTTCGCAGATATCCTCCCAAGTCCGGTCAAAGTTACCGAAATACCAGGGGTCAGCCACATCCCGGGAAAGAAAGGACTTGAACTTCTTCTCCCCGGGAAACATTTTGTTTAAGTACCGCAGATTGTTGCTGTCCATATAGTAAATATGCTCGTAGGCATCCACATCCCTCTGGGTGATCTGCCGGGCGCGGTGTCCGTCACAGCTGATACCGTGGCGGTTAAGTTCCCGTCTTGCCGGTGGATACACCGGATTTCCCAGCTCCTCCCGACTCACCGCCACCGAGTCCACCTGGAATAAATGCCCTGCCCCGGCTCTTTCGGCCATATCCTGAAAAACAAACTTTGCCATAGGACTGCGACAAATATTCCCGTGGCAAACAAATAAAACCTTGTGCATAGAAAACCCTCGCTTTCGTTGGGGATATTGTAGCACAATTTTCCACAGGAGTAAACCCCTGCCCTACGGCCACCCGATTGGGGAGATTACTATTCGGGCTTGTTTGCTAACCAATTGCTGTGGTTTTTAGTTTGCAGGTCTGCCATTGCGCTGATCACAGATGCCATATCCACAGTTGCCAGAATATCACCCTTCGTGATTGTCTGATTTGTTTTTACCCAGTGTTTCAAACAGAGCATCGTCCCTTTGCACACTGGGTGCATCCGTCCGTTTATCCTTTTTTGCCATTGAATAAGCTCCTTTCGTGAGTCGCCAAATTGGTTATAGTACACAGTTTACAAAGGAAAGCTTGTGTGTAACTGAAAAAAGCGGGTATCGGTTGTAAATAATTTTTGAACAAAAAATGTGGCAGGAGTGTCATCCTGCCACATTATACTTAGTTATTTGTCGGAATTTGTACATAAAAGATGTTATAGCCGCTTTTACTTTCTGCCCAGATTTTACCCTTGTGGGCTTCCACGATAGATTCCGCTATGCTAAGACCCAGGCCGTAGCTTCCGTTCATGGCTCGTGCTTTATCCGCCCGGTAGAACCGCTTAAAGATGTTCTTCAGATCCTCTTTGGAGATCGGTTCGCCGGGGCTGGCCACAGATAACACGCAAGTTTTTCCGTGGCTCACCAAATCCACACTGACCATACTGCCCGGAGTGCTGTATTTCAAAGCATTGTCCAGCAGCACATCCATCACCTGATACAGATGCTGCTCACTGCCATCCACAGAAATTCCTTCAGCGATGGCATAGCGCAGACCCATTCCTTTTTCTTCATAGAGAAGCTGGAAGCTGAGTACTGCATTGCTGATCAGTTCACTCATATCCAGGGGCACAAAATTCATCTTGACGGTTCCGTTATCCACCCGCGCCATTTCCAGCATATTTTCTACAAGGCTACGCATTTGGTAGGTTGTGGACAGGATGTTCTGGGAGAACTTCTTTTTATCCTCCTCCGGGGTTTCTTCATTTTGCATCAGTTCCGCGTTCGCCATAATGACCGCAAGGGGTGTTTTTAGTTCGTGGGAAGCATCTGCCACAAACTGCCGCTGCTGATCCCAGGCTACAGCCACCGGTTTGATCGCCCACCGGGAAAGCAGAATGCTGATACCTAAAAACACCAGCATCGCCGCAACAAAGATGAACATACAACTATAGACCATGCTTCTGATGGTAGCTTCTTCCGTGGCCGTATCCGCAAACACAATGGAAAGACCGGCAGGGGACATTGCCACCAAATACCGCAGGTCATATTCTTTTAATTCGCCGGATTCCTGATCTGTACTGAGAACAAGGTTCACGATCTGCTGCAAGTATTCCCGGTCGGTCAAATCGAAGTATCCACCGCCTGCGGTGATCAGCTCGCCCCGGCTGCTGATCTGAACCGTAAAGAAGGGCAGGCGCACTTCATCGTCCATAGGCTTGCCCGGCGTACCCTGCTGAAAAGGCGATGCTACAATGGTACGCATCATGCTGAGACTTTGCATTTCCATGCTGGTTCCGGTAAAGTGGATCACCACACCCAAGATACCGCCAACCATCAGCATAGCGATGGCCATCACGATGCAGACAAACTTAATACGAAGTTTCTTGATCAAGCGTCCTTCACCTCCAAATGGTAGCCGAGGCCACGGATAGAAACGATTTTCACATCAGAGCCGATACTGCTGAGCTTCTTTCGCAGGATCGCTACATAGACCTCCACATGGTTCTCAACTGCGTTGGATTCCAGTCCCCAAATGTGGGAGAGAATTGCAGATTTGGACAGGTTACGCTTTCCGGCTTGTAGAAGAAGTCGCATTACATCAAATTCCTTGGCAGACAGACGGACGGTTTTTCCACCCGCCATCAGCACGCCGGTTTCAAGATCCAGCGCTGTATTGCCGAACACCATCTCATTGACTTGACCTGCCTGCCGCCGAAGCAGAGCGTTGATGCTGGCCAGCAATTCGCCGGAGTCAAAGGGCTTGGTTAAGTAATAGTCAGCACCGGCATTGAGACCGGCGATCCGGTCAGCTACATCCGACTTAGCGGTGAGCATCAAAATTGGGGTGTTGCAGCGATGCATCCGTACCTGCCGTGCTACCTCGTAGCCGTCCATCTTGGGCATCATCACATCCAAAATCAGCAAATCATAAATGCCAAGCTCAGCGTATTCCTTTCCGGTTTCACCGTCATAGACCGCTTCTACCTGAAAGCCTTTCCGTTCCAGCATTTCCTTAATGGAATCTGCCAGCAGT
Source organism: Faecousia sp. (assembly GCA_045658385.1). Taxonomy (GTDB): domain Bacteria; phylum Bacillota; class Clostridia; order Oscillospirales; family Oscillospiraceae; genus Faecousia. The sequence continues at coordinate 27,538 of JAZOUW010000066.1, forward strand.
TTTTCGTCCTCTATCACCAAAATCTTCATAGTGACACCCTCCATCGGTACTATTTTCCATTATAATACGATTTTTACCTTAAGGAAAGCTGAAGAAATTGCTATTTACAGTTAATTTACAGATACCTTTGGTTTTTTCAGCCATGCTTAAGGTGGCTGTGTTACGCTCTTTCCAGAACACAAAAAGGAGACAAATCCTATGAATGAATACGAAAATCCTAATGAACTGCCCCGGGAGGATGCGCATTACGAAGTAATATCCAACCCGGGAAATCCCAACCAAGAAGATCCTTACACTTATTATGCAAGTACGCCCAGTACTCCTTCTGAATACCGGTATGTTCCCCAGTCTAAGAAGGAAAAGAAGAAACAGCCGCTTTTGTTAACGCTCATTCTTGTGCTGTGCTGCTGCCTGCTCAGCGGTGCTATGGGCGTGGGCGGTGTACTGCTGATGCAGCGCCTCCAGGCAGAAGAAGTACCCGAACTTCCCGAGCAGGACATTTCCTATATCATGCAGGGCGTTCGGGAAAACTCTGTGATTGAAACAGTGGAAGTAGACACCGGTAAGCTGATGACCCCGGCCCAGGTCTATGCCGCCAATGTGAATTCCACCGTGGGCATCACCACGTCTGTGACCACCAACTACTGGGGGTACCAGTCCACCTCCGCTGCTTCCGGCTCCGGTTTCATCATTTCCGATGACGGCTATATTCTGACCAACTTCCATGTAATTGAGGATTCAAGCCATATTTCTGTGTCCATGTACATTGGCGACAGCTTCGATGCCACCTTGATCGGTTACGACGAGAGCAACGATATTGCGGTGCTGAAAATCGACGCGGAAGGCTTGGCTCCCGTGATTTTGGGCGATTCCGACAATCTGAATGTGGGCGACAGCGTGGTTGCCATTGGCAACCCTCTGGGCGAACTGACCTTCACGCTGACCTCCGGCGCTATCAGTGCCAAAGACCGGGAAGTGACTTTTTCCAATAATGTTTCTATGAATCTGCTGCAGACAGACTGCGCTATTAATTCCGGCAACTCCGGCGGTGCGCTGTTCAATCTGTACGGCGAGGTCATCGGTGTTACCAATGCCAAGTATGGCTCTTCTTCCAGCAGCGGTGCATCCATTGACAATATTGGCTTTGCGATTCCCATCAATTCCATTATGAACATCGTGGAGTCTATCATTGAAAAGGGATACATTTCCAAGCCTTACATCGGCATCAGCGTCCTGGATGTATCCGCTGAAACCCAAGCCTATGGTATCCCTGCCGGTACAGCCGTTCAGTCTGTTACAGAGAACGGTCCTGCCGCCAAGGCAGGTCTGCAAAGAGGTGATGTGATCACCGCTGTGGACGGTAAGGCTATGACCAGTACCGAATTGGTCAGCTTTGTGGCTTCCGCTTCCGTAGGCCGGCAGATCGTTTTCTCCATCTACCGCCAGGGTGAAACCCTGGAAATCACTGTGGATGTTGGCGAACAGATTCAATCTGCGCTGGACGAGCAGCAGGAACAGCAGCAGACCCAGCAAGGCTATCCCGGCAATTTCCCTTGGGGTAGACCGTGATAGAAAACGGATCTATTAAGGCTTATTTGTTTTTTAGAATCGCATACTGATCATAAAACACCTGTCCTATGGAGAATCTGCCGCGGACAGGTGTTTGTATATTTGCTGCAAGTTTGGCTCTCCGGTTTCGTTGGTAAACCATTGGTTAAAAGTCATTTTGGAAAAAGAATTTCCTTAGAGGCACAAGGACTTTTCAGGATTCGGGGAAATCCTGCCATGACAAACAAAAAGAATTTTCGTCTTAAAAAATCCTCACTTTCTTTGAGGGTATTGTAGCACAAAAGCCCCCCCTTATGTAAGGGGAGGCTTTTCTCGTCGGCAAGAGTTACACCATTAACATAGAAACCGAAAAATCGGCTTTTGAGCAGGGTCGCAAACACCGACAAAATGGGCACCCCCCCACCTCTATTTTGGCTGCATTTGCAAGCAAGGGCGGGTAGCGGTAATTCAGAGAAAATCTTGACTACAGTGTGGTATGAAAGTATAATCAATTAGTCAATTCGACAAGCTTGAATTTGACAAAGGAGTGTGATTATATGAAGAAGTTGATGGCGTTAGTTTTAGCCGTTGTTTGTGTGTTTGGTTTAGTTGGTTGTGGCAAGTGGCCACCCGAACACACCGAAACCATTGAAGGCAATTTTAGAACCTACTATAAATTGAGCGATGGTACATGGGAGTATGACGGGCACACATACAAATACAGGTTGGAAATTAAGGGTACCATGCCAAATGCCAAGACAGCTTCAACCTTTACATATTTGAGCAATGTTGAAATTACCTTTGACCAGGCATGGAAAGCGGCAGGTCTCAGCAGTAACATGAATGATTACTTTGCCGCAGAAGATGCCGTATTAGTGAATTGGATACAGACAGATAATTAAACAAATTCCAATATGTCGAACAGTTAAAAGCAGCCGCCTCCGTGATGATGGAGGCGGCTGTTCTGTTTCGAGTCATGTTGGTGGCAAAATGTGGTTATTTTGCAAAGTAGTAAGTAAGCAACACAAAAGCAAGAAGGTTGTTACGCGCGGTGGCAAGCTGCGTTTACCAGCAGGGGGATATGGGTAAACACCCCTGCTTTTTAGGATAAGATAAGGCACTTTCGCCAGTACGCTTACCAGAAAATGCCAGCTCTTATCCTCAAAAACGCGTTGACAGATTATGGATTCTATATTATAATGAACCAAACTATATTATAGTTGGAAGTATTATGTATTTTGGAGGTCACGTTATGAAAAAGTTAGTATGCTTACTTTTCGTGATTGCTATGTTGCCGCTGAATGCTTTTGCAGCTACCGGCATCAATGAATATGAGCAAAGAGTTCTGGATAAGTTGAATGCTTGCTATATTTCCGGTGAAAGCGGCTGGGAATTCTCTGTTTCTGCAGAATATATCAACTCCAGCAGAAACTACTTTGCCGGCGATTGCGATCTTACCGAAGAGCAAATGAACACCCTTTTAGCCTACATTGATCAAGGTATGGCAGTCGTTAAAAAAGAGGGCGATGCTCAGGGCTCTGAAAGTGGAAAATTTGAGCTGTCTGATCTGAGCCAGTCTGCTCGCGAAGAAATTCTGGCGCTGGGCAAAGAGGCTTGCGCAGAAGTTGAGCTGAAGATGAATTATGATTCGAAAGACAAGCAGGTTGTCATCACGCCCACAAACAGCAAAAACCCTGTTTTTGAATCTTCTCCCATCATTAAGACCACCGGTGAAGATTTTCCTGTAACTGCCGGCACGATCATTACTGCCGTTGTTGCAGTTTTGTCCATTGGCGCGGCTGCTATGTTTGTTGTTTCTAAAAAGAACGGCCTGTTTTCTGTATGAAGCATATGAATAAGCCTCGGTATTTGTGTAAAATAATCGGAAAGTTAATGGGGCTAATTGTAGCCCCATTTGCTTTTTGCGCGGTTATTTGCGGTATTTTACTGCTGATTGCCAACGCAACTGTTGGTGATATAGTCGGCTACGGAAGTGTTTTGTTGATGAACCCTGTGCCGGACGATAGTGTTTCTGAACAACTGGAATCTTCCTTGTTGAAAGAAAACATTGTCAGTGATGAAGAATACGTCGATATTTCCGAAGTAGAGTTCCCCACCTACGAGAAAGTCTACGGAGAAATATCCGTTCCTGATGCAGATATTCTCTGCCCTCTGGTTTTTGGTGACACAGAAACGGCCATGAGTAAGGGTGCCGGTCAGTACATCGGCAGTTCCATTATCGGCTACGGCGGCACCACAATGATTTGCGCCCACGTTACCCGTCAGTTTAAAAATCTTCATAAAGTAAAGCCTGGCAATTTGGTGCAAATTCGTACAACTTACGGTGTCTACACCTATGAAGTGAAATACGTTGGCGTACACAGCGCAACGGATGACAGTATTTATGACCTTTCCCGGGAAGACGAAAACATCGTCATGTATACCTGCTATTACCAGCAAACAGCGCTGGGCAGCGTGAAAAAGCGTTTCTTTGTCTGCGCAGATTATGTATCCGGTCCTATGATCGTTGACAGAGGTGGACAGTCATGAAAAAACAGATTTTATCCACCGTTTTTAGCACAATTCTGTCTTTGTTTCTGGCTATATTATTGTTGGCGGGCAGTTTGTGTGCGTACGGACACTTTGTGGTATGCAATCCGGAAACATTGCTCGATACCAGCGCATCCAGCGGTTATACCCAGGAGCTCTATGAACAGATCCAATACTCCTGGGAGAATTATTTAGCCATTAGCGGTGTTGCAGAGCCGGAACCTATCCTGGCCGTGCTGACGCCGGAAAAGGTTCACAAAGACGTTCTTGCCTACATCGAGGCTTCCTACACCGGCACGCCTCATGTGGACACTGATGCCCTTCGCGCGCAACTGGACGAGAAGGTGCGGGAATATGTGGCCGGTCAGCTTGGTGACGCAGAGCCCAACGAAGAACTGGAAGGAAATATTTCCGAGTTGTTGAATGCCTGCATGCAGGCCTACACACAAGCAATTAACATCCCCGTAGTGCCTAAAATCTTGAAAACCGTTTACAATGTGGGCAAATATATGAAGCCGGGCGCGCTTCTTGCCTTTGGCTTTAGCTTGCTGCTTACAGTATTCTTGTTTTTCATTCAGCGCAAACGTAAGAACACACTATATTTTGCTACCATCGCAACTGCTACCAACGCGTTGCTTTTGATGGGCGCTGTAGGTCTGGCAAAGCACTATTCCCTGGTTGCCCGGTTGCCCATTGATGAATCAGCGCTGCGGACGCTACTGACATCTTATTTAAATCTTTTGCTGGACAAGCTTTGGTTTGTTGGTATGATCTTCCTGATTGTAACAGCAGTGCTTTTGGCGCTCTATTTCCTTTGGGTTTTGATTCACAAACTGATGAAACACAAAAAAGCAAACACTGCAAAATAAACAGTTTCAAGCCACCTAAGGGTGGCTTGATTTATTGACAAAATCTGCAAATACCACTATACTATTGTCAGAAAACAGGAGGCTTTGGTATGGAATTTGCTGAATATCTTCCTTTTTGGGACAAGCTTACTGCCCAACAGCAGGAACGGATTGCTGACGTGATAGAATACAGAACTGTCAGCAAAGGAACGCACATTCATGACAGCAGCGCCCAATGCTTGGGTCTTGTGATGGTGCGCTCCGGTCAGCTTCGGGCGTACATACTTTCTGAAGACGGTCGGGAAATCACCATCAGTCGGCTATTTGAATATGATGTGAGCCTATTGAGCGCCTCCTGCGTCATGCCGGATATGCAATTCAATGTGATGATCGAAGCAGAAAAAGACACCCGGTTTTGGAGCATCCCTGCCTGCTTGTTTAAGAATCTGGTAGACGAATCCTTGGCGGTTTCCACCTTTGCCAACAGCCTGATAAGCGGTAATTTCTCCGAACTGATGTGGCTGATGGAGCAAATTATGTGGAAAAGCTTTGATAAGCGTCTGGCAGCATTCTTGTTGGAGGAGCTGTCTATCGAGGGCAGCAACAGTCTGTATATTACCCACGAAAAAATTGCCAATCACATGGGTACTGCCCGGGAAGTGGTTACCCGGATGCTCCGCTACTTTCAAAACGAAGGCATGGTCAAGCTGACCCGGGGCGCAATAGAAATCATAGACAGAAAAAAGCTGGAAGCTTTGCAAGACATATAAAATTAATGCCCAAGCCTAATGGCTTGGGCATTAATTCTAGCTTCTGGCCATGCCGTCTACGCTTAAAATCACGCCGGTAATATAGGACGCTTCCTCCGATGCCAGAAATACAAAGGCGTTGGCAATGTCCTCCGGCTGACCCAACCGACGCAACGGAATACGCTGGATCATGGGCGCAATGATCTCTTCGGGAACCGCTTTCATCATATCCGTTTCTGTGATGCCGGGAGCAACTGCATTGACCCGAATACCCTTGGGACCTAACTCCCGGGCAAGGGATATCGTCATGCCATTAACTGCAAATTTAGACGCCGGATACGCAAATCCACTGGGCTGGCCGGAAATACTGACCATGGAAGATGTGTTCAAAATCACGCCGCTGCCCCGGTTTATCATGTGATTGCTGACAGCCCGGGTAGCGTTGAACACGCCCTTTACATTCAAATCCATCACCTTGTCAAAAGTCTCTTCTGTATAGTCCGAAAAGGGTGTGCTTTCAGAAACCCCGGCATTATTTACCAAAATGTCCACATCACCAAATTTCTCGATCACCTTTTTGAAAGCCTGACGAACATCCTGCAGGTCAGCAAGGTTGGGGTGAATCCCTTCTACGGTCGCTTGCGGATATATTTCCCGGAGCTTTTCCACCGCCTTTTCCGCTGTCGCTGCGGAACTGGCAGTTAAGACTACCTTTGCGCCCTCCTTTAAAAATGCTTTAGCCGTCGCAAAGCCGATGCCGCGGCTACCACCGGTGATAATTGCTACTTTGTCTTTTAAACGCATATTACATGCCTCCTTTTTCGGTTTGTAACATTATACTAAAAAATAAAGTTTTTTCTTTCTGTGATAAAGTCACTATACTTTATTTGAAATTATGTGTATAATACAACCACAATCAAAAAGTAAGGAGCGGTTACTATGTTTATTACAAGCGATATTAAATACATCGGTGTCAACGACCACCAGGTAGACTTGTTTGAAGGTCAGTATGTCGTTCCCAACGGCATATCCTACAACTCCTATGTGATTCTGGACGAAAAGATTGCCGTCATGGATACAGTGGACAAGAACTTCACCCACGAGTGGCTGGACAACCTGCAGAATGCGCTGGAGGGCCGCAAGCCGGATTATCTGGTCATCCAGCACATGGAGCCGGACCATTCCGCCAATATTGACAAGTTCCTGACCTTCTATCCGGAAACCACCGTTGTTTCTTCTGCCAAGGCTTTTGCCATGATGCAAAACTTCTTTGGCACAGACTATGCCGATCGCCGCATTGTTGTTGGTGAGGGCGACACCCTGTCTTTGGGCAACCACACCCTGGCCTTTGTCACTGCGCCTATGGTCCACTGGCCCGAAGTCATTGTAACCTACGATGTCTGCGACAAGGTGCTGTTCTCTGCCGACGGTTTCGGCAAATTCGGCGCATTGGACGTGGAAGAAGACTGGGCTTGCGAGGCCCGGCGCTATTACATCGGCATTGTGGGCAAGTACGGCCCGCAGGTGCAGGCGCTGCTGAAAAAAGCAGCCACTCTGGACATACAGACCATTTGCCCCCTCCACGGACCGATTCTGACGGAAAATCTGGGTTACTACATCAATCTTTATGATATCTGGTCTTCCTACCAGGTGGAAAGCGAAGGCATCGTTGTGGCCTATACTTCTGTTTACGGCAACACCAAAACTGCCGTGGAATTGCTGGCCCAGAAATTAAGGGAAAAGGGTTGCCCCAAGGTAGTTGTTCATGACCTTGCCCGGACGGATATGGCAGAAGCTGTGGAAGACGCCTTCCGTTACGGCAAGCTGGTGCTGGCAACCACTACCTATAACGCAGATATCTTCCCCTTTATGAAAGAATTTATCCACCATCTGACCGACCGAAACTACCAGAACCGCACCATCGGTTTGATGGAAAACGGCTCCTGGGCGCCGGTGGCAGCCAAAGTCATGAAGGAGATGTTCGCAAAATCCAAAAACATCACCTTCACTGACACCACCGTTAAGATTTTGTCCGCCCTCAACGACGACAGCAAGGCACAGGTGGAAACCATGGCGGAGGAGCTTTGCAAGGAGTATCTTGCGCGGCAGGATGCCACCGCCAACAAAAACGATTTAAGCGCGCTGTTTAACATTGGCTACGGACTGTATGTGGTCACTTCCAACGACGGTCAGAAGGACAACGGTTTGATTGTCAACACCGTATCCCAGGTAACCAACATTCCCAACCGGATTGCCGTTACCATTAACAAGCAAAATTATTCCCACCATGTGATCAAGCAGTCCGGCATTATGAATGTGAACTGTCTGGATGTTTCCGCCCCCTTCTCTTTGTTCCAGAATTACGGTTTCCAAAGTGGCAGAACAGTGGATAAGTTCGTGGGTGTAGAGGAGCTGCGCAGCGATAACGGTCTGCGTTTTCTGCCCATGTATATCAACTCCTTCATCAGTCTGAAGGTAGACGAATATGTGGACCTGGATACCCATGGCATGTTTATCTGCTCTGTAACCGAAGCCCGGGTCATGTCTGATAAAGAGACTATGACTTACACATACTATCAAAACAGTGTCAAACCCCAACCGGAAACAGAGGGTAAAAAGGGTTACGTTTGCAACATCTGCGGCTGGGTCTATGAGGGCGAAACACTGCCCGACGATATTGTCTGCCCCTTGTGCAAGCACGGCGCAGCAGACTTTTCACCGATTGTATAACGATTAAATATTGGGAGGTATTATTATGAAGTATATTTGTGACGTTTGCGGCTGGGAATATGACGAGGAACAGGGCTACCCGGAAGGTGGTATTGCACCCGGCACCAAATGGGAGGATGTTCCCGAGGATTTTGAATGCCCTCTTTGCTCTGTAGGCAAGGACATGTTCTCTGAAAGTGAATAACAAAGGATGTGCCCGGAACTTACGTTCCGGGCGCATTTTCTTTGTATTTAGAACATTTCCAGAATCTGGTGCTTGGGCTTTACACCCAGGGATTGTTTGATCACTTCTCCGTTTTCGATCACCAGCAGTGTGGGAATACTCATGATCTGGTAGCGGGTAGCCAGCTCCGGCTCTTCGTCTACATTGATCTTGACCACCTTAATATCCTCCCTCTCCTGGGCGATTTCTTCCACTGTGGGAGCAATCATGCGGCAAGGACCGCACCAGCTTGCCCAAAAGTCTACCAGCACCGGCTTGTCGGATTGCAGAACTTCCTGCTCAAAATTATTTTTATTTACAGCAATAACAGACATTGTTTTGTCCTCCTTTTTATTTTGTAAGCTGATTATAACCGATAGTTTTTGCCCTTTCTGTGATTTTATCACAAAATCCTCATTCAGAAAAGTGTTTCCATAAAAACCGCAGCCGACTTTTGCGCTTTCTCTTTTCCCTGCTTGCGGTATTCCCGGGGTGACATGCCGGTCTGTTCGTAAAAAACCCGGTTAAAGGTACTTTGGTTGTTAAAACCACATGTCAGCATAATATCCGTAACCGTTCGGTCTGTCTCCTGCAGAAGCCTTTTCACATCCATGATCCGCAAACGATTAATGTATTTACGGAATACGCACCCTTGTTGGGTGGAAAATATTTTTGTGATATAGCGTTCGCTGATATGCACCGCCTGAGACGCGCTGGCAACGGATATGTTCTCCCGATAGTGGTTTTGGCAATAACTTAGCAGCTTTTGAATAGCATTGGTATCCATCTCTCCTACCGGTTCCATGGGCATTTGCTGCAAAAGCTCCCCTACGATTGCGCTGATATATACATTGGTCAGCGCTTTTGCCTGCGCTCCGGTTTGGTTGCTTTGTACCAGCAATCTTTGTAGCAGCGTCACAATATGCGGCGCAGGCTGAATATAAGGATCTTGCGGCCGCATTTTTAAAACAGTCTCTGTAAACATGCCCGCCGCCCTGGACGGAAACAATGCCAGTAAGACCTGCGCATCCGGCGCTTTTTCGTAGCTGTGGATCTGATAGGGAAAGCAGATGCTCATTTGGCCCGGCTTCAGAACATGGTCTTTTCCGCCGATAGAGGCATAAATACTGCCTTCAAGAACCAAAATCATCTCAATATGATCATGATATGCCGATGAAAAGTCCAGAAATCCTTTGATTTGCTTTACCAGAATCTCCTGTTCTTTATTTTCAAATACTGCCTTCATATTCAATTCTCCAAAGTGCCGATTTTCATTGGTTTTTGCCCTTCTATTATATAGATTATAGCTTGAATATTGCTATAATGCAAGTATAGACCGCATTTTATATTGGAGGCATAATATTATGAACTGCTCCCCGTCAAGTAGACAGTGAAATAAAATAAAAATTTTCTTGCTTCCGGTGACCTGTTTTGGGTTACCGGAAGTCTTTTTATGCTACCAATGGATAGCTGTAGTGCTTCTCCATCGGTGTCAGAACGCCCA
>JAZOUW010000067.1:0-13764 GCA_045658385.1 Faecousia sp.
CTGTTTCCGGTTCCCGGCCTGCAATGTGGAAAGTGGCCTTTCTGGCTTTCCAGTATTCCGGGATTTCCACATAGCCTTTAGTGCCGTAGATCCGGGCAGTGTTATCCAGAATGGCCCGGGTACTGTTCTTGGCATTGAAAAGCACGCCGCTCTCAGTGCTGCCGCTGAGAATATACTGCCATTCTACACCGTTTTCCTTGGAGGCAACACCGGAGATATCCGCGATGGGCCCAAAGAGCCACAGCAGAAGCTGCACGGCGTAGATGCCGCTGGAGAGCAGCGGGCCGCCGCCTACGGTGGGATCGAACATCCATCCGTTGTAGGAGGCAGAGAAGCTATGGGCCATTTCCGCCATGTAGATATCACCCAATTCTCCGGCGTCAATTCGGCTGCGGACCTCGGTAAGGGTGGGAAGGAAGAGCATCTTCTCCGCTTCCATAAAGAACAGACCCTTTTCCCGGGCCAAGGCGTACAGTTCCTTTGTCTGGCTTTCGGTGGTGGTGCAGGGCTTTTCACAGATTACGTGCTTGCCTGCCAAAAGCGCTGCCTTTGCCCAGGGATAGTGGGCGGTGTTTACATTGGAGATGTAGACAATGTTTACCTTTTCGTCCTCCAGCAGCTGCTGGTGGCTGCCGTAGGCGGTGGGGATACCCCAGGCGGCGGCTTTTTCCCTGGCTTTTTCCAATGTGCGGGAGGACAAGGCTATAATGCTGCCTTTGGCGCTGGCGCGCACTGCCGCAATAAACCGGGGGGCGATGGAGGAAGTGCTTAAAATTCCATAGTTGAGTTTCATAAAAAGGTCTCCTTTATACGTCGGGGAGCACTTTTCGCCGGGGCATGTTGGCTTTCAGCAGCTCATAACAATGGGCGTAGGTGGTTTGCACAAGGGCGCCAAACTGCCAGGTCAAGATAAGCTCCAGAACAATATAAATGATGTAAAAACCGAAAAACAGGACGTCGTTATTTACGGGAAGGGAAATACCGGCCCAGGAAAGCAGAACATCTCCGTAAGCAATCAGGGCAATCAATGCTTTCAGAGCATAATACCACCAAAACTGTAAATCAACACGAAACAGCTGGATGCGGTTTTTACCCATCATGCGGAAGCTTGCGCCGATGGCGGCTCGCGCCCGGGGCGTATCGTCCATAATGGCAAACTGCGCCATGCGCAGCCGGTAGAAAAAGGGAATGGCCAACACAGCAAAAAGAATGCCAATGATGCAATACAAAGGAATCGCGGCCTGTGAGATTTCTTCCATAAACCCAGAGTCAGACAAAAGAGCCTCGGGGGTGACATTTCCTGTGATAAGCGGTTCCATTACGGTAAACATTTTTGTGGCAAAGGGTGTTAAGGAGAAAATGGCGCTGGCAAGATACGCGCAGGCAACCGCAAGGGCGCAATAAATCAAAGTTTCTAAAATGTGCAGCCGCAAAACCGCGCCAAAGCGGCGGAAACCCTCTGTAAGGCAGCCGGGCTGCACTGTTTCATTCCGGGCAAAACGAATGCAGGCAAATACAAAACCGATTTGCCAGAAGGGAAGTAGTACGGTGGTGGCTATGGACAGAAAAGACTGCACAGACTGCAAAACAGATCGGGTGCCGATACCGGCCAGACCGGTAGTGCTTTCAATGGATTGGGAAAGCAGAAAATTGCACAAAGATAACAAAAAAGATACAAGCAACGCTGCGCCGGTATGCACCAGCGCCAGGGTCTTACCGCTGTAATTGGACGCGGCCAAGGACCGGGCGGCGGCATCCTTCGTTTCCAGTAAATTCATAGGGTGTCTCCTTTGGGGAAGTCTTTGGTTTATTTATAAGCCAAAGAACGGAAAATAGCAAATAAATTTTTTGTAAAGGTAGATTTTCAAAAGAAAAAATGATAGAATGAGGGTAAATTTAAATTACCCTTCAGGAGAAAGTTATGGAGTTAGGCGAACGGATCAAGCAGGCGCGGCTGGAAAAAGGCTTGTCCCAGCGACAGTTGTGCGGAGAGGAAATCACCCGGAATATGCTTTCCCAAATTGAAAACGGCAGCGCCAAACCCTCTATGGCAACGCTTAAGTTTCTTGCCTTTCAGTTGGGGAAACCCATGAGCTACTTTTTAGATGAGCAGGTCTGGGCTTCTGCCAATGGGGAAATTATGGCCAGGTTGCGCCGGGCCTATGCAGAGGGGGCATATGATCAGATCCCTGGATTACTGGAGCGCTACAGCGCGCCGGATACGGTTTATGATCCGGAGCGGTATTTATTGGAATCACTGGCGTTGTTGTCCCTTGCCCGGCAGGTGCAGGCGCAGGGGAAAACCGTTTATGCCCAGACGTTACTTCAGCGGGCAAAGCAGGCAGGCAGTCATACGGAATATTACACGGCTGCTTTGGAGCGGGAACGGCTGCTACAGCTATATGAGATTCAGCCGGGGCAGGCCCGGGAGCTGGCAGAACAGCTGCCGGAGGATCACCGGGAGCAGATGCTTCGCGCCCAGGCGGCGCTGGATGAAAAGGATGCCCAAAGCTGCGCCCGAATTTTGGATGCCGCGCCGGAAAACACTGCTCGGTGGCAGCTGCTGCGGGGAAAAGCGGCAATGCAGATGCAGGATTACCGCTTCGCGGCAGCGTGTTTTTTGCAGGCAGAGCCGGACTATCCCATGGATTGCGCCAAGGCACTGGAAGCCTGTTACCGGGAACTGGAGGATTACAAGCAAGCCTATTATTACGCCTGCAAGCAGCGATAAGAAAAATCCCGACATCGGGGGAGATGTCGGGATTTTCCTTTTCTTGGGATAAAAGAAGAGAGGTAGAAAAAAGTGTACAAAGTAGAAAACGGTCGCTTGCATAACACATTTTCTGCTTGTAGTATAACGGCTAATTTTGAACAGCCAATGACCGAAGTGAAAACAAAATTCGACATTTTTGTGAACAGCCGTTGCACTTTGAAAATGGGCGCAGTATAATCAAAAGAGAAATTACCGGAAGGGAGTGACACGTGTGGTAGACTGTCATATCCATATGGTTTTGGATGGCGAAAACTGGAAAACCGCCATTGCCCGCCATGCCCAAGGGGCTGATGAAAATTATATCCGCGCTGTTCTTGCGTTGTATCAGAAGGCGGGCTACACCTATCTTCGGGACGGCGGCGACCGGTGGGGCGCGGGGCAAACGGCCCGAAAGCTGGCGCCTGAGTACGGCATTTGCTATCGCACACCCCTGGCGCCGCTGTGCGCCAAAGGACATTACGGCGCGTTTATCGGGCAGGTTTACGATTCCTTGAAAGACTATGCCGTGCAGGTCAAGCGACACAAAGCGCAGGGCGCGGATTTTATTAAGATTATGATTTCCGGTCTTATGGATTTTGACCGGTTTGGGGTGCTGACGGAAGGTGGATTGCCGCCAAAGCAGATTCGGGAGCTGATCCACATTGCCCAGAGCGAGGGTTTTTGCGTGATGGCCCATGCCAATGGCGCAAGGACCGTGGAAGCGGCGGCGCTTGCCGGGGTGGATTCCGTGGAGCATGGCGCTTATCTGGATGCAGATGCCCTGCAGGCTATGCGGGAAAACGGTACGGTTTGGGTGCCTACCGTTAGCACCATTGGCAATCTGTTGGGAAAGGACAGATTTGATCAGCAGGCAGTTGTCCGGATTTTGGAAAGTGCTTTGGAAAACATTCGCGCCTTTGCGGCTATGGGCGGTTTGCTTGCGCCGGGTACAGATGCCGGAGCCTGGGCAGTACCCCACGGCTGCGCCACAGAGGAAACCCTCTTGGCCCGGGCCGGGGTAACCCGGCAAATGCTGGACCGGGGCGCAAAGGTGATTATGGAGAAATTTTAGTTTGGACACCCCTTGCAGAGATTTTGCAGGGGGTGTTGTGGGATTTGTGGAAAAAAGAAAGAAGTTTTGGCAAAAAACCATGGTAATTTTTTGTGAATAAGAAGAAAATCCGGTTGAATTTTACAAGATAATATGTTATGATATTGTAGTATGTGTATGGGTGTATTGCGCCCATTTGCACAAAGAGGAAAATCAGGAGGCACAAATAAGAATGAATGTAGCGGAAATTATGGAAAGACGCAGTGCATTCTCCTTTGAGGTATTTCCTCCCAAAACCGACGCAGGCATGGAAAAGCTGTGCGGCAAGGGCGGTGTCCTGGAGCAATTGTATACGTTAAATCCTGACTATATTTCCTGCACCTATGGTGCCGGCGGTACCAATGTGGGCAAGAATCTGGAAGTTTTGGATAAGATAGTTGCAGACGGTAAGTGTACCGGTGTGACCCACTTTACATGCATCGGCAATACCAAGGAAGGTATTGTTCAGCAGTTGCAGACCTACCTGGACCATGGCATTGCTCACATGCTGGCCCTCCGGGGAGACCTGCCTTTTGGCTGGGAAGGAACCGGCGGCGATCTGCATTATGCTACCGAGCTGGTGAAGTTTGTTCGGCAGGAGTTTGGCGATCAGTTCTGCATTGCAGTTGCCGGTTCTCCCGAAGGACATATCGCCTGCCGCAGTCTGGAAGCAGATATTGCTTTTCTCAAGCAAAAGCAGGACAACGGCGCTGACTACATTATGACCCAGCTGTGCTGGGACATGGACCAATTCCGCTACTGGCTGGACGCGATCCGGGCAGCCGGTATCTGGATGCCGGTGGATGTGGGTATCATGCCCATTCTGGATCAGGCAGCCACCATCAACATGGCGTTAAGCCGTAACGGCTGCGTAATGCCCCGGGCGCTGTGTGAGATCATTTCCAAGAACTGGATCTTCCCCAACCCCTTCGACAAGGACCCCTTCGATGCCAACGTAGCCCAGAAGAAGGAAGACTTCAAAAAGGCCGGCATTGAATATACCATCAACCAGATCGACGAGTACCGCTCCTGCGGCATTGATGGCATCCATTTGTACGCGCTTAACAAGTACGACGATGTTGCCTATATTGCCAGGGAAGCCGGTTTGTTAGACCTGATTTAAGGAGAAAAAGTTTATGCCACACACCATCGCCGTTGCCGGAAAAGGCGGCGTAGGCAAGACCACCACCTGCGGCATGCTCATTGACTACCTGTGCAAAAAAGGCCGTGGCCCTGTTCTGGTAGTAGACGCGGATGCCAACTCCAACCTCAACGAGGTGTTGGGCGTAGAGGTGGAGACGAGCCTGGGCGCGATCCGGGAAGAAATGGCACAATCTGAACTGAAAGGCACAGTCCCTGCCGGCATGACCAAGGCGGACTATGCAGAATTTAAATTCAATTCGGCTTTGATCGAAGAAGACGATTTTGATATGCTGGTAATGGGTCGCACTCAGGGAAAAGGCTGCTATTGCTACGTCAACGGCGTGCTGAAAACCCAGATTGACAAATATGCCAAGAATTATCAATATATCGTCATGGACAACGAGGCCGGTTTGGAGCATGTTGCCCGGGGTACACTGCCCCAGGTGGACACGATGCTGCTGATTTCCGACTGCTCCCGCAGAGGCATTCAGGCAGCTGCCCGTGTTGCTGAAATGATTCACGAAATGGAACTGAAGATCACCCGGCTGGGTCTGATTGTCAACCGGGCGCCTGACGGTGCTCTGGACGAGGGCGTTAAGGCGGAGATCGAAAAGCATGGACTGGATTTACTGGGCGTGCTGCCCCAGGACGAGGGCGTTTACCGTTGCGATTGCGACGGCGAGCCTTCTGCCAAGCTGCCCCAGGATAATCCGGTCAAGCAGGCCCTTTCCGGGATTCTGCAATCCCTTGGCTTATAAAAGCCACCAAAATCCGTTAATAAAAAATTTATTATAAAACCAAACAAGGGGGAAATAATTATGTCTTTTGTACCTAAGACGCAGCCCTTCAACGGCAAAATCAATGCCGTGACCCTGGGCACCGGCGACAAGGCCGTTGTCATTGGCGGTCAGAATGTGCTGCCGTTCTACACCTTCGATGCGCCCATTGAGAATGCACCGAAGATCGGCGTTGAAATTTCCGACGCTGCCGCTTCCTGGGATGTACCCGGTCTGGTAGATTTCTACGCCGGCTGCACCACTATGGCAGAGCGCGCCAAGAAGGCCGAAACCATCGAAGGCGCTGACTTCATCTGCCTGAACTTTGAGTCTGCCGATCCCAACGGCGCTGACCGCAGCGTTGAGGATTGCGTTGCTGACGCAAAGGCTGTTGCAGAAGCTGTGTCTATGCCCATCGTGATCATGGGCTGCAAGAACATGGAAAAAGACGGCAAGCTGTTCGCTGCTGTTGCAGAGGCACTGGCCGGCAAGAATATTCTGGTCATGTCCGCAAAGAATGAGGACTACAAGACTGTCGGCGCTTCCGTTGCGCTGGCAAGCGGCCAGAAGGTGGGCGCAGAAACTGCTGACGACATCAACCTGGCAAAGCAGTTGAACATCATGCTCAAGGGCTTGAACGTTCCTGCAGAGTCCATTGTTATGAACATCGGCACCGCCGCTGTTGGCTACGGCTACGAATACGTGGCTTCTACGCTGGACCGGGTTCGTGACGCAGCTTTGAAGCAGAGCGATGCTGACCTGCAGATGCCCATCATCGCACCGGTTTCTACCGACACCTGGAGCGTGAAGGAATCCACCGCTTCCGAAGAGGACGAGCCCGCTTGGGGCTGCCGAGAAGAGCGTGGTATCAGCATGGAAATCTCCACTGCTGCTGCAAACCTGACCGGCGGTGCAGACGCTGTTATCATGCGTCATCCTGCAGCCATCGCAACCATCAAGAAGTTCATCACTGAACTCGTCTAATTGGAAGGA
Organism: Faecousia sp.; assembly: GCA_045658385.1. Lineage (GTDB taxonomy): Bacteria > Bacillota > Clostridia > Oscillospirales > Oscillospiraceae > Faecousia. The sequence goes on from JAZOUW010000067.1 coordinate 6,755, forward strand.
GGATACATACAATGGCTTTGAAAGGTCTTGATATTTTTAAGCTGTCTCCGAAGAAGAACTGTAAGGAGTGCGGCAGCCCCACCTGTATGGCGTTCTGCATGAAGGTGGCCCAGGGCGCTGTGGAAATCGATAAGTGCCCCTACTTCTCTGACGATGCAAAGGCAATGCTCAATGAGCAGACTGCGCCTCCCATGAAGACCATCACCGTTGGTGAGCACAAGCTGGGCGGCGAGACTGTTTTGTTCCGTCACGAGAAAACTTTGGTCAGCAAAAACCTGTACGCTGCTTCCGTTTGCACCTGCATGGACGAGGCAACTGTGGATGCCAAGCTGGCAGCTGCACAGGTTGTTGATTATGAGCGTATCGGCGAGAGAATGTACGTGGAGTTCATTCAGGTTGCCAACAACCAGGCTGACCCCGCTGTCTATGCAAATCTGGTTAAGAAGGCCGCTGCTGTAGGTCGTCCTCTGATCCTGGAATGCTGGGATGTAGAGTGCGCCAAGGCTGCACTGGAAGTTTGCGGTAAGGACGTGATCCTGGACGGCGCTACTCCCGCCAACTGGGAGGCTATGAACGAGCTGGCTACCGCCAAGGGCGTCGTGCTGGGCGTTTGGGCAGAGAACATCTCCGATCTGTACGACACCGTAAAGGCACTGGAAGGCAAGGGTAACAAGAACCTGGTTTTGGATGTTACCGGCAAGACCGCCAAGGAGACGCTGGCAAATGCTGTTCTGGTTCGTCGTACCGCTATCAAGGACGGCGACCGCACCTTCGGTTACCCCTCCATTGTTAATCTGGCAAAGCTGGCTAAGGGCGATGACCGCCTGCAGACCGCGTATGCTTCCATGTTCACCGAGAAGTATGCGTCTATCATCGTTATGTCCGGCATGACCTATGCCCAGGCTCTGCCTCTGTACGGTCTGCGTCAGAACATTTACACCGATCCCCAGAAGCCTATGAAGGTGGAAGCAAAGATCTACCCCATCAACGGTGCTGACGAGAACAGCCCCTGCGTGCTGACTGTTGACTTCGCACTGACCTACTTCCTGGTTTCCGGTGAGTTGGAGCGCTCCAACCAGCCGCTGAATCTGATTATCACCGACGCTTCCGGCATGTCTGTTCTGACTGCCTGGGCCGCCGGCAAGCTGTCCTCCTCCACCATTAAGAAGACCTTCGAGGAACTGGACATTGAAAACAAGATCAAGAATCGCACACTGATCATCCCCGGCAAGGTTGCCGTTATGAAGGGTGAGATCCAGGAGAAACTGCCTAACTGGAATGTTGTTGTTGGCACTATCGAAGCTGTGCAGATTCCCAAGTACATGAAGGATAAGGGATACGAAGCTGCCGCCGCTGTCGCTGCCGCTGAAAATGCTGCCAAGGCTGCTGCCGGTGCTACCGTGGAAGTGAAGGAGCTGTCCTTCGAAGAATTGTTGGCTACCAAGGTTCCTGCCATCGAGGTCAAGCAGTGGGATACCCAGTACAAGGGATACAACCCCGAGTCCGAGACCTTTGTTACCATCGGTGAGAGAATCCACTGCATCGCGCCTTCCATCCGCAAGGCTATGGACGAGCGTGATCCCGAGCCCATTCTGCAGCGTGCATACGAGCAGATCAAGGCCGGCGCTACTTATCTGGACGTCAACATCGGACCTGCTGAAAAAGACGGTCCGGAGCGTATGATGTGGGCTGTTAAGCTGCTGCAGGAGAACTTCAACAACGTTCCTCTGGCGCTGGACACCGCTAATATGAAGGCCATCGAAGCCGGTATCAAGGTTTACAACCGTACCAACGGCAAGCCCATCGTCAACTCTGCTGACGCCGGCTCCCGTATCGGCTACATTGATCTGGCTGCTGCCAACGATGCTATCTGTATTGCCCTTTGCTCCGCTGACGGTATCGCCAAGGACAACGAAGAGCGCATGATGCACTGCGACAACATGCTCGAGCGCGGTTTGTCTTTGGGTATGGAAGCAACCGATCTGTGGTTTGATCCTTTGTTCCTGGTTGTTAAGGGTATGCAGGATAAGCAGATGGAAGTTCTGGAGGCCATTAAGATGTTCTCCGAAAAGGGCCTGAAGTCCACCGGTGGTCTGTCCAATAACTCTAACGGCGCACCCAAGGATGTTCGTCCCATCATGGACTCCACGCTGGTTGCCATGTGCATGATGCAGGGTCTGACCTCCGCAATCGTTAACCCCAACGACCGCCGCTTGATGGAAACCATCAAGTCCTGCGATATCTTCAAGAACCACGTTCTGTACTCCGATTCTTATCTGGATCTGTAAGCTTTTCCCGCAAAACATGCCGGGAGGGAGATACCTCTCTCCCGGCTTTATGCACTTTCTCACATCCCCCCACGGGGGATGCGAAGCTTTGTATATGTAGTCGTTTGTGGCTCTATATAATAAATAAGGAGGACTTACTATGAGCGTATTAACTGATCTGATCTATGGCGGCAGTAATGCAGTTGCAGGCCTGACCGAAGGCGCCGTCAACGATGCCATTGCCAAGTATGGCGCAGACAAGGAAATTGCATTTCCTGATACTGCCTATTATTTCCCCACCATTTATGCAGCCACCGGCGTAAAGGTCAAGACCTTGGGCGACCTGACCGCTTGCGTTGGCGTACTGAAAAGCCTGATCACCAATCAGGAAGACCTGGGCCAGGCCCTGAATGCCGGTCTTGCCACCGCTGTGGGCGCTGAAATTATTGAAGGTCTGAAGTACCTGGAAGCTGATCCCTATGCGAACGATTCCGGAATCGGCTTTGTTCCCGACCCCATCATTCGCTCTCTGGGCGTGCCGCTGGTTACCGGTGATATCCCCGGTGTTGCTGTTGTGCTGGGCAAGGCTGACAATGCTGAAGATGTAGTAAATGTTGTTAAGGACTACCAGTCCAAGGGCATTATGACCTTTATGGTTGGTGATGTCATTGAGCAGTGCGCCGAGGGCGGCGTGAAGATGGGTCTGGAATTCCGTGTAATTCCTTTGGGCCATGACGTGACTTCCGTTATCCACGTTGTTACCGTTGCTGTCCGCGCAGCACTGATTTTCGGCAACGTACAGCCCAGCGATCTGGGCGGCCTGCTTACTTACACCAAAGAGCGTGTTCCTGCATTCGTTAATACCTTCGGCGCGCTGAACGAAGTGGTTGTTTCCGCCGGCGCAGGCGCTATCGCACTGGGTTTCCCGGTCATCGTGGATGTTGATCTGGGTGAAAACCAGGTTCCCGGCGCTTTGGAATCTGTCTGCGACCATAATGAGACCGTTAAGAAATCTTTGGAACTGCGTTCCATTAAGATCAAGGTTAAGGAGCTGCCCATTCCGGTAGCTTTTGCCGCTGCTTTCGAAGGTGAAATTATTCGTAAGGCAGATATGCAGGCCGAGTTCTACTCCGGCAAGAACCCCACCGCAGAACTGGTGGTTATGCGTGAGCTCAACGAGATTGAAGACCATAAGATTACCGTTGTCGGTCCGGATCTGGATGCAGGCAGCGAATTCGCGCTGGCGACTTATGTGGAAGTGGCCGGCAAGAAAATGCAGGTTGACTTTGAGTCTGTTATTGAGCGTAAGTTCCACGCCTGGTTTAACTACATGGAAGGTGTTATGCACACCGGTCAGCGTAATCAGGTCCGTATCCGCGTTTCCAAGGACGCCTATGAAAAGGGCTTGCGGCTGCAGCACTTTGCTGAAGTTCTGTATGTGATGATTATGGACGAGTTTGACGCAGTTGTTGACAAGTGCCAGATTACCTTGATCACTGACGCTGCGGAAGCTGGCAAGTTCCGGGATGAGATTGCAATTCCCCGCTATAACCAGCGCGATGACCGTTTGGCTTCCATGACTGACGAGTCCGTTGACCGTTACTACACCTGCATTCTGTGCCAGAGCTTTGCGCCTGCCCACTGCTGCGTGGTTACACCCGAGCGTTTGGGTCTGTGTGGCGCTGTTTCCTGGCTGGATGCCAAGGCAACCAACGAGTTAGACCCCAACGGTCCTTGTCAGCCTATCTTCAAGGAAGGCTGCACCGACGAGCGTACCGGCCGTTTTGAGTCTGTTGACGCAGCAATCAAGGATGCGACCCACGGCGCAGTAGAAACGGTTACTTTGTATTCTATTCTGGAAGATCCTATGACTTCCTGCGGCTGCTTCGAGTGCATTTGCGGCATCGAGCCCATGAGCAATGGTGTGGTCGTTGTTAACCGTGAGTTCAAGGGCATGACTCCTGCCGGTATGACCTTTGGCGAATTGGCAAGCTGCACCGGCGGCGGCGTTCAGACCCCCGGCTATATGGGCCATGGCAGACACTTCATCGCCTCCAAGAAGTTCGTTTCCGCGGAAGGTGGCATTGGCCGTATCGTGTGGATGCCCAAGGAACTGAAGGACGATGTGGCAGAAAGACTGAACAAGACTGCTCTGGAACTGCTGGGCATTGAGAACTTCGCCGACATGGTGGCCGACGAAACCATTACCTGCGACGGTGAGGAGCTGCTGAACTGGCTGACTGAAAAGAACCATCCCGTTCTGGGAATGGAACCCCTGCTGTAATTTAAGATAATATAAAAACTGCCTGGAGTTCGCTCCAGGCAGTTTTCTTTATGTATTAGTCCCGGTGGGGGTCCCGGGTAGCATAGGTTTCGCAGAAGCGGGCAGCAAAGGAAGGTTGCTTCCCGGCGGCGTATAAGTGGGAGGTATCCCCAAAGGTACTCATACGGAAGCAGGCAATGCCCTCCCGCCGTTCTTCTGTGTTCAGAATCGTTACAGAAGTGGGCGCGGCGCAGGTACTGTGCCACAAAACCATAGGGGAAATATGCAAAAGATGACCCAGAAGCACACATTCCAGACCAAAATGGCAAAACAGGACAATCGTGTCTTGATTGGCGCTTACTGCCCGATAGTATTTTCCTTCCCGAACATAGCCGTGTTCAGCCAACAGCGCGTCCAGTCCGTCGGTAACCTGCCGGCAATATTCGGGCATCCCCGCGTCGGCCATCGTCTGGGTTTGGGACCACCTGTCGTGCAGGAAAAAGCCGGGTTCTGCTGTCCAATGCTCCGGTAGCCAATCCCAGGCGCAAAAAGGGTTGTCCGTATGGGGGACTTTCGGCTTAATGGGTACTTCCTGTAGCCAGGAGAGAATTTTTGCTTCCCGGTTTAGTGCTTTTAGTGTAAAAGAGGCGGTATCCTTCGCCCGGCCCAGAGGAGAACAGTAGAAGGCCTTTATATCCAGCCGACTGATTCGATCTGCCAGAATCCGGGCTTCTTCCCAACCGGCGGCAGTTAAAGAGTCAATGGAATAGTCCGGCTCTGCATGCCGAATGATTATCAGTTTCATAAAGATCCCTGCCTTTCTTTTACTGCCATTATAAACCCGGTGACTTTGGAAAGCAAGGCAAAACGGTGGACAATTAAAAAAAGCTGTGCTATAATCAAAAAAGTAGTTTATTATGGGAAAGTGAGGACTATTTATGCCCAAAGTGGTCTTTCAAATAGAAGGCGCAAGTGCCGTGGAGATTACCTGTAATGCAGGGGATAATCTGCTGGAACTGGCGCGGCGGGCCAATGTGGCCATTGATGCGCCCTGCAGCGGTAACGGCTCTTGCGGCAAATGCCGTGTAAAGCTGATGGAGGGGCAGGTGGAGTCTGTTCCTTCCCGGCATATCACCGATGAAGAATATGCCACTGGCTGGAGGCTTTCCTGTAACTGCAAGGTGATGGAAGACTGCGTTGTTTTTGTGCCGGATATTGCCAGCGCTTACCAGTCCCGGATGAAAACCGCTGATTTGTCCTCCCCCGAGGAAGTGGCGATTTTTACCCGGGCGCAGGCAGCGGTACAAGCAAGCGGCATTGCTTTTGAAAACGCCTGCCGCGCTGTGGTGCTGACCATGGAAGCACCTTCCAATGCAGATACAATGCCGGATATTGAGCGGCTGACTTGGGCTGTCCAAAATGAATTGGGCGTTGCAAAGGTTGAAATTCCCTTTGGTGTTATGGTAAGAATGGCATCCACCCTGCGCCAGAACAACTGGCAGGTGTGTCTGAAGGGCATTTTGGAAGAAGACACCTTCCACGCGATGGAAATATGTCGCCCTACAGACACCCAAATTGTAGGATGCGCCATTGATATTGGTACGACCACCGTTTCTATGGTGCTGGTTGATTTGACGAACGGACAGATTCTGGCAAAGGGATCTTCCGGAAACGGACAGATTCGCTACGGCGCAGACGTAATCAACCGGATCCTCCAAAGCACCAGACCCGGCGGCAAAAAGGCTTTGCAGGACGCTATTGTGAAGGAAACCCTTACGCCGATTATTGCCAACCTTTGTAAGACGGCAAATGTGAGCGCCCGGAGCGTTTTGCGCTTGACCATTGGCGCCAACACCACCATGAACCACCTTTTGGTGGGCGTAGATGCAGACCCAGTCCGTATGGATCCCTACATTCCCAGCTTCTTCGGCTGGAAAGGCCTTACTGCCCAAGATCTGAAACTGCCTGCCAACCCCTTGGCGCCGGTGATCATTGCCCCTAATATCGGTTCTTACGTGGGTGGCGACATTACTGCCGGAACGCTGGCCAGTATGATTTGGGACAAGGACGAAATGAGCCTGTTTATCGACCTCGGCACCAACGGCGAGATCGTTTTCGGCAACCGGGATTTCCTGATGAGCTGCGCTTGCTCTGCAGGTCCTGCCTTTGAGGGCGGCGATATTTCCTGCGGTATGCGGGCGACCGATGGCGCAGTAGAGGCTTGTACCATTGATAAGGAAACCATGATCCCCAGCCTTACCATCGTTGGTGATCCGGGACAGAAGCCTGTTGGTATTTGCGGTTCTGGTATTATCGACATTATTGCAGAGCTGTTCCGCTGTGGCATTATTAACGCCAAGGGTTTGTTTATCCGTGAGGGCGACCGGGTAAAGCGTGACGAGCACGGTATGGGCCGCTTTGTGCTGGCAACAGCCGAAGAATCGGAAACCGGACGGGAAATTTCCATCAATGAGGTGGAT
>JAZOUW010000068.1:0-11607 GCA_045658385.1 Faecousia sp.
TGGCCTTATGGTTTATATGGCTGTTGCCAAAAAGAACGAAGGTACTACCATCGAAGAAAATGCAGCCTATCTAGAATCCCTTGTCCCCCAGCATTGCATTTGGTTTACTGTGGATGATCTGGAGTATTTGAAACGGGGCGGACGCGTCAGTCCGCTGGAGGCTTTTGCCGGCGGTGTATTGGGCATCAAGCCGATTCTGCAGATGGACGAGGAAGGCCATTTGGTCAAGGTTTCTACCGCCCGTGGCAGAAAGAAGGCCATTGAGGCGCTGGCAGAGAAATATGCTGAGCTTTCCTTTGAAGAAAAGAATACACCGATCTTTATTTCCCATGCAGAAGCTGAAAACGATGCCAAGCAACTGGCTGATATTTTGATACAGCGGCATGGTGCAGAAGTTACCTTGATCACCGAGATCGGCCCTGTCATCGGCTCACACGCAGGCCCTGGTACCATTGCGCTGTTCTTTATCGGAAAGCACAGATGATATCTGAACTGGTAGTAGATATACAATTCTACGCACCGGAGAGCAAGAATTCCGGAAGTGGGTGGAAACCTGCCTGCTTGCATGATACCCTTTGAATGAAAACGAAAGGCAGGTATATCCCTTATGAGAACTGTAAAAATCGTTGCGGATTCCTCCGCAAATTTGATGGAACTAAAGACCGTCGCATTTGATGCGGCACCGCTGAAGATCATTACCGCTGAGCGGGAGTTCGTAGATAACCGGGAACTGGATCTTAATGAGATGATCCACTTCTTTAAATCCTACAAGGGCAAGTCCCAGACCTCCTGTCCCAATCCTGAGGATTGGTTGACTGCGTTTGGTGACGCAGAAGATGTTTTCTGTGTTACCATCACCAGTGGTCTGTCCGGTAGCCATAATGCAGCCTGCATCGCCAAGGATATGTACGAAACGGATCATCCCGGCAGACGGGTCTTTGTGATTGACTCTCTTTCCGCGGGTCCGGAGTTGACCCTAATCGTAGAGAAATTGGAAGAAATGATCAGTGAAGGAAAGTCATACGAAGAGATCTGCGCCTATATGCCCGAATATCAAAAGAATACCGGACTACTGTTTATGCTGGAATCCCTTAATAACTTCGCCGCCAACGGGCGGGTATCTCCAGCAGTTGCTAAAATCGCCGGTGTTCTCGGTATTCGCATCGTGGGTAAGGCAAGTGATGCAGGCACTTTAGAGCCAACGGATAAATGCCGTGGTGAAGCAAAATCCCTGAGTGCGATCTTGAAGCACCTGAAAGAAAACGGCCTCCAAACCGGCAAAGTCATTCTGGCGCATTGCTTAAATGAGTCTGCTGCCAATACCTTGAAAAATATGATCGAGACAGATCTTCCGGGTGTGGTTGTTAAGATTGGCAAGAATCTTGGCCTGTGTAGCTACTACGCAGAAAAGGGCGGCCTGTTAGTCGGCTTTGAAAAGCTTTGATCCTATGCATAAAAGTAACGATTCTTTAAAATGGGTCCGCTTGGACAATGCGGCGAAGATCTATCCTGCAGCAAGAAGGAAAAACTGGAGCAATGTCTTTCGGCAGTCTGTAACCCTTTTTGATGATGTGGACACGGATGTATTAAAGTCTGCTTTAGATGTTACGGTGAAACGTTTCCCGTCCATTGCTGCCCGTTTGCGCAAAGGTGCGTTTTGGTATTATCTGCAGCAGGTAGAGTCGGCACCGGAAATCAAAGAGGAATACAGCTATCCCCTTACTTATATGAGCAAGGAGGAAATGCGTAGATGCGCTTTCCGGGTGATCGTTCATCACGAACGCATCGCCGTTGAGTTTTTTCATTCTCTTACGGATGGTACGGGAGCGCTAATTTTCCTGAAAAACCTTGTTGCAGAATATCTTGAGCAAAAATATCACATCTGCATTCCCTGCGAAAATGGGATTCTAGATCGCACAGCCTTGCCGTTGGAAGAAGAGTTGGAGGACTGCTTTCCCAAATATGCAGGAACTGTGGCTGCAAGCCGCAAGGATACAAACGCATGGCATATGTATGGAGAGCCTCAAAAAGACGGTATTCTGAATCTTACTTGTTTTCAGGTGCGAGTCAAAGAAGCTTTGGCATTCGCTCATAAGTATGATGCTACCTTAACGGTGTTTATGAGCGCTGTGATGATGCAAGCGCTGCTAAATCTGCAAAATGAAAAGAATCCAAACATAAAACGGCAGAAGCGCATAAAGCTTCTGATCCCAGTCAATTTGCGGCAGTTGTTTCCAAGTAATACGCTGCGAAATTTTGCAATGTACACGATTCCCGAGTTGGATCCCCGGCTTGGCGAATATACATTCGAGGAGATCTGCAAGGTGATCCGTCACAAGATGGGAACGGAGATCACGTCAAAGCATATGAGCACCGTGATCGCCACCAATGTGAATGACGAAAGGAATCCCTTGGTGCGATTGATCCCTTTGCCCCTGAAGAATATGGTTATGAAGGCGATCTTTGATAGCGTGGGAGAGAAAAAATCCTGCTTGACGCTGTCCAATCTGGGCCAGGTGAAAGTCCCGGATGTGATGGCGGGGTATATAAAACGCTTTGATTTTATTCTTGGTGTGCAGGCAGCGGCTCCGTACAATTGCGGGATGCTGTCTTACGGAGATACGATCTATATCAACTTTATTCGCAATATTCAGGATCCGGAACTAGAACGGCATTTCTTTGCGGTCCTGCAGAAATTGGGGCTTTCCGCTATGGTAGAAAGCAATCAGAATGAGAGGTGAACGGTATGTATTGTATTGAATGTGGCGTAGAGCTTGGCGAAGCGGAAAAGAAATGCCCCCTTTGTAATACCGCCGTTTACCATCCGAACTATGTTAATCGGCCTGGCAAGTCGCTTTACCCCAGCGAGAAAATGCCTAAGAAGGCGTCACGCTCCAAAGCTTTGAACGGCTCAATGATTATCCTGTTTTTGATTCCGCTCTTTGTTTGCTTTGCTGCAGATCTGCAATTGGATGGGAGATTGGAATGGTCCGGCTATGTGGCTGGTGCGTTGGTGCTGTCATACATCGCATTTGCTTTACCTATGTGGTTCCAGAAACCCAATCCAGTTATCTTCGTGCCCTGCAATTTTGCTGCCACAGCCCTATACTTGCTGTATATCAATATCGCTACTGATGGAACATGGTTTTTGAGCTTTGCACTTCCAATTATCGGGGGACTTTGTTTCATTACTTGCACGGTTGTTACCTTGCTATATTACCTTCACAAAGGCAGACTATATATTGTAGGCGGAGCAATTATGGCGTTGGGCGCATTTATGCTGCTGATGGAGTTCCTGATGGGCGTAACCTTCCAATTGCCGTTTATCGGCTGGTCCATTTATCCGCTTTGCGTGCTTATGCTGTTTGGGGGATTACTGATCTACTTGGCAATTAACAGCTCGGCCCGTGAAATCATTGAGCGAAAGCTATTTTTCTAAAAGATAAAGAGGTAGAGTATGGGAGTAGAGATTAGAGAGGTACTCACGAAAAAGGAATTATGGTCGTGGGTGCGGTTTCCCAATAAACTATATAAGGATAACGAGTATTTTGTCCCGTTCCTAGAAAGTGATGAGTTTGAAACATTCTCCGCAGATAAAAATCCTGCTTATGCGTTCTGCGAAACCAAGCTTTTTTTGGCATATAAAGATGGAAAGATTGCAGGCCGAATTGCCGGACTTATCAACCATGCTTACAACAGCAAATGGGATAAGAACGCAATCCGATTTACAAGATTTGATTTCATCGACGATTATGAGGTATCTCAGGCGTTATTTGATGCGGTTGTGACTTGGGGCAAAGAGAAGAACTATACAGAAATTATGGGTCCCATTGGCTTTACCGATATCGACCACGAGGGTATGCTTGTCGAGGGTTTTGACAAGCTCAATATGTCCATCACTTTCTATAACCATCCCTATTACCTGACACATATGGAACGGCTGGGATTGGAGAAGGATATCGACTGGATCGAGTATAAGATTGCTGTGCCGAAGGATGGCATTCCTAAGATTGAAAAGATTGCAAATGCAATTTTGCAGAAAGGTAACTACAAGGTGGTTACATACACCGATAGAAAGGTGCTGTATAAGGAAGCGTTTGAGGCCTTTGCATTGATCGATCTGGCATACTCCAAATTGTACGGAACTGTTCCTCTCACGGAAGACATTATCCGCAGCACAATTGATGGATATATCCCTCTAGTGAATCTGGATTATATTTGTGCCATCAAGGACAAGGAAGATAACATTGTCAGTTTTGGCATTATGGTTCCGTCTATTGCAAAAGCACTGAAAAAGTCAAACGGAAAGATCCTTCCTTTTGGTATTGTACGAATGCTCCGTGCCCTGCGTGGCAAAAATGACACACTGGAAATGTTCTTAGTAGCTGTCGATCCTACACTGCAGGCACAAGGCTTACCGGCAATACTGATCAGTACACTGCTGAAGAAACTAAATGAGAACAAGGTTATGTACTGCGAAACCGGTCCTATGCTGGAAACCAACACAAAGATACAAAGCCTTTGGCGGCATTTTGAGAAAGAACAGCACAAGCGCCGTCGCTGCTTCGTAAAGCAGATTTGAGGAGGATGGGGAAATGAAAGATAAAAAACAATTATGGCAGGCAGTAAAGTTTACGCTGTTTTCTATCTCTGCAGGTGTCATTCAGATAGGCTCCTTCGCAATTATGGAGCTCTTCATTCAGGATTACTGGATTCCGTATCTGATATCTCTGGTGCTGTCGATTCTATGGAACTTTACCCTTAACCGTCGGTATACCTTCAAGTCTGCAGCCAATGTGCCGGTGGCTATGGCGAAGGTGTTTGGATTCTATCTTGTGTTTACACCTCTGTCTACATACCTGGGCAATCTGGCAGAGGGAGTAGGCGTAAATGACTTTATCATTCTGATCATCACCATGCTTGCAAACTTTGTGCTGGAATTCCTCTTCTGCAAGCTTGTGGTCTACCGTGGCAAAGAAGATACGTTGCATAACTAAAAGGACTCTTGGATTATAGAAAAGAGGTTTTGATCCTACGCACAAAAGTAACAGCAAAAACGCTTTTTATCGGAATAAAACAGAAGTCAGTCGATATTCTTTGCATAATTCACTTCGAAAAGTATGAAAAATGTGATTGACATAGAAAATAGGTTGTGCTAAACTTATTGCATAAATTTCAAAATGGAAGGTGATACCATGGAACATATCAAGACCATCGAGACCCGCAACCTGTGCGACAGCGCTAAGAACGGCGGCTGCGGTGAGTGCCAGACCTCCTGCCAGTCTGCTTGCAAGACCAGCTGCGGCATTGCAAACCAGAAGTGCGAGAGCACCAAGGAGAGCAAGTAATTGCATACCCTAAAATGCCGCCGATCCCGGCGGCATTTTTTCGTAAAGGAGAAAAGAAATGATTCATCAATATAAGCTGGGTGGATATAATATCGTTTTGGATGTTTGTTCCGGTTCTGTCCATGTGGTGGACGAAGTTGCCTACGATATCATCACTCTGTTTGAAGAAAAAAGCCGGGAAGATATCCTTTTGGCTATGGAAGAAAAATATGCTGCCCGCAGCGATATTTCCCAAGAGGATATTGCGGAATGTTACGCCCAGGTGGAGGCGCTGAAGGATGCCGGAAAGCTCTTTGCTCCCGATAATTTTGAGCCTATGGCTGGAAAGCTGAAGCAGAAGACCGCCGGTGTGGTAAAGGCGTTGTGCCTTCATGTGGCGCACACCTGCAACTTGAACTGCTCTTACTGCTTTGCAAGTCAGGGAAAATACCATGGAGATAGAGCAGTAATGTCCTATGAGGTGGGCAAGCAAGCGCTGGATTTCTTAATTGCCAATTCCGGTACCCGTCGGAATCTGGAGGTGGACTTCTTCGGCGGCGAGCCTTTGATGAACTTCCAGGTGGTGAAGGATATGGTTGCCTACGCACGGAGCGTTGAAAAGGAAAAGGGTAAAAACTTCCGTTTTACACTGACCACCAATGGTGTTCTGGTGGACGACGATGTGATCGAGTGGGCCAACCGGGAATGCAGCAATGTGGTGCTGAGCCTGGACGGACGAAAAGAGATCCATGACCGATTCCGGGTAGACTATGCAGGTAACGGCAGCTGGGAGAAGATCGTTCCCAAATTCCAGAAATTCGTGGAAGCTCGTGGCGGTAAGGAATATTACATGCGTGGCACGTTTACCCATGCAAATCCCGATTTCCTGAAGGATATTCAGACGATGCTGGATTTGGGCTTCAATGAACTGAGCATGGAGCCTGTTGTCTGTGCTGCAGGAGACCCTTCCGGCCTGACAGAAGAAGACATGACTGTTGTCATGGATCAGTATGAAAAACTGGCAGAATTGATGCTGGAGCGGGACAAGCAGGGTAAGCCTTTTACCTTCTACCATTACATGATCGATCTGTCCGGTGGCCCCTGCATCTACAAGCGTATCTCCGGCTGCGGCAGCGGCACGGAATATATGGCTGTCACGCCTTGGGGCGATCTGTATCCTTGCCATCAATTCGTCGGTGAGGAGCGATTCAAGCTGGGCAATATTTGGGACGGTGTCACCAACACCGGGATCCAGGACGAATTTGCTGCATGCAATGTCTATGCCCATCCCGAGTGCCGGGATTGTTGGGCAAGATTATACTGCTCCGGCGGCTGCGCTGCCAATGCTTACCATGCCACCGGTTCTGTTACCGGCGTTTATGAGGACGGCTGTAAGCTGTTCCGCAAACGAATGGAGTGCGCCATCATGGTAGCAGTTGCCCGTGCCTTGGGTGAATAAGATGGATACCCCAATCTGTGATTTTGTCCGGGAATATGCCCAGTCGAATACCTGTCGCCTACATATGCCGGGACACAAGGGTAATGCTTTTCTTGGACTGGAGCACCTGGATATTACGGAGATTCAGGGAGCAGACAGCTTGTACGAGGCAGAAGGTATTATCGCCAAAAGCGAAGCCAACGCAAGCGCTCTGTTTGGGTGCAGGACCTTTTATTCTACGGAAGGTTCCTCCCAGTGTATCCGGGCGATGCTGTATTTGCTATCACTCTATGCCAAAGAGCAAGGAAGGAAACCTCTGGTTGCTGCGGGGAGGAATGCCCATAAAGCATTTCTAACTGCCGCTGCATTGTTGGATGTAGATGTCAGATGGTTGTATCCCAGTAATCCTGTCAACTACCTTTCCTGTGACCTGACACCTGAGGAGCTGGAAGAATATCTGCAAAACGCGCAGGAGAAACCTGTGGCCGTTTACTTGACCAGTCCGGATTATCTGGGAATGGTTGCGGATATCCGTAGCATCGCGGAAGTATGCCACCGCCATGGTGTCCTGATGACTGTGGATAATGCCCATGGTGCATACCTGAGGTTTCTCCCCCAGTCGATGCATCCGATTGATCTGGGCGCGGATATTTGCTGCGACTCTGCCCACAAGACCTTGCCGGTGCTTACCGGTGGTGCTTATCTGCATCTGTCTGCCGGGATGGATACGGCGGTGGGAGAACAGGCGCGGAATGCTTTGATGCTGTTTGGGTCCACCAGTCCGTCTTATCTAATTTTGCAATCGCTGGATGCTGCAAATCAATACCTGGATAACTATCCTGAGAAGTTACGGATGCTGATTCCCCAACTGGAGGCTTTCAAAGGTAGGCTTTGTCAACGAGGATACTCGTTGTATGGAAGTGAAGCGTTAAAGCTGACCATCCAAGCCAAGCCCTATGGATATACGGGAAATCAGTTGGCAGAACTTCTGCGCCAGCTGAAAATCGAGCCGGAATTTGCAGATCCGGATTATCTTGTGCTGATGCTGTCTGCCGAAACAGACGGAGAAACTCTGTCGCAGCTTGAGCAGGCGCTCTGCCGGATCCCGCCTCAGCCACCGATCAAAGAAGTGAGTCCTGCCTTTGCTCCCGGAGAGCAGGTACTGACGATCCGGGAAGCTGCACTTGCCTGTTCGGAGTTGCTTCCGGTGGAGCAATGCCTGGGACGTATTTTGGCTGTCCCCACAGTAGGCTGCCCGCCTGCGGTTCCCATTTTGGTTTGCGGAGAGCGAATCGACCGTCATGCAATTGCGTGTTTTGCTTACTATGGTATCGACAACTGCTTTGTTATCAAGTCCTATGAGGAGAATTGTAAATAATCGTGACGGTTTCTATCTCAGAGCAAAGTGAGATACAGATTTTCCGCAGCCCAAGAAGAAAGTAATAAAATCTTGAATAGGCGCATAGTTCCGTTCTTGAAAAGAGGTTTCGCATACATTTTGATGCGAAACCTCTTTTTTGCGTTTGCATGTCGATATGCATGAGAACGATAACAATATTATATTTGAAAATTATTACTAATATTTTTCAAATATAGTTGCAAATTGAGGGGCTCAATCGTGTAATAAAGATAGAAATAGAAAATAGATATGGGATGCTTCCATAAAACACATCCCTAACTTGCGTATTATCTTGCGTACTATCTGCCACTTAATAAATTATGATTATTTTTTGAAAAGTGACAGATTTTGTGATTTCAAACCCTTTTTATATAGTAGAGGGGCATTTTAAAAGAAATTTTACGAAAGTGGCAGATTTGCTGTTTTAAAAGGCTTCTTATAGATAAAAGGGAAAAAGGATGGGGTAACTGTGAATTTTTTGTAAATAATTCACTGAATTGAAACAAAACGCGTTTTTGAAAGCATCTTTAAGGGTAGGAGAGGAAATTTCGAAAAAATTTTCTCAGATTGGAACAAATCACTGTTTTGAATGCATGTTTATAGGTAGAAGGAGCGATCACACGATGAAATGAAAATTTTCAAAATAATTTTGTAAATTGATAGAATTTTCTGTTTTATATGACTCCTTTATATGTAGAGGGGCAACCTATGTAACTTGACAAAAGAATATCAAAAAAATTTTTGAAATTTATCTCCCAGACTCATTTGAAAACGGGAGTTAAATTGACTTTGTCGAACATCTGTGCTATAATATCATTAAGGCAAGATCAAGCACCCAGGCTACCGTCTCGGTGGAAGTGCGCCCACCGTTTGACACTGTCGGGTGACAGTGGAACGGTACGGATCCGTGAAAGAGGGAGTAGCGGTCCTTAATCGGTGAAGGTCTTCGAATCGATTGCCGGGAGTGCTGGCTACGCCGAAGTGATGTTTGCAGACGTGCAGGCAAAGCTTGTAGCCATCCTCCCGGTCCTTGTTTTAGTGGCAAAAATGGTAAAATAATTTGGCAGAACATTGGCAGAACTTTGGCAAAAAGGTGAAAATAAATTGGCAGGTCTTTGCCGATGACATCCGGGAAAATCTGTGATAGGATGGTATTACAGACAAAGCAGCGGCCCTGTTTGATACCCGGAAAAACGGATCGATATTATTAGATACACAGATGCCTTTTGTCGATTCGGCGCGAATCAAAAACAGGTGAATACAGTGATTTCTCCGCAGCAGGTTCTGTTAAGACTTGCTGCGTTTTTGTATTCGATTATTAGTGCTGCGTAATTGTTGAGGTGATGAATTTTAGGAAAAACAATAGAACCATAGGCAAGTTCATTGAATATTTATCCTAGTTGAAAGAGAAATCATACCATGAAGAAAAAAGTTTACAAAGAATTTAGTTTCGGGGAGTCGAACGGTATGTTATAATATAAATGTACCTGTGGCTTACCCGAAGAAAGGAGTTTTTATGAGTAAGTTGCAGGAAGGCAATGTCGCGAATGAGCGGGTATACACGGTAGAGGAGATCGCGAAATTAGCGCGGATCAGCCGTACCGGCGCATACGAGCTTATTAAGAAGGAATATTTCCCTGTGATCCGTGTCGGCAGTTTGATCCGGATTCCCAAGGAACCCTTCGATGCATGGTTAGACGGTCGAGGTAACTAATCATGTAAAGGAGTAATGTTATGGCGACAATTGTTAAGCGAGGAAAAAATTTTTATGTAGTTTTTCGCTATGATGACGCGAACGGTAATTCCCAGCAAAAATGGGAGTCGTTTAAGACCAAGAAGGAAGCCCAAAAGCGTAAAAGCGAGGTCGAGCATGAAATCGACACCGGTACATTTATTCCACCGGCCAGCATCAAGATCAAAGATTTTCTCATTGATTTTGTGGATATGTATGGCAAACGGAAGTGGGGCTTGTCGATGTACACCTCCAATACAGGCCTGATCCGGAATTATATCAATCCTGTTTTGGGAGAGGTAAACGTCCAGGATGTGGATGCCCGGGTGGTGGACAAGTTTATCGCTACTCTGCAGAAAACCAAAGCGGTGGATTGCAACGGAAGAAGGGCCAAAACGGAGCTTGTAACACCCTGCACCATCGAGAAGATCTGCAAGCTGATGCGCTGTGCCTTCGGGCAGGCAATCCGTTGGGGTATGGTCGGAAGAAATCCTTTTATTGGCGCTACTCTTCCTAAACGAGAGCAGAAGAAGCGGGCGATTTGGGATGCGGAGACCATTCGCAGGGCACTGGATGCCTGTGAGGACGATCGGTTGTACTTAGCAATCCATCTTGCCTTTGCTTGTTCTCTCCGCTTTGGTGAGATCTGTGGACTTACATGGGACTGCCTGGATATCTCTGATACAGCGATCATGAATGGCAATGCCTATCTCAAGGTGGAGAAGGTATTGGCCCGTGTGGATGAAGGTGCTGTGAATGCTTTGGGTGAGAATGACATATTCTTCACATTCCCGGCCATCGTTTCCGGAAAATCCAAGACCCGGCTGGTACTGAAGAAACCGAAGACGGAATCCAGTATCCGTAAGGTGTGGATCCCGGTGACCCTTGCCAAGCTGCTGAGAGCTTGGAAGGAAAGCCAGGATAAGGCAAAGGCTTACTTAGGGGACGCCTACTACGATTACAATCTGGTGCTAACTCTGGATAACGGTCGTCCCTGCGAGGATCGGGTGATCGGTAATGCTTTTAACCGGCTGAAAAGGAACGCAGACCTTCCGGATGTGGTTTTTCACTCTCTCAGGCACTCCAGCACGACTTATAAGCTGAAGCTGAATCACGGAGACATCAAAGCAACACAGGGCGATACGGGCCACGCACAGCCTGACATGGTAACTGAGGTCTATGCCCATATCCTGGATGAGGACCGCAAGGTCAATGCTCAGCGCTTTGAGGCAGGCTTCTATTCCAGAGCTGATCTGCGTGGGTTGGAGCAGTCATTCCGTACGCAAACCGTGCAGCAGCCTGGTATAGACATCGTGCAGCTGCTTGTTCAGCTGCAGCAAAATCCGGCGCTATTGACCCTTCTGAATGGGCTTGCGAATGCAAATGTGTCCGGATAATATCAAGCCGTTCAAAACCGCCTGTTAGCAAAAATGCGATTCTGTTAGCAAAAATTCAAAAAAGTGTTCGAATCCATTTGGGCAGTTTGCGAGCTGCGGCTGCCCGGATGGACAAGATTTAACAATTTAATAATGGGACCAATAATTAGAAAAACACCGTGATTTACGGTGAAATCACGGTGTTTGGCACCCCCGGCGAGACTCGGACTCACTACCTCGCGCTTAGGAGGCGCGCGCTCTATCCAGGTGAGCTACGGGGGCATATCTATGAAATTGACCTAAATGGAATAACCTCTTCTGATTCTTAGGAGGCG
>JAZOUW010000069.1:0-12412 GCA_045658385.1 Faecousia sp.
ATCACACCCGAGCCCGGCTCGTGGACCTTCCGGGGCGGATGGGCGCCTAATTAGGCAGCCAGAGCAACAGTATTGTTGTCAGTTAAATTTAAAAGTTACCCGTTTTATCGTGGTCAGGCGCCACGGCTCGCTATTCCAGCCTCACTACCCCCGTCGAAACCAGTACACCCCCATATTTATTCGGGCGCTGCTTAAAAATGATTTTTGGTTAGCAACGGATCTTTTGGTCCGGATTTTCCTTATAAATGCCTCACAATACACAAAGTATAGCATTGGCTTTTAACAAAAAATCCAAGCCAAAATCTCTCGTCGCTTCCGCAAAAATCTTTTTCAAGGTTTCCTGTGGTTTTACAGGTGATAGATAATTAAAATCTGCCGTAGGGATCGGGGAGCTTTTTGGGCTCAGGATAAGTTTCACCGTGGGTATCAACAGTAATGGATGCGATCTCCTGAGCCTCCAGAGGACGGTCCTGGGCGTTGGTCTTGACAGCTGCAATGGCATCCACAACCTCCAAACCAGATGTTACCTTGCCGAAGGCTGCATACTGACCGTCCAGATGCCGTGCGTCTTCGTGCATAATAAAGAATTGGCTGCCGGCAGAGTTGGGGGATTGGCTTCTTGCCATAGAAAGAACGCCGCGCTTATGCTTCAGGCTGTTTTCCACACCGTTGAAGAAAAACTCGCCCTTAATGCAGTAGCCAGGACCACCCATACCGGTTCCGTCGGGGCAACCGCCCTGGATCATAAAGCCGGGAATGACCCGATGGAAGATCAGACCGTCATAATAGTTATGGTTAGCCAGATCGATGAAGTTGCGTACGCTTTCCGGTGCGATCTCCGGGTAAAGCTCGCCCTCCATAACTCCGCCGTTTTTCATTGTGATCTTAAATGTAGGATTCATAATCAGTACCTCTCTTTCATTGCACGCTCAATTTGCCGCTTTGCATCCTTTTCTGCGGCGGATTGGCGTTTGTCATACAATTTTTTACCTTTGCAAAGGCCCACCTTCACCTTCACCAGACTGCCTTTAAAATATACCGATAGGGGGATCAGAGAATAGCCGTTCTGCTTGACCATGCCCAGCAGACGCATAATTTCCCGCCGGTGCATCAGCAGACGGCGAACTCGCTTGGGATCTTTGTTAAAGATGTTGCCTTGCTCATAGGGGGAGATGTGCATTTGGTTCAGCAGGAGCTGGCCGTCCTTGATGCCGCACCAGGCATCTTTCAGGTTTAGTGTACCCTTACGGATGGATTTTACTTCTGTGCCGCACAGCTCAATGCCGGCTTCCATCTCCTCTTCTACAAAGTATTCGTGATAGGCTTCCCGGTTGCGCGCCATTACACGGATGTTTCCTTTTTCCAAATGTCCCACCTCCTTTTTCAGTCTGTTATGGTATTATAACACGGTTGTCAAGTGCATTAAACGCCAAAGAGAAAATCTTCCAATTCTTTGGGTGTTTTAAAGGTGAACTGACAGATTTTGCCCATCTGTTCACAGATTTCCGGGCTGTCTGCTTTGCCCCAATGGGCGAAAGCAACAGCCACACCGACTTTTTCTGCCATTTCGCAGGCAGGTTTCATATCGTCCACTACCAGAATATCTTCCGGAGTAAGGTTGTATTTCTTCATAATCTGTTCCAGAGGGTATGGGTTAGGCTTTCGCTGATGCTCCGGATAATCCCAGCCGTAAATGTCATCCGGCAGAATACCAAAATGGGCTTCATAATCCCGGAGGATATTTTCTGCGCTGGAATGAGATACCACGCATATAAGACCGCTATTTTCTTTTTGCCGGCGAATCACAGCATCAATGCCGGGGTAGGGGGCAGGGATATGGGTGCGAATGTACTCTTTCCAGCCAAGATATTCGTCGATCAACTCTTGCTCGGTAAACTGATATTTCTCCCGGCACATTTGGGCAAAGCCTAAATGAAAACAGCCGTAGGTATATTCCTCCAAGGTGATGGTTTTGCCGGGACGAAACCGATCAAGGATGTAGCAGAAATATGGATAGTTGATAGTGGCTTCGCTTTGCACCACGGTATCATCGTGGTCAAGCACAAGACATTTATATCTTAACATATTCAGCCCTCCTTTTTCTTTTAGTATAGCAGAAAAAGGGAATAGAAACAACCACAAAATTCCTCTTGATAAATACGAACAAATGTACTATAATAAAGAAAAAGGAAAGGAAGGGGAAGACTGTGCAACAAAAGATTTGTCCGGT
Source organism: Faecousia sp. (assembly GCA_045658385.1). Lineage (GTDB taxonomy): Bacteria > Bacillota > Clostridia > Oscillospirales > Oscillospiraceae > Faecousia. Next base: position 2,231 of record JAZOUW010000069.1, read on the forward strand.
AGATGTAATCGCAGTATGCAGTGCAAGCGGCGATATTCGACCCCTTCGATTTCGTATGGAGGATGAGAAACACCAGCTTCTCCGAGTGGATATTGAGGAAGTGATCAGCAGTAAGCTGGTGCAGTATGTGGGGATTGAGGCGTGGATCTTTTTGTGCCGTGCTACCATACAGGGCCAGCGCAGACTGTTCGAACTGAAATTCACCATCCGCAGCCATAGCTGGCAGCTGTTAAGAAAGGTGTACTGATATGGCCCAGAGAATCATTTTTCATGTGGATGCCAACAGCGCATTCTTATCCTGGACAGCGGTGTATCGGCTGAAGGTGCTGGGGGAGGAAACAGACCTGCGGGAGATCCCTTCCGTGGTGGCCGGGGATAAGGCTTCCCGGCACAGTATTATACTGGCCAGAAGCACACCGGCAAAGAAGTGCGGCATCCAAACCGGTGAGCCGTTGTTTCAGGCATTGGAAAAGTGTCCGGATTTGGTGGTTGTGCCACCGGATTACGGTCTTTATGTGGAAGCCTCCCGACACTTTGTAGATATGCTACGACAGTTTAGCCCCAATGTGGAGCAGTATTCCATAGATGAGGCCTGGATAGATATGACCGGCACGGAGCGGCTTTTTGGCGCGCCTTGTTTGGCGGCGGAAAAAATGCGCCAGCGGATATTTGAGGAACTGGGTTTTACGGTTAATATTGGTATATCTACGAATAAACTGCTGGCAAAAATGGCAGGAGATTTTGAAAAACCAAACAAAATACACACGCTCTTTCCGGAAGAGATTGAACAGAAAATGTGGCCTCTTTCTGTGCGGGAACTGTTTTTGGTGGGTAGTGCCACCCAAAAGAAACTGAATATGATGGGTATTTATACCATTGGAGATCTGGCAAAGGCGGACTTGTCCGTACTGAAGTACAGATTGGGGAAACACGGAGAAACGATCTGGCACTTTGCCAATGGCTATAATGCAGATGTGGTCGCACCGGAGCCTGCTGACAACAAAGGCTACGGAAACTCCATAACCACAGCTACAGATGTGGAATCCTATGACCACGCCCATCAGGTGTTGCTTAGCTTGTGCGAAACTGTTGCGATGCGTATGCGAAAGGATGGAAAGTGTGGCAGCTGCCTGTCGGTGCAGTTGCGCACAGATACTTTTAAGGATTTTTCCCATCAGAAAATGATGCCCGGCGCAACCAATATTACCGGAGAATTGTTTCGGGCGGCTTGTCAGGTTTTTGACGAGGCCTGGGACGGAGAAACACCTCTGCGTCAGTTGGGCGTTCAGGTAACACGGCTCAGTAAAGAACCTTATCAGCAGTATGATTTGTTTTCAGATGTTTCCCCTGTGCAGTACGAGCGGCGGCTGAAACTGGACGAAACTGTGGATGCCCTCCGGGATAAGTTTGGCGAGGAAATTATCCACAGGGCCAAATTTACTTCCAATCCGGAGCAGCATATGGCCGGCGGTTTGGATAAGGTCCGACGCACCGGTGTAACAAAGCCGGTACCGAAAGAATTTGGGGATGGAAAATGATATGGCAATTGTAACGTTTTACCGAAACAATCCTAATGCGCCCAAAACCACAATGGGCGCCCGGTTGGGAGCAAACGCGGTGATTACCTGGGGCGGAAAGCTTCTGCTGGAAAAACGCCGGGACTGTGATCTTTGGGGATTGGTTGGCGGCGGTGTGAAGAAGGGAGAACACCAGGATCAGGCGATGGTTCGGGAGATACGGGAAGAACTCGGCTTGAAAATAAAAAGGGAAGACCTGAAAAAACTGTCTGTCTACGGAGAACCGGGTCGCATTGCAGCTTACCGCGACGGCAGCATCTGGCGAATGGTGATTGTTGTATACGGTTTGGAATTGAAGGAAGAACCGCAGCTGCAAATCAGCAGCGAATCCCGGCATCTTCGTTTTTTCGCGAAAGAAGAGCTAAAGGACATTGAAATCGTTGTTACCCACGAAGATATTGTGCAGGATTGGTTTATAAATCTGTTATAAGAAAACAGCCGCAGCTTATATAGCTGCGGCTGTTTAAAATGGTCAAGTGTTTTTAATTTTGATGAACTGTTGATGGGTACCTCTGTCAAAAGCGCACAAATCTTGATGGAGGATTTTGAATATAACTGCAAGACAAGCGAATACCACAGGACCGGAAAATATGGTGAATATTAGACAGAAGAAAGTGAAGGCGTTCTGCTCTATGCCGGGAAACAATCGTTCCTCAATTGTGAATAACAATACACAAAGTGAGCAGATAAGGCCAATAACAGCCAAAACAATAAATAGTGTTGATGCTTTTTTCAGCGTGGAAAACATTGCGCAAACCCCCTTGGTTTCGTTGAAAAATTGTAATAATTATATCATAGAAGGCAACGTTTTTCAATAAGAATGGAAGAATATACAAAATATGAAATTTTACTTGTATATTCAATAATACTGTGATATTATACATTTTGACGGTGCAGTATCCTAGTCAGAACGGCCGACTTCCAGGTAGGGCCTAAAAATCCTATGAAGGGCATATCGATGAAGTCCCTGGTGCCTGCTTTTTACGCCCAGTTTAGGGTGGGTACTGGGGGTTAAGGATTTCGGGCGCACTCCAATGGCATGGAGTATACGACCCGATTTCCGCGGAGACCCGGTATTGTGTGACGAAGTTGAGAACTCCACAGATGGAAGCCGCTTCGCATACGAGCTGGGTATGAACCTGCAAAGTGGTGCGCAGAATCGCGTGCTGCGTGCAGTGTAGCCTGCCTTGAGTGAGGGTGCGGGGAAAGAGGACAAACTACGCGTTGTAGTGGCCATGCAATCGTAGTTATTGCTTCTGGAAACCATTCTTGCAAAAGAGGCTAAGAGTCGGAACGTTTTGCGGTGGAAAACACCTAGGCTGTCTATTTTGGGGCAGACAGGGGATTACAGTACGGACTAAGTGGCAATCGGGTATTTAAGTTGGCAACACTTAAGCGGATGGATGAAACGGGAACGGCCTGTGCGGCAACGGCAGGTTCTGTCCGGTGAAAAACAACCCGACCTAAGCCGTAAGATTTATCCTGCCTGCCACCGTCAATTATTACTTAAATAAAGGGGATAAGACTCGTGTCGAAACCTGACCCGGACGCGTCAAGGAAGGCGCGCAATAAAACGATCCGTTGGGTCGTTACTATTTTTCTTGTAACAATTTTGATTTCCGGTATGATCTCTCTTGTTTCGGATTTGATTATGGAAAGCAGTAACATATATGTTGCGTTTATAATTTTGCTGATTATTGTTTTTGTTGGCATTATCTTCGATGTGATTGGTGTTGCTGTTACTTCTGCTGATGAAAAGCCTTTCCATTCCATGGCGGCGCGAAAAGTGCCCGGCAGTCTGGAAGCGATTCACTTGCTTCGTAATGCGGAGAGAGTCAGTTCTATTTGCAATGATGTGATTGGTGATATTTGCGGTGTTGTTTCAGGCTCTGCTTCTGCCACCATCGCAGCGCAGGTCTTGCAGAACTTTGATTTTTCCTGGCCGGAAATGATATCTTTGCTTATGTCTGCACTGGTTGCAGGCTTGACAGTAGGCGGCAAGGCAATTGGCAAGACCTTTGCAATTAACTCTTGTACGCAGATCGTTTCCGGTGTGGGCAAAATGCTGTATTCATTTGGTCATATTCCGGATTTATTTAGGAAAAACAAATAGTTAGGTTGTGTTACCTTTGAGCATATTGGAAAATATCCATAGCCATAAAGATCTTATTTGCCTGGATGAGTCCCAACGCAAGACCCTCTGCCGGGAAATCCGGGAGTTTCTGGTTGCCAATGTGAGCAAAACCGGTGGGCATCTTGCATCCAATTTGGGCGTTGTCGAGCTTTCTGTGGCTATCGAAACAGTTTTTGATACTGTAAACGACCGTCTGGTATTTGATGTCGGCCATCAGTCTTATGTTCATAAGATGTTGACCGGTCGCCAGGCGGAATTTAATAATTTACGGCAATATGGCGGCATTTCCGGTTTTCCCAAGCCGAAAGAGAGCAAAGCCGATGCCTTTGTTGCCGGACACGCATCCAGTTCCGTTTCCATCGCTTTGGGAATGGCCCGGGCAAGGACACTTTCCGGGGAAAAGTATGATGTGGTGGCTCTTTTAGGCGACGGTGCTGCAACCGGCGGCATGGTCTACGAGGGACTGAATGATGCAGCTGTCAGTAATGAGCCTATGGTCGTCATTTTAAATGACAATGCCATGTCCATTGACCATAATGTAGGTGGCCTTTCCAGGCATTTATCAAATTTGCGGGCAAAACCAAAATACTTGACAATAAAAAGAAAATACAAAGATATTCTTGCCCGGATTCCCGGAGGTCAGTTGATTTATCGTTTTACATGGAGCATTAAAGAACGTATGCGCCGGATGTTGCTCCCAACCACGATTTTTGAAAGCATGGGCTTCGAGTATTTGGGACCTGTTGACGGTCATGATACAGAGAACCTCATTTCTCTTTTGCGCATTGCAAAGGATTTGAAATCGCCTGTTTTGCTGCATGTAATGACCCAAAAGGGTAAAGGGTATGTTCCTGCAGAAGAAAATCCGCGCCTTTTTCACGGCGTCGGTAAGTTCAATCCGGAAACCGGTGAGGTTACAGCCAAGGGAAGAGAGTCCTTTTCGGATGTTTTTGGTTCGGTAATGTGCGATCTGGCGGCTGAAGACAGCCGGGTTTGTGCGATCACCGCGGCTATGCCCGGTGGTACCGGTTTGCTGGATTTCAAAGAACGGTTTCCGCAACGTATGTTTGATGTGGGAATCGCAGAGGAGCATGCAATATCTATGGCCGGTGGTCTTGCAAAGCAAGGCATGGTGCCTGTGATTGCGCTGTACTCTACTTTTTTGCAAAGAGGCTATGATATGATCATGCAGGATATCTGCATGCTTGGTTTACATGCTGTGTTTGCGATTGATCGTGCAGGTCTTGTGGGCGAGGATGGCGAGACACACCACGGTGTATTTGATGTTGGTTTTTTGCGTCAGGCCCCCGGTATGACGGTGTTGTGTCCGGCCACTACGCAAGAACTAAAGGATATGATGCGGTGGGCCGTTACCAGGTTTGATGGACCGATTGCTGTTCGTTACCCCCGTGGTGGCGATGGATGCTATGAAGATTCTGCTTGGGAAACCCATAAAACACATGGTTTTTATCGCCATAAAGATGGTGATGCTTTGACCATTATAACATACGGACGCATGATTGAGAATGTTTTGACTGCAGCTGATATTTTGGCAGATCGCGGCATTCATGTGCAAGTGCTTCGTCTGTTGTCTGTATCACCGTTGCCTGCAAGACAAATTGCAAAGCAGCTAACGGATAATCACCATGTAGTTGTTGTGGAAGAAGCTTGTACCGGCAGTGGTATTCATGAGGCGTTGGCGTGGGAACTCAAGCAATATGTGCCGGATTGTCATGTGGATGCGATTGACTTGGGCGCAGGCTATGTGACCCATGGCGCAACCGATCAACTGTATGCGCAATGTGGATTAGACCCGGAAGCAATTGTTAGTTATGTGCAGGAGGTACATAAGGTTGAAAATTAAAAAGAGACTGGATGTACTTCTTGTGGAGCAGGGATACGCAGATAGTCGAACGAAAGCCCAGGCAATTATTATGAGTGGCACGGTTTATGTGGATGGACAAAAAGCCGACAAACCCGGCACTTCCTATGAAGAAACCGTAGACATTGAAGTGCGTGGGGCCGCTTGCCCTTATGTAAGCCGCGGTGGACTGAAACTGGAAAAAGCACTGCGTGACTTCGGGGTAAGACCGGAAGGCTATGTATGCAGCGATTCCGGTGCGTCAACCGGTGGCTTTACGGATTGCCTTTTACAGCAGGGCGCGAAAAAGGTTTTTGCTATTGATGTAGGCTACGGTCAGCTGGATTGGAAGATTCGTTCTGATTCCCGCGTGGTTGTTATGGAACGAACCAATGTCCGCTACGTAACCCCGGAGCAGCTGGGTGAACCTTTGGATTTATCTGTTATTGATGTAAGTTTTATTTCCTTAAAGATTGTCCTTCCGGTTGTGAAAACCTTTTTGAAGGAAGATGGACAAGTAGTTTGCCTGATCAAACCCCAGTTTGAAGCAGGTAAAGAAAAGGTGGGAAAGAAAGGTGTTGTGCGTGAACCGGAAACCCACAAAGAAGTGTTGGATAATTTCTTGACCCTTGCAGAGGAAATCGGCTTTTCTGTGCTGGGACTGACATTTTCACCGGTAAAAGGACCGGAGGGAAATATTGAATTTTTGGCGCATTTGACTCGCGCGGATTTGCCGGGCATTACACCGGATACAGCAGAAATTGTTGCGCAGGCTCATACAGCCTTGAAAGGGTGATTTAATTGAAAAAAATAATTCTGACACCCAATCCATATCGGGATAAGAATTTTCAGACGGTTCGCAGCGCAGTGGAAATTTTGAACCGCAGCGGAATCGAAACGAAGCTTTGCTTACCCTTTGAGGTGGAGCGCAGTTATGATTTGCCACGTGATTTGCATTTTTTCAATCTGGATAGAGAACTGCCGCATGCAGATGCCGTGATTTGTTTTGGCGGTGACGGAACGATTTTGCATATGGCCAAGGCTGCGACCCGGCACAATGTGCCGATTTTGGGCGTCAATATTGGCACCATGGGTTTCATGGCCGAGTTGGAAACGGCGGAAATGCAACAGCTTTCCAGATTGGCAAAGGATGACTATTCCGTCGATGAGCGCATGATGCTGGACGTAACAGTGCAAAGGGATAGGGAAATTATTTTTCACGATATTTGCCTGAACGATGCTGTAATTACCAAGGGTGCTGTTGCTAGAATCGTCCATCTTTGCGTCAGGTGCGATGGTGTGCAGGCAATAGAGTGCGGTGGCGACGGTATTATTGTTGCTACACCTACCGGGTCTACCGCGTACAGTCTTTCTGCCGGTGGTCCGATGGTGGAGCCGGAGGCGCATAGCATTTTGGTAACACCGATTTGTGCTCACGATGTGGTAAGCCGTTGTATTGTAGCTTCAGATAAGCGGGTGATTACAGTCGGTTTTGCACATAACGCCAGAAGAAACGCATTTTTGTCTGTGGATGGCGGAAAAGCGTTGCGTATGAATCCCGGTGACGTTGTAACAATCCGGAAATCCAAGTTAACAACAAAGCTGATCCGATTAAAGGACAATAGCTTTTACGATGTTATGAATGAAAAGTTTAAGAATGGTTGAGGTTATCAGATATGAAAAGCCAAAGACAAGCAAAAATTATGGAGATTATTTCCACCCGGAACGTGGAAACCCAGGAACAGCTTCTTGCGGAGCTGCAAAAGGAGGGCTTTCGCGGCACGCAGGCAACGATTTCCCGGGATATTAAGGAGCTGCGCATTGTAAAGGAACTGACCAGTTTAGGCGCGTATAGATATACAACCTCAGGCAATGAGGTTGGGGGTTCTTTTTCTTCCAGACTGAACACAATTTTCAGAGAATGTGTGATTGGTTTGGACTATGCCCAAAATATCATTATGATCCGCACTTTACCCGGTCTTGCTTCTGCTGCCGGCTCTGCTGTGGATGCGATGAACTTAAGCTTCGTCGTAGGCACATTGGCCGGTGATGACACTGTGATGATCGTTATGCGGGATAATAATGCTGCTGCAGTGCTGTGCGGTGAGATTAAAAATCTGATAAAGTAATTTAGGAGGCCAATGTCGTGCTGAGTCTTCTGCACATAGAGAATATTGCGGTAATTGAATGCGCGGACATTTCCTTTGATGAAGGATTCAACATTTTAACCGGTGAGACTGGCGCGGGTAAATCCATTGTGATTGATGCCATTTCTGCTGTGTTAGGCGAGCGAGCGTACCGTGAGATGATTCGCACCGGAGCTAAAAAGGCATCTGTTCGGGCAGTTTTTCAGAATGTACCAAAATTTGGATGGTTTGAAGAATATGGTGTAGAATATGACCCCGAAACAATTGTTCAAAGGGAAATTTTGCTGGATGGAAAGAATATTTGTCATGTCAACGGCACACTGGTGACGGTGTCCATTCTGAACAAGTTGGGTAGTCAACTGATCGATATTCATGGTCAGCATGATTCTGCATCTCTGTTTGATGAACAAAAGCACCTGCAGTTGCTGGATGCCGTTGCAAATAATGAACAATTACGGATGGACTATGCAGACCGCTATAGTACGGTCATGTTGTTGCAACGTGAAATCGACCGAATGACTATGGATGAGGGAGAAAAACTCCGTCGTATGGAGACGCTTCGCTATCAGATAGAGGAGATTTCCAAAGCAAATCTACAGATTGGTGAAGACGAAGCGTTGGAATCCCGGCGGAAGATTTTGCACAACGCAGAAAAGCTTAGCGACGGTATTCATGCGGCTGTTGCGAGCCTTTACGGGGATGATGATTCTGATGGCGCTGCATCCTTACTTGCACAGGCAGAGCAGGCGCTGGGCCGGCTATCCCGCTATACCGATGCTTTTGAGCAGCTGCACCGGAATGTCGCAGATTTGATGTATCAGGTGCAGGATGTGGCGGAACAGACGCTGGAGGTGAGAGACAGTCTGTCCTACAGCGCAGATGAGCTGGAACAGATTGAGTCCCGTCTGGATGTGATCCACCGCTTACGCCGGAAATACGGTGTAACCTGCGAAGATATTCTTTTGTATCTGGAAAACATCACAAAGGAACTGGATGAGATTACCTTTGCTGATGACCGTCTTGCACAGCTGAAGACAAAATGGGAAAAGGCTGAAAAAGAGGCGTGGGATACGGCGTTGCTTTTGCGTAAAAGCAGAGAACAGGCGGCAACATACCTGTCCTGGCGGATTCTTTCTGAACTCGCCCAGTTGGATATGCCGAAAGTGCAATTTCAGTGTAATTTTGCCCAGACGGAATTGTCATCAAACGGCGCTGATGCGGTTGCGTTTTATATGTCAGCAAACGTCGGCGAAGCGTTAAAGCCGTTAAACAAAGTTGCTTCTGGTGGCGAACTGGCGCGAATTATGCTGGCACTGAAAAATGTACTGGCAGAGCAGGATCAGATTGCTACGCTAGTTTTTGATGAAGTGGACACCGGTGTTTCCGGAAGAGCAGCCCAAAGAGTCGCGGAAAAGCTTTGCAGTGTTGCAAGAAATAAGCAGGTGCTGTGCGTTACCCATCTTCCGCAGCTTGCTGCGCTGGCAACTACCCATTTGCTGATTTCCAAGGAAGAACGAGATGGCCGTACATATACCAACGTTTTGCCTCTGGATATGGATGGCAGAGCCCGGGAACTTGCCCGAATGATCGGTGGCACAACCATTACCGAAACAACTTTGAAAAGTGCTCGGGAAATGCTGCAGCTATAACAGCGGCTTATACTTGACAAATGTTACGAGATTTGCTAGGATGTTCATAACATGTTGAAGGGAATCAGTAGGCGTGAATTTCCTAAAGAGAACTGCCGGTTGGTGCAAGGCAGTGAGCAAACCGCCCAAGTACCTCCCGGAGTGGCTTTTCTGAAACAGCAGTAGGGAAAGACGGTCTCGCCCGATATAGCGATAAGCGTTATTTGACGCTGCGAGGCTGCTATTGTGAGATGGCAGTAAACCAGAGGTGGTACCGCGTAATTTACGCCCTCTGTCCCTAGGGACAGAGGGCTTATTTTTTGGAGGATAGAAATGAAATTGTATGATGAACTGGTTGCCCGTGGCTTGATTGCCCAGGTTACCAATGAAGATGAGATCCGCCAGATGATCGATAACGGCAAGGCTACCTTCTATATTGGCTTTGATCCTACCGCAGATTCTCTGCATGTGGGCCACTTTATGGCACTGTGCTTGATGAAGCGGCTGCAGATGGCCGGCAACAAGCCTATTGCACTGATTGGCGGCGGTACCGCAATGATCGGTGACCCTTCCGGAAGAAGTGATATGCGTACCATGATGACCAAGGAAACCATTGCACATAATGTAGAGTGCTTTAAAAAGCAGATGAGCCGTTTTATTGATTTCTCAGAAGGCAAGGCTCTTTTGGTAAACAATGCGGACTGGCTGCTGGAATTGAACTACGTAGAACTGTTAAGAGAGGTAGGTGCATGTTTCTCCGTAAACCGTATGCTTACTGCAGAATGCTACAAACAGCGTATGGAAAAAGGGTTGAGTTTCCTGGAATTTAACTATA
>JAZOUW010000070.1:0-14465 GCA_045658385.1 Faecousia sp.
GCTGACGCTGCTGTCGCGCGGTATCTCTCTCCTGCTGGTCGATCTTCATGGCGGTCTCTACGGAGACACCCATTTCCAGGGCCTTGTCCTCATAGTAGCTCTCGTCATCGCTGATCGACTTAGCCAGCGCATCGTAATCGATTTTCGCCGGATCTTGGCCATGCTTTCTTGCAAGCAGTTCCAAAGCAGGGGTAAGCTTACCCAGCGTTTCCTCGGCACCCTTGGCAGAACGCAAGCGAGACTGTACAACGGCCTGCATCTGCTTGTTGTATTCCGGGTCTGCCATGATCTCGTCCCAGCTCATACGGGCCGGGGCTTCGGTCTTATTGTCTTCCGTGGGGTTCGCAGCGGCGGCCTGCTCCGGCTTCTGTTCCTGTCCCTTGTCCTGCCCAGCTGCGGCAGGTTTCGGTGCAGGTTTCTGCCCATACGCCCGATTCTTTCTGATCTTGTCTGCAGGAACACCCAATTCCAGCAGCCTCTGCTGTCCGGCGTCGACAGCGATATCGCCCGTTGCGGCTCCCTCTCCGCCGCCATCCCCGGCACCTTCACCGGCGAACAGCTGCAAATTCAGCCATGTGCCATTTTCCATTGAGTAAATCCTCCGATATAATCTGCCACTTTTGGGGTGGCGAATCCCTTTGGCCTCCTAAAATGATGTTTTATAGTCCGGGGTATTCAGGCCGCCCCCCGGCAGGCGGCGTAAAAGGAGGTCAAAAGACGGCCCAAAAGCCTGATTTAATGATACATTTTTTCGTTCCCGGTTCTCTATCCCTGTTATTCCCGAATTTCAAACTTGATGTATGCCGGGTGATTATGGGCAAGAAGCGCAAAACCGGCGCAGATGGAATCGAAGATCATCGTCACAACAGACCGGTATTTGCTGTGCGGCTTGAAGTAGATTTCCGTCTTTCCTTCGGCCATATTCACAACCGGCGCCACGCGGGCATCTCCATTTTTTGTCAGCTGCATGACGTTAGCGGCCAGCGTATAGGCCAGGATAGATGCCGACGCACAAACCAGGTCCTGCCCCGGCTCTGCGCTTTCTGCGTGCCCTTCCATGGTCATCCGGTGAAACTTCCGGTGATAAATAACCTGGATCACTTTTTTCCCTCCCTCTTGGACGTCACCTTGCCGGCGTCCGGCTGTGATGCCTCGCCGGCGCGGCTTCGGGCTTTTTCCACATTGGCCGGCTCATTACTGCCCAGGCCCTTGATGTTGTCGCTCTGCATGATCTTGGCATTGCCTCCGCCCATCGGTGCACCGCCGCCCATGGTCTTCATGATATCCTGGCTCAATCCCTGCACCATATCCGGTGCGGCCTTGGCTGCCAGAGTAAGAGCGAGCTGCATATACTGGATCAGCTTCTGGAACATGGTGCCGTTCTGGAACACCTTCTGCATGATGCCGTCTTTCCCGTCAAATTCCATCATATCCAGGCACATCAGCGTCTGATCTGTCATCTGGGGATTAAAGAAACCCATCTGGAAGAACTGCAATGCCAGTTCATTCTGGGAAACCTTGGTGTATACGTTCTTCTTCTGTGCAGATACCTTGATATCAAACACGGGGAGCCGGTAGCCCATATCCTGCCCGAAGTCTTTGCCCTGGTGCTGGGGCTGAATGCCTGCATTGGTGTAGCTGACATACTGCTCCATGCCATACTGTCCCAGGATACGGAACTGCCTGGGAAGGTCATAGAACTGTCGAATCAACTCAATGCACATGTCCACAATAACGGAATAGGCCCGGTAAGATGCCTGGGTGCTGTCTCTTGAGCCCTTGCCGCTGGCTTCCTGCAGGGCAGCAATGGCAGAGGCAGCCGTAACACCGGAAGAAATATTGCCGGTGGAGGTCTCTGTGTTGCCGCTGGTCTCACGAAGCTCCTGAATGGTTCTGTCCAACACATTGACATACATGCCATCCAGTCTGTCATGCTCAATCCTGCGCAGAGCATCCTCGCTGGCTGTGTTCACATGCACAATAGGCTTGGAGAGATCCAGGAACTCTTCTTCATTGACAGAGCCATCCCCGCGAGAAAAGTACCTGGGCGTCGCGCCAACCATAGCATTTTTTACGAAGCTGGTCTTTAATAGGTCTATTTCCGTCTGGGGATTGCGGCAGAGATCGACATAGCCATAGCCGCAGGGGCTGCCCTCAATGGGGAACAGGGAGTCAAACACATAGGGATACTTCCCATGGTCATAGAGGCCGCGTCCTGCCATCTCCGGCTCATTCTCCGTGGCAAACAGCACCTGATCGCCCACATACTTACAGTATTGGAGGGTTCTCTTGCCCTGCACGTATTTGTGGTAGTAAACCTCAATGACGGTATGCTTATTCTCTGTGTCCACATGATCGTCATAGAGGAACTTGGTACTCATAAAGGATTGTCCTTTGAGCTTTCCCACCAGCTGAGGATAACGTTCTTCCAGGATGTCTTTGTCGCACAGTTCGGTGTGGAAGAAGTAGCGGCTGCGCTGAATATCCGTCACGCCCGGCTCCCAGTAGATGTTGAGTAGGTTGACGCGCTCCACGGAAATATCGCCCAGGCCATTGAGCTTTCCCTTGTCCCATACCACCTTGTAAACGCCGGTGCCGGTCTTGAGCTTCTGCCAGGACACATCATTGTAAGTAGCCTCAAAGCGGTTTTGCTCCAAAATGCAGGGGATAATGGCGGAAAGCATCCTTGCCTCGCCTTTGTCTCCTTCCTCACGTGGCAGGATGTTGGGCTCCGGGTATGCCTCCATAGCGTCTGCGTGCTTGCTGACGATCACGTTGTGCAGCCAGCCGGAAACGCTGGTAAATCCTCCGTCCCTGCCAATATTGGTCTGCTTCTGTTCCTCCGTCGTGTTGCGCAGCTTCCACCAGTTTTCCGAAGCAAGAATGCGGATTTCTGTCTGGCTCTTGCCTGTCTTGTACTTCTCCAGCACCTGCGTGAACTTCTTCAGCTGCATTTCTCCAATCGGCTGCACAGCCGGTGCCATAGTCTCTGCGGGCTGTACTGCCTCCGGTTTCTGTTCCATTGTCATGTGTAGAGTTGCCTCCTCTCTTAAATAAAGCCGTTACGGCGTTGTTTCTCTGTAAACTGGTTGAGCGGGTCACTCACAATCGGCTTGCGCTCCACTTCCATAATGGGCGATACCGGCCTGCTCATGCACATATAGCGCACTTCATCCGGGCAGTGATCCTCCAGCTTGGTGTCCAGATCTTCCGGGTGGGTCTCGGAATACATCATCAGCGGCATTGTGCGGATAAATGCCTTGCAGTTGTTGAACACATACATCCGCGCATAGCCGTTCTCGTCAAATTGCAGCCGGTAATGCACCTGCATCCAGCCGGGAATGCGCTGATTGTCTCCGGGGGTGAAGTAGATTCCATACCTTGCAGCCGTTTCCGCAATGCTTTCGCCTCTGCTGCTGTCCCAGATGGCTGGATCTGCCACGCTGTCCACGATCTTTCGGCCCTTGAGCCATGGGTGCTCGTTCTCAAAGTCCCTTATCCGCTTGAACTGCTCGTCCGGTGACCACTTCACGCCCTCATCCGGTGTCTGGGTGCAGCCGTACATTTCCATGATCCTGTAAAGCACGCCATCATAATCCACAGCCCAATAGCCCAGGGAGAACGGCTTGTTGTAGCCAAAGTCATAGCTGCGCATGATGTTCCAGCCCCTGCGCTCTCCTGCATTCAGGTCAAAGGGCTCAATCACATGCGTCCATCTGTGCTGTTGCAGCGCTTCCTCCGGTGTAATGCCGGCAGCCGCGCACTTCTCAATGTCCGGTGTGGTGCGGAAGTCCTCAAAGAACTGTCCCTCAAAGATATCCCAGCGGCCATAGAGCCATGCTTCACGCAGTTTGGGCGGCAGTGCTTCCAGCTGCTTGATGTAGTCCGGCTGGCTCTCCATAAGGGCTTTATTGTCCGTCACAAGGGCCTGAATGAAGCTGTAGTCCTCAGGATCTTCACCCGCCTCATACTGCTTATCAATGAACAGGCGCTTAAAATAGCCATGGCTGGCGCCTCCTGGGTTGCATGTGTAATAGATGCGCTTGGGAAAGTCATTGACGCCACGCACACAGGCGGTAATCTTCTTGATCCACATTTCCTGAAGCTGCGTGGCCTCATCCAGAAAGATCACGTCATATTCAGCGCCCTGGTACTGATCCAGGTCTTTGTCATTGTTGCAGTAGCCAAATTTGATTGTGCTTCCATTGGGAAAGGTAAACACTTTCTCTGTCTTGTTGTATTTTGCAAGGCCGTGCAGCTCTTCCCGCAGCGGATTGATGTGGTTATTCACCAGCTCCGGGAAGGTGCGGCGAACGATCAGCAGCTTGATGCCCGCATAACTTGCAGCCAGTATCTTTGCCTTTGTGCGAACGGCCCAGCTTTTCCCGCCGCCACGGGCTCCGCCGAAGCCCACATGCTTGTGCCCGGCAGCCAGAAAAGCATACTGTTTGTCGCTGATCATGCTTAAATCAATCGTGCTCATACCTTGAATTCCTCCGGCAAGCCCTCAATCACCAGCTTGGGTGCCTCCTGGTGATCGTCGGGGTCAGCCTGTTTCCGCAGATTGGCAATTCTGGCTTCCTGTTCGCGCCGATCAGCGTCAGACTTGATATTTTGGATCTCCTTCAGGTCCTTAACAGCGGCAGTAAGAGCCCGAACACCTTTTGCGTCCAATGCCCACACGCCCTCACCGTCAACCATGGCCTCAATCTTGTTCAGCAGCTTGTCAGCCACAGTCTGCACCCTGGCTGCCCTGTTGGCCTCCTGCTGGCTGATTTTCTCAAGTGTTTTCGCTTGCGTTTTACTTGCATACTGTTTGCGCTCGTCCACCCAGCCCTCTGCGCTTGCCTTTTTGGCAATATTGGTGACGTTTACGCCATACTTCTGGGCCAGCTTACGGTAGCTGGTGTCCGTGGTAATGTATTCTGTTTTAATGGCCTGCCAGTCTGCCATAAGCTCACCTCCTATCGCCTGATATGAATATTTTACAGGAACAGGACCGGTTTTCTCTATCCTGCGAGCAGGCAGCAAAAAGCACCACCCCGCAGGGCGGTGCTTTTATGTTAAATTTCCGTTGCCGAGTTAGGCTGTTAGCCGGCCGGTGCAAGCCTACCTTGAGCGTCTACCATGTAGACCACTTCCGGCATGGTAATACACGAGAAGCCGATACTCACAAAGTCACCTGTTTCGTCATCTTGAAAGAACTGGCCGTTGGTGGTAAATGTAGCGCCCTCCATGCCCATAAAAACAATTTTGCCGTCCGCAACTGCTTGACCGATTTCGCTTGCCGTGTGGCTCATAAAGATTTCGCCCGTTTCAAGGTTGTGGCTTTTGAAGGAAACTACCATAATAGCGGCGTTCCAGTCTGCGCCGCCCATGCCACCACCTGCAAACGGTGGCGCGATGGGTTCTTTTTCTGGCTCCAGGTTGGACAACCGTTCAATGAGGGCGGCGACCTCGTCGGGGACTTCCTGCGTAGTGCCGGCCGGGTAGACATATTTGAGACCATTGATGGTGGCTTCCCACGGGCTCATGTTGTCGGGGATTTTAACAGTTTTTGCCATTGGCATAACCTCCTTAATAATATGTGTGGCCGCAGCCACAGATTGATACATCTATGGTAGCAGAATCCAGGTGCTCTTTTCTATCCTGCCCCGCAGGCAGCAAAAAGGGAGGCCGAAGCCTCCCCTGTCTTTTTGTCAATATTCTTCGTTGATCAGCGCCCATAGAAGCAAAAGATAATTAATGCTGTCCTTGATCTTTTCTTCCCAAAGCGCCAAAGGATATGTATCGCCGGTTCCGATCATGTCATAGACGCTGACGGTATGCTTGGCCATCATGCCGGCCAGAGCCGCCGTAGGCGAGATCCTCTGCACATCCGCCGCAACCTTGAAGTTGTGCAGACGGTCTCCGTCCGTGGCATACTCGGCAGCTTTTGCCAGCAGCGTGCTTACTGTTGCTTCCTGCATGTAGAGTAGGTGCTGGTTAAATACTTCACTTGTCATAGCTTTATTTCCTCCTGCTTTTCTGTTTCTCCCGTCCGTATTTCAAGGACTTTTGTGTCGCCGTAGCTTTCAAGCTGCATTGCAAGGACCTCTTTTATGCCCTGCGCCATGTGCGGCGGCGCGTCAACTTGCAGAACAATAATCATTCCGCACCCCCGGTAATCAACTCCGAATACGGTAATGTTTCAATCCAATCACAGAATGTGTGCCATTCATCCAGCTT
Organism: Faecousia sp.; assembly: GCA_045658385.1. Taxonomy (GTDB): domain Bacteria; phylum Bacillota; class Clostridia; order Oscillospirales; family Oscillospiraceae; genus Faecousia. The sequence continues at coordinate 6,229 of JAZOUW010000070.1, forward strand.
GTGGTTCTTTCGGCTGTGATAGATATTTACCAGCACTTCATAATTCAGCATGACAGTTCGCTTCTGATTGTAGGAAGTGGGCAGAAGTTGAATCATCTGCCACCACCAAATCTTATCTTTGGTTCGCAAATAAAGGCCACGGGCAAGGTTCAGATCATCAATCAGGTCTTCCAAATCACCCAGCCAATCCCGGCACAACTCACCATCTTGTGTAAAGTGTGTCAGATGTTCATGACTGAAATCATCCAGCGTGAATTCCTTTGCATGGATCTTGTGCATGGTGGAGCAGGAATTGCAGACCGTTCCGACCTTGTATGTATCAAATTCCTTCCACCAATACAGGGGTGCATTGATGGTCAGATAGACCGGAATCATGCGTCTGTACTTGGCATGGACGGCACCACCCTTGGCCAGCTTCTTCATAAGTCCATAATCCGCTTCGCCCATGAAGAACTCAAAATCAGCCGCGTTCAGGGTTTCCGGGTTTTCAATGTGAGTTTTATAGCTGTCGGACTTGTCCCAACTGTTCAAGGGGTTTCTCATGCCCTCAATAATGATCTCCCACTGTTCCGGAGAGGGCAGCACGGTTTTTTCAATCTTTAACATTTTCAATATTCCTTTCTTCAATCATTCAAGGTTTATTCCCGCTTCTTCCCGCAGCGCCGTGCGCAAATCAGCAACGGAAACATAGCCCTTGATTATGCTATCTGATAGATTCTCGACTTCCGCCCATACTCGTCTTAAATCTTCGATGCTATAACCCTCTTTGTCTCGCAGAACTGAAAAGAGGATAGCCCAAGCGAATTGCACCGCTTCATTTTTCGCGTCACGCTTTGCCCGTTGAACATCCGCCTGTGTCGCTGGTCTTTTCCGTGGGTTAGGCTTTTTCTTATCAGCCATTAAATTTCACCATCCATCTTCATGTCTTGGTACATATCGCAATATTCTGTTGCAGGGCATCTTTCGCAATCTTCTCGCTCCCAATAGTCTCTATCGCAAATGAAGCCGCCATCTTTAACCATTGCAACACGATCTTCAAATTTGCACCAATCCATTTCTTTTTTGCCGTCCACATAGTATTTATCAAGTGCGGGTTTTCTGTATACTTCAATGTCGCAGAAATCGACATCCTCACAGGCTATTGTATGGGTTGCCATCGCTCTTGCTTTGCCCCTCGTTTCAGCAAAAACAACCGTTGCGCAAAATTCGTTTTTTTCCCTAACAAGCCATGCTTTCATCTGTTTCAATTCACCCATTGTCTTTCCTTTCTCCGTATGAGCAGAAATCATCCGGCTTTCTGCTGGGCACGCCGCAGATTTTACAGAACCATTTTCCGTCAAAGTGCGTGCAATCCTTACACCGTACCACTTCCACGGCATCTGCAGCGCTCAGAAACATCCCGCAATAGGCTTTGTTCTTTCTGCTGAAACAAACCAAGGTTTCAGCTTCTTCGCACACGTCGGCATGGATGCAATCACCGCAAGTTGGCATTCTCTTGTCACCCATTGTTCTTGCCCCCAAAGACCAACTCAATGGCATCCTTAAAACCATAGTGCCATCGAATTTCTATTTCTTTGTTTTTGAGTTCTTGGCGCAAAAACTCAATTTCTGCTTTTTCTTTTGAAAGTAGCTCACGCATCCTTTCGTATTCAGATCGATAATTCGGCTCTGCGGCCAGTTCCTTTTTATTTGAATCCATTGTTACACTTCCTTTCTCCGTAATTGCAGAACCCCTCATCGCCCATGCCGTTAATGCCGAACCAAGCATTGCACCATCGACCGTAGGGTGTAAGTTCCATGTGCTTACAATCCTTGCACCGTACCACTTCCACGGCATCCACGGTGATTTGTCTATCAATCGCGGCCAAAACCCCTATCGTACTCCAATCATTTAGCCAATGTGTGCTTAAACTATTAACGTGATCCTTTAACGCATCCGCAGCAATCAGCCGCTTTTCATTTTCCATTCTTTGCACCCCTATTCCATGCCCGTGTTGCTCCCCGAATGGTCAGCCTCGATGCACCGCACCAATGGCATTTCTTGCATTCAAGGTAATAGGTCTTGATGTCCAAGCCGTGAGTGGTTTGCCATTTAACAACTTTGTGATGCCCACAATTGGGGCAGGCTTTTGCTTCAAGTTTCTTCATTGTCTTTCCTTTCTCCGTCCGCACAATACCAATCATCCGCAGGCTGTTTGAGCCATTCAATAAACTGTGGCTTCCCATAACCGTGACAAAATGTTTTTGAAAAATAGTCCGCCAACTCCTCATCGCTCATCTCCCGGATGCGGTCTGCGTTGGTCTGTGTCGGCTCGTTTTCATCCTCTTGCTTTCCGGGCAAAATCAACGTTCCAGCCGCTTTGAACCTCTCAATATATTCCGGGAAACTGAATATGTCATCCATACCCCTCTTTAGGTATAAGTCAAAAAGTTCATCCTCGTCTATTGCAACAATTTTTCCGTTCATAACTTCCATAATCATTCTCCTTTCGGCGGTTTCGGCGGCTCACTGTCCGCAATCTTCCAAACCTTATACAAAGCATAAGCCATAGGATTTTTTACCATTTCAAGGTTTTTGGCTATGGCATATTCCCTTTCAAGCAGACGAATTGCTCTTGCAAGTTGCATATCTATTCTCCTTTCGGCGGTTGGGGCAGGGGTTGCCAATGAGTCACTTCAACGCAAATCGCACCGCCAGAATAATACTGCACCCAGCTTTTTGTGCGCTTGTCATAGAATCCTGTGCCAACAGTTCTGCTTCTCGTATACAAATTCACTGTAGTGCTATCCTCCGGCAACCGATCCTTGACCGAAATCCACATTGGCGTTACCATTTTTGTTTTCCAGCAGTTTGCACAGTCTCTTTTGCAATCAAGAATCGTTACGCCATTCGCAATAAGGTGGTCGGCAAGTCCTTCTGTACCAATAACATATCCCGGAACATTAAATAGCAACTCCACCAACTTTTCCCTGACATCCATCGTCAGTCCTCACTTTCCCGCGCCCTGGAAGCTCTCGCGGATCGCCCCACCAGCTGTCATAAATTCCACGGTGTGGTACCGGCCCTCCGGGTGGACGTATACCACCTTGCCGCGCATGGCTGCCTTGGTGTGCTTTTTCAGATCCTCGTCATACTGTTCGACCGTCACCGGCTCTCTCACAACTATATCTCCGATCTTTACCATCTTAATTCCTCATCTTTCACGGTATGTCAGAACGGAAGCGGCTCATCATCGTCTTCCTCGTCATCATAGCCGCTGCTCTTATCGGCCTTCTTGCTGTCCCCGAAATAGATGTTGTCCACCTGCACTTCGGCGCTGGTGCGCTTATTCCCCTGCTGATCCGTATAGAGATCCATCCGCAGTCTGCCGGACACGACCGCCATCTGGCCCTTGGCGAAATACTTACTGACGAATTCCGCGGTATATCTCCACGCGGTGCAGCGGATGAAGTCGGCATCGCGATCACCGGTTTCCTTGTTTTTGCGGCCTCTGTCCACGGCCAGCGTAAAAGACGCCACCGAAACGCCGTTGCTGGTTCTTCTCAGTTCCGGGTCAGCCGTCAGCCGACCCATGATGGTGATGTGATTAAGCATTGTCATTGCCTCCAAATCTTAATTTCGTTACAGCCATAGGATACTCCTCGATCTCACTTGCCCATAGGCAGCTCCCTTTGCCGTTTAGCTGTTCCCATATGTAGGGGAATCCACCGATACCGTCAAACAGGGAAGCCATGGTAGCATCCCTCTCATAGCAGGCACACAGTCTCTTCAGCACCCACTTCCAAGGTGGGATGGCAATGGAGTTGCCAAGTGCTTTGTATCTCGGAGAATCAGCTTCCTTGTGCTTCTTGCCCTTTGAATCGACCCATTCTCCGATGTCCGTCCAACCATCAGGAAAACCTTGCAGTCTCTCACACTCCAAAGGAGTCAGTCTGCGGACGTTGTATCTGACACCCATTCGACGTTTGACAATGTGGTACGCGCCACTAAAAGCCTCCTGATTTCCCAACCACATCTTTGTACCGGCATTTGCCATAAGTATGCCGACAACAGTCTGACCATTCCCTAAAAATGTCTCCACGATTGCATTTTGAAATCCTGGGTTCGTCCCATTCACCAGTGTGTTATTGATTCCGTCATTTCTGAAGCATTGACTCTCTGCCTTCATCTGTGGGTAGAAGCTCGCAGGCTCTACCACAGCCGTACCCCCTTGATTGCATCCAGGGTAACCACATTGCAGAGCATCCAAAGTCTTACTCTTGTCAGCCTTGTAGACTCCGCTGTGGGGGTTATCGCTCTTCCACGCGTTGCTGTGGTAAGAGCCAATGTTATAGCAGACTGCGTGAGGTGTCCCATGGCTATCGCTCAAGATGGGTGGCGATACATTTACGGAGAAGTTCGCCCCTCCTTTTCCCCCTTGCTGATCGATTCCATATACCACAGCAGGCTCGCTACCGTGTGTGCATGTTAGCGTAGGAGAAACATCCTCATAGCTGTGCGCTCCGCTCTTCCCGCCACCTTGATCCACACAAATAACAGTAGGCCCAGCGCCGGTGGCATTGGCATCGGTGTTAAGGGATACAGCCTTGTCTCCACTTAATGATCCATTGTAGATGTCGCAGCCGACTGTTCCACCAGAGCCTTCTCCAGCATCTCCGGCAGTTTCTTTCCCCTTCGATTCGCCCGGTTCAATATCCCTTGACACGCTTTTGCGGACAAAGAGTATCTCGGATGCGGATTGACCTCCAAAATCTGCGACAAGTGCGATTCTACGCCGTCTTTGGGGGACTCCCCAAAACTGTGCATCGAGTACACGCCAAGCGACACTCCATCGTCCGTCCACATCCCGGATGCATCCGCTTGTTGGCCATCCTTTTGGAGGCACAGGAACATCGGGCGCTTCCGGTTCGGCGGTACGGATCGCTTCTTCAAGGACTGCTGCGAAGTCTTTTCCTCCGTTGCTGCTGAATGCTCCGGGGACATTTTCCCAGACCATATATCTTGGTCGAATATCGACCCCTGTTCTTCCGGAAATTCTGTCATGTTCTCTCATCTCCTTAATGATCCTGATTTGCTCCATATAGAGACCGGATCTTTCACCAGCCAGACCGGCTCTTTTGCCAGCCACGCTCAAATCCTGGCATGGACTGCCACCTATAACCACATCGACCACAGGAGCATCGTGGCCGCTGATTTTGGTAATATCTCCAAGATGCCTCACTTTGCATCCTCCACCAGACTATACCTTGCAATACCGTATTCCCTCTCCGCCTCCAGGTGGTTGATAGATCCATATTTCTTCATGTGCATAAGCACCATTTGACATTGATTTGCCATATTCATTCCTCCTCTTGATATTTTTCCATCAGCATCCGATACACCTCGCAGCATTTGTAATGTTCACAGCAGAACACCGATATCTGCGTCTCATAGTCCTCCTTGTTGCGGAAGAACAGTATCAGATTGCTTTCATCAATAATTCCTTCGCAGGTGATGCGCCGCTTCCCATCGTCAAATTGGTAAAAAGGGCATCTCACAAAAACCTGCATGAAAGATCCGCTGGGCAAGGGCGCCACCTCCTATCTGTTTTCAAGCCCGCTGTCCTCTCTCCACCATTTCAGAATCGTCTCATAATGGTTCTGCACCTTGGCGTCATTCTTAATGATGAAGGTTGACAGCTTATCCACATAATGGTCAAAGGCTTCAAGGCCCATCTGCTCTAACAAATCCGCAAACTGTGCATCCGAAAGGAACACCACGCCTTTTCCAGTCCGACCTCCAACAGCCTTCACATAATCTCCAGCTGCCGCCGCTGCCTTGTCCGCTGCGTTTGTGGTTGTGGATGCAGCTGCAGCTGTAGTTGTAGATGTGGTTGTTGTTGTAGTTGTAGATGTAGTTGTAGTTGGATACCATTGGTCATCATTGATCATCATTGATGACCTTTGATAGCCATTCAGCCTCATCCACTCATCGAAACTGATTTCCGGCTCACCTTTCTTCTTGCGTTCGCGGCAGGTCGTGGCATATTGACGCCTTAAGATGGAATTTTTGTATTCTTCCTCATCCTTGTCGATCTTCGGCTTAACAAAGCCCCACGCCAGCGCCAGCATCCCATCGAAATCCGGCAACATCCCGCTTTGCCCATATTCCAGCATTGCCACCAATAACCGGCCCTTTTCGGCATCAGGCAACACCCGTATAGGCTCTAAAATATCGAAATATAGCATAATTCCAGGTCTTGCCATACCGGCACGCTCCTTACTTCTCGCAGGCAGTCACCGCAATACCCTTGGGAACCGCCCTTGCAACTTTGTTGATGAAATGACCTTCATGGCTGGTTGCGTCGCTCAGATGCAGCAGGTGGATTTCCCGGCATGTAGACAAATCCAGCCCACGAAGATATTCACAGAGGGTGTCAATCTCCATGTGGGCATTGGAAATGCGGTGCTTCACCTTGTCCGGCATCCGCTCGCAGCGCTCCAGTATGGCCTTGTCATAGTTGGCCTCGATAGCTAAGATGGTCAGCCCAGGGAAGCGGTAACGCAGATTGACCGTGTCCGTTGCAAATGCCAGTATGTCCCCATCGGCGCGACTCTTGATCAGGAAGCCCAGCGGCTCCGCAGCGTCATGAAAGGTGGCAAAAGGAATCACATCGAAACTGCCCACGTTGAACTGCTCCATGCTCTCAATCAGCGTCACAGCATCCGCTTCCAGCGCTTCCGCCGTTCCCTGGCTCATGTAAACCTCCATGCCGTCTTTGATGAGCGCGCCCACGCTCTTTGCATGGTCTTTGTGCTCGTGGCTCACAAGGCATGCAGCGAAGTCAGAGAGGGAAAAGCCGGCCAGCTTCTGCAGCGTTTTGTGGGCGATCCCGCACTCAAGAAGAATGTTAGTCTCTTGGTCTGAAACAACATATGCATTGCCAGCGGAACTACTCGCTAATGATCTGAATTGCATTGTTCCTTCGCCTCCTATCTTCCACCGATTTTCTGCTATTCTCGGCGTTTGTAAGCCATTGGCAGTTGGATGGTTCATAATTTCCGTCCACATTGATACGATCAATGGTAAGATCGTCAGAATAACCGTTAGCCATGGCCCACTCATAAAAAGCAGGAAATTCGTGCCATTCTTCGCAAACAGATATTCCACGTCCTCCATATACCTTGTAATCGGTGCCGTTCTTTCGCCTGCAGCGGTTCAACATGCATTGCCAAATCCTGTATAGCCTTGGATTTGATTTCTTCAATCCATGCTTAATACCGCGCGGGTTCTTACTTTTAAGTTCTGCTGAGTAGCAACCGCAAGAGGTTGAGCGGCCGGAGCGCAAGTGATATCCGTTCACGCTCCGAACTGTCCCGCAATTGCACTCACAAATCCAATACGCCTCGCCGCGCTTTGAACAATCAAACTGTAGAACAGTCCAACGCCCAAATGATTTGCCGGCTATGTCGATACGGCTGCTCATATTGGGCACTCACTTTCTGCCGACGGAGCCTTGACCTCAACGGCAGTATCGGGCGCATGATTTTTCTGATACTGCGTGGATTTCTTGATCTTCTCCTGCACCCACTCCGGCAGCGCCTGGAATACAGCATCATCCCAGTGTTCCATATCCCAGCGGATGGGAGGTGTACTGCTCTGGGGAACAGGGAAGCCCTTCATAGGAGGAATAGCGCTCTCCACATTGGCGTATTCACCGGTCTCATTCAGCACCACATTGACCAGGCAGGCCATCCCGATCTGGTCAAACAGATCCAGTTCCAGGAATTCCTCGTCACTGTAGGTCTTGCTGTTCCAACTGGAAAGGAAGGCGCGGAGATTGCCCTTCTTGCTTGCGCTGATGGTGAATTCCTTGCTCAGCTGGCGAGGCTCCTTCTTTCCTTCTACATCAATGGTTTCCGTGGGTAACTCCCACACGATCTGCACCTTGTTGGAATAACTTTTGAATTTCTCCGAATACTGCTCGCCCAGGTCGATTACGCCGATACATACGGCAGGATATACACCAGGCTCCACAGGAGGTGCCTTAGGTTTTGCTCTGTCCTTAATTTTCATAATCACACCTCAATGTTTTATCATTTTCAGATACGACCAATCGAATGATCTGATTGACCGACTTTTCAAGCGCTGTCACACTCTCGGCATTGTCCACAAAGAGAGGCACAGTCACGCCATACGCGCGGGACAGCGTGTTGATAATGTCAATACCCACATTGATCTAAGTCGGAGGCCAAGC
>JAZOUW010000071.1:0-12403 GCA_045658385.1 Faecousia sp.
GCAGTGCTGATCGTGCTTTGTATCCCGCTGACCATTTTTGCGGGTGTGATGTACCTGGGCAATCAGCATTACAATGTGACCGCTATGCTGGTGCTGATCGAGTGCATGGTGCCCTTCTTCCTGGTATTTGAAAGTCGCAAACCCAAGGCAAGAGAACTGGTAACCATTGCGGTGCTGTGTGCTATTGGTGTGGCGGGACGGTCTGCATTCTTTATGCTGCCCCAGTTCAAGCCGGTGCTGGCATTGGTCATTATCTCCGGAGTTGCCTTCGGCGGTGAGACCGGTTTCTTGGTTGGCGCTGTCACGATGCTTACCGCCAACCTTCTGTTCTCCCAAGGCCCCTGGACACCCTGGCAGATGTTCAGTATGGGCATTATCGGTTTCCTGGCAGGTGTGCTGTTCCGTAAGGGTCTGCTTCGCCGCAGCCGGGGTAGCCTTGCCACCTTTGGTGCTTTTTCTGCAGTCATCATCTACGGCGGCATTATGAACCCCGCCGCAGCACTGATGTACAATTCCCAATCCATCAACTGGGAGATGCTGAAAGCTTACTATGTATCCGGCCTTCCCATGGATCTGATCCACGCAGCCGCCACCGTAATCTTCATTCTCATCGCCGCCGAACCAATGCTGGAAAAGCTTGACCGCATCAAGGTCAAATACGGATTAGTCGAATAACAGGAAAAGCACCGATCCTACCATTATGGTAGAGTCGGTGCTTTTTTGCTTATTCGTACTTTTCCATGCCCTGGTGCATGCCAGCTTTCTACAGATAACCGCAATTATTATGAATCAAGTATATCCTCCAGTAGTGGTTCAATGCCCACATCTTTAATGTCGCTTACCAAGCGCTGTGCGGAAAAGCGATTAACATCCACCGCAACATATCGTAATATATTGGCTGCAGTTTCTTTTACAACAAATGAGTAGCTGCCCTTCAAAACTTTGTATGCCAAATACGCAAAAGGATCATACGCTTCAAAGGATCGTCCACAGATATCTTGATACGAACGATCCACACTCTGAATAATATGCTGCGCATGAACATCATCTATATCCATAAACTTTAACAGCGCATACAAATTTACTTCCTTCATCAGCTGAACGCCGTAATGAAAGCCGTCAACGAAGGCTTTGTGTTCATAGGCCACGCAGATCCGGCAGCAGAGATTGAATACCGCATTGTTGTCATCCAGGGGCAGGACCTCCAAGTAATTCTCCAGTTCCTTGAAGCCTCCCCGGATGCCCGGTGGATCGTTTTCATGAGATTCCGCATAGGCGCGGTACAGCTGATCCAGTACTGTTTGGCAATCCGGATCACCGGAGTTAAAGGTGTGGTTCTCGGCGCAGCGTTTCAGCAGTTGTAATAAGGTTTGCATTGTCATCACCTCCCAAGTGTGGGTGTGATGTTAACTCTTCTGCCGAAAGTATGCAAGTAGCTAAGTTTACCAAATATGCCGGTACTTTTTCGGTAATTTCGGTCGTATAACGAATAGCAGTTGTTTAACGAATTGCGGTATTTTAACGAATTGCAAGCACAATATGTTGCATTTCAGCAATCCGGAGACCGGGAAAAAGCACAATCCCTGGGCAACGGAAAAGGAAATGCGTTGCAAAGTTTAGGAATTCACTCTGTTTCGGGGTAAAAATGGGTATAAAAATACCTACCCTTGCTGATACCATTGTATCAAATAAGGGTAGGTATTATGGTGCCGGTGGCCGGACTCGAACCGGCACGATGTCGCCATCGGTGGATTTTGAGTCCACTACGTCTACCAATTCCATCACACCGGCAAACACCTTGCATAGTATACACTACTTTTTCCAAAATAGCAAGGGGAAATCATAATTTTTTTCTTTTTCCTTTTAAGGAATCTATAGTAGCAGATTTACACTTCCTGTGCTATACTATACTCCAAGGATGTGAAGCGATGGAAATTCTGTTTTCAGATGTCAATATTGTTGTCTGTATCAAGCCGGTTGGACTGGATGCAGAACATGCGCTGCCACAGGCGCTGAAAGAAGCCTTGGGTGGTGATATACTCCCCATTCACCGGCTGGACAAAAATGTAGGCGGTATAATGGTCTACGCCCGCAATAAAGAAACTGCCGCCTATCTTTCCAAATGTATTCAGGAAGGCAGTATGATAAAAGAATATGTAGCCCTTGTCCATGGCACGCCCCCGGAAAATGGCGACTGGGAAGATCTGCTTTTTAAGGACAGCCGGAAAAACAAGGTTTTTGTGGTTAAGCGGCAGCGCGCAGGGGTGAAAACCGCCCGTCTGGAATTTACCCGCCTGGCGGACTCTCTTGTGCGCATCCGCCTGCACACCGGCAGAAGCCACCAGATTCGGGTGCAGTTTGCCTCCCGGGGCTATCCTCTGGTAGGCGATCACAAATATGGCGCAAAAGACGAAGAAAGGAATCCTATGCTGTTTTCCTGCTGCATCACCTTCCCCTATGAAGGGCAAACCCGAAAATTTGAATATTTGCCCGATTGGGCGTAAAAAGGGCGGCCTCTTGGCCGCCCAACATATTTACTGTATCACAAATCGCCGTCCTGTGTCAATAACTTTTTAGTTGTTTTGCATATTTTCTTCTATTTGCATAAATCCATTTTGTTTATTTTGTATAATTTTACATATTGCAATTAATAAAAATCTATGATATTGTATAGACACAAGAGGTGATACCAATGTACTAAACAGCTTCACCCCTAACGGTTCTAAAGCGAAGTTGAAAGCGACAGCCATTTAAGAGTACGTCTGTAAACAAATCCAAATTTTATTAAATGTCTGAAAAGAAGAACTGCAGCAAAGATTTCGTTATCATAAAAGTTAACTGGGAGCTGTAGCTGACAACAAAGCAAACTGGTCAGAACCGTAAGACGACACTTCACAAAATCCAACACAAAACGCACATCCCGCGCAAGGGAAAGCAGGAAATGATGGTGTCAGGAGAACAAAAGGAAGCAGTCGTCAATCTGCAGAAAGCGAGGTTAACCAATGATGTTAGATATTAAGAGTGAAGAGAAACAGCCCTTGATTGCAAGCTACAAAATGTACTTCAATCAAGGGCTGTTTCTTTTTGCGCTTCAGCGGTCACCGAAGCATCAAGCCGTCAAAACACAGCATTACTTAATAGGCTGAATAAACGCCTTCTCCTTGCGGACTGCGCCCGCAGGCGCAGAGAAGAAAGGGGACCGCGTAGCGGTGGATGAGGTGTAAAGAAGCTTGCTACGCAAAGTGTTTTGACTTACTGCACAACTCACACTCTACCGTACCACTTGTACGCCGACGAGTGCGAGTTGTTTGTCTTTGGTGCTTCTTTGCCCTCTGTCAAAGCTTCGTACACGCCAATGGTAATCAGCGGCAGAATATAATCCTCCCGGTTTTCCACATCAATATGGCTGATGCAGATGCTCTCCGGACGCACGCCGGCATTTAACAAAATATCTGCCGCCTCCAGACCGTTGACAGTCCAGGGGTTGATATGCACATTGATGGCCGCGCCGGTCTTCTTATGGGCCACAGCCGCCGCCCGAAGAACTCTGCGCTCTTTATCGTCGAAGATCTCGCTGATACCGATTTCACCGATATAGCCGGCGCAAATGCCGTCTACGCCCTCCTGAAGCTCCCCTACCATCAGATCGCCGATTTCTTCCTCGGTCATCCGGGAAAGCTTTTCCGGATGGGTTTCGCCTACATAAAAGCCGGTGCCCATAATGATATCAGTCCGGTCTTTTCAGAGATCCGCGCCAGAGCTTTTGGGTCTCGTCCAATGCCGGGAAGGGAGGCATCCACCACCGTGCTGCCGCCTGCCTGTTTGAAGAACATCAATTCTTTAACCGCTGTTTCCTCGTCTGTCAGACGCAGATTGTCTTTCAGCGCATAGCAATCCCGGCTGAGAATGCCCAGATTCCACATTTCCACTTTTTTGGGTGGCAGGGTCTTCAATACCCGGAACGGGCAATTCCTGATAAAAGGCCGTCAGGTCCAATATCACATGCTCATGGGGCGCAACCACGCCCAGCTGCTCACGGCTTATTTCTCCCCGTACACTTTTAACGCTCATAGACCGGTCTCCAATCTTCCGGCAGCTCCTCGTCGCCGTGAGCCTGCATCCACTCCAGTGCTGCATCGTAAGCTTCCAGATCCAAATCTGCCATTGTGTTGGTGTGCAGCACAACGCCCTCGATCTCGCCCTTGAGCAGCCATTCCCGGTACCACTCCAGCTGGGTCTTGACAGCCTCACCGGTGGCAGGCTTATCCTCGCCGAAGTTATACAGATAGCAGCCGACCATATGGCGCTTACCCTCGGTCATCTTCTTGAATACATCGAACTTGCAGGGAATATCCTTGTAATTGCTTTCATACCAGTTCCACATAATGATGCCATCAAAGGGCTCGATGTAAGGCTGGAATATTTCGTCATTATACCGCTCCGCTGTGGGATCGTCCGCCGGCACGGCATACTCGGTGGTATACAGCACCATCCACATATTCAGGGGGCGCACATCATTATTGTGCAGCTTTTCCCGAACCTTCCACAAATTTTCCAATGGGATCTTGGTATACTTATCCACACCGCCACGCTGGAAATCGTCAAAGACAACGCCGTTAATATTGGAAAAATCCCCGGCCTCTGCGATCAGCGGATCTACCACATCCGGATTGTTGCCGGCATCAAAGCACTCCCAGGACACGCCGTCCAGGGTAGTAAAGGACTTGTTGTACTGACGGCGGTTTACATCCACACCCACCGGCACCATAAAGGTATTACGGATACCCAGATACATACAGCACTCCATTGGTGTCATGCGGGAAACCTGGGTATTACCAAATTCATTGTTGTAGCGCCCCTCGGGATGTCCCCACAGCCAAAATTTATCACGCAAACGCATATTATTTCCTCCCGGTACTTGTAATTGAATTGCAAATACAGTAATATGTACTTACAAGTACCATTATAGAGTATAGTCCCTGATAAACTAGTAAAAATCGGGTATAAAATATGGAGAATCGCGTATGCACATAACAACGAATCCCGCTCTTTGCAAATCCGGTAACCGGCTGCATCTGGAGCTGCTCACCTTTGGCTTCGCCGAGGTAGACCCCGGCTGGTCCGGCAGTGTCGTATTGCCGGTGTATTCCCGGCTTTACTACATCACAGACGGCGCTTTTACCATTCAAACCACCGACGCTGAAGTAGTCAAACTGCAAAAAGGCAACTGGTATCTGATTCCTTCCGGCTGTTCCTTTACCTATCACTGCAGCAAGACAATGGAGCATTTTCATTTCCACATCAAGCTGCGGGATTTTGACGGCACAGACCTGCTGCGCAGCTGTCAAAGACCCCTTTGTCTGCGCCCGGAGGAAGATCCGGACCAAGCCTTCCTGAACAAATGCCTGACCGGAAGCGATGTTTCCCACAGCCTGCGTCTGCGGCAGACCGTACTGGATGTGCTGATCGATCTGCTGGAAAAGCACAACATCACGATCCGCACAGAGGACTACTCGCCCTGCATTTATAAGGCTTTGGTGTATATTAAGCAAAACTTATCAATGCAGCTTACCATTTCCCAAATTGCAGAAAGCATCTATGTTTCCAAAAGCACCTTGACCAAACATTTTCAGAAAGAATTGGGAATGACTGTTAATGAATATATCTGTAACACCATTATGGCGGCAGCAGAGCGGCTTTTAATAACCAGCAATATTTCCATCCACGATTTGAGTCAAAAATTTGGTTTCAGCGATCAGCTGTATTTTTCCCGGCGTTTCAAAGAGAAGTTTGGCACATCCCCCCGGAATTACCGAAAAATCAAAGGATTATAACAAAATTACCCCGGATCTGATAGGATCCGGGGTAATTTTCAGAACTTTATAAACCATTTTGTAAACTTGGTTGCCACCTTGTAAATGGGATTTTCCAGTGTCTTTCTGGCATCCTGCAAATGCTTGCGAATAGAAATGGACTGAGGACAGTGTTTTTCGCATTTACCGCAGCCGATGCACTGGGAGGCCGCCGTCACATTCTTGCAGAAGGTAGTACACATAAAATACTCCCGCAGACCCTGAAACCACCCTTCCCGGTAATACATATTGTAGGCATTGAAGATACCGGGAATATCCACGCCTTTGGGACAGGGCATGCAGTAGCCGCAGCCGGTGCAGCCCACCTTGACTGTAGCGTTAAAGGACTTCACCACCTCTGCGAAAAGCTGCTGCTCATCATTTCCCAGCATTCCCGCATAGGACTTATCAGCGGTTTCCAGATTTTCCCGGACCATTTCCCCGGTGTTCATACCGGACAACACCACCGTAACCTCCGGCTGATCCCACAGCCAGCGGAAGGCCCATTGCGCCGGGGTATTTCCGCTGTCGGCAAATATCTTTTTCGCCTGTTCCGGCAATTGGTTGACCAAGCGTCCGCCCCGCAGTGGCTCCATAATGATTACCGGCAAGCCCTTTTCGTTGGCATATTTCAGTCCTCTCCTGCCCGCCTGGGTATTCTCGTCCATATAGTTATACTGGATCTGGCAGAAATCCCAGTCATAGGCGTCTACCAGATTGCAAAAGGTCTCTGCGTTGCCGTGGTAGGAAAAACCCACCTGCCGAATGGCGCCGGAGGCCTTCTTTTCTTCCAGCCACTGCTCAATACCCATTTCCTTCAGCCGATTCCAGGTGGCGGTATCGGTGAGCATATGCATCAGATAGTAATCCACATAGTCGGTACGTAACCGCTTTAACTCCTCGTTAAAGAGCCTGTCCAGACCTTCCCTGTTCTTAATGAGATAATGGGGCAGCTTGGTCGCAATATGCACTTTTTCCCGGATGCCGTTCTTTTCAAAAACTTCGCCGATCAGCGCCTCGCTGCCCGGATATATGTAGGCGGTATCATAATAGTTTACACCGCCTATAAACGCCTGCATAATCTGCTTTTCCGCAAGGGCCATATCAATCTTTCCCTGCTTGCGCTGAAAACGCATACAGCCAAAACCCAAAACCGACAACAGATTTCCGTATTTATCCAATCGGTACTGCATAATTTCCCCTCCCGGTAAATGTTCATCTTTAGTATAGCAGATATGTTTCTACCTTGCAAATCCATTTTAAATATGCTATACTATCATCACAAAAAAAAGGACTTACCGTTATGAAAGCGATTATCAATGCCACTTTAATTATGCTTGACCATTTGATCCCCGACGCAGTTTTGTTCATTGAGGATGGCAAAATTTCCGGTTTCGGCGAAATGCGTACTACGCCCGTTCCGGAAGGCTGTGAGATTATCGACGCCAAGGGCCTTTTCGTAGGTCCCGGTCTGGTGGATATCCACTGCCACTCCGGCGATCATGTCCGTTTCGAACACGAACCCCTTCGTGCAGCAAAGGCCCATATGGCCCGGGGCACTACCTCCGTCCTGGCCACCCCCGGCGACAGAAGTACTGTAGAAGAATATGTGGCTTCCATGAACCGCATCCGGGAGGCAATGAACCATCCGGAGGGCAGAAACATTGCCGGCATGTATATGGAAGGTCCTTATATGAATCCGGAGTTCGGTTCCGGTCGGCACAATAATCCCTGGCATGGCACCGGCGTATTGCCGGAGCATTACGAGCCGATGCTGGCAGCCGGCGGTGATATCATCCGTGTTTGGGCGCTGGCTCCGGAAAGAGAGGATCTGCTGCCCTTTGTTTTGGCGGCAAAGAAAGTCAATCCCGACGTAAAGTTTACCGTGGGCCACTCTACCGCCTCCCCCGCCCAGATCGAAGCCCTTGTTCCCTACGGTCTGTGCCTTGGCACCCACCACACCAATGCCACCGGCGACCTGCCCAAGTACCCCGAGTGCCGTGGCGTTTGCGTGGACGAAACTGTCAATTATAACAGCAACATCTACGCAGAGATCATCTCCGACAGCTACGGTATCCATATTGATCCCTACATGCAGCGTCTGATCCGGAAGATCAAGACCGACGAAAAGATCATTCTGATTTCCGACCAGACCAGTTACGACCTCGTTAACCCCAAGGGCTTTGAACATATCACCGACCTGAACTTCACACCTATGCCCGACGGCAATGTGGATGTTTCCGGCTCTAAAATGTATTTGTACGAAGCCTGCCGCAACTATATGAAGCACACCGGCGCATCCATTGTGAACGCCTTCCGCTGCGCCTCCTATAACCCTGCTAAAGTGGTTGGTCTTACCGACCGTGGTCAGATTCGGGTTGGCCTCCGGGCAGACCTGATCATCACCGATCACAACATGAATATCCAGACCGTTATTTTCCAGGGTGAAGTACAATAAGCACAAAAAGACCGAATCCATTCTGATTCGGTCTTTTCATTTTAGTTATTACGGAATCTGGCCAGGAAATCCTTTGTCTCCTGCTTCTGGGGATTGCCAAACACTTCCTCGGGCGTTCCCTGTTCACAGATAACGCCATCGTTCATATAAACCACCCGGTTACTCACGTCCCGGGCAAAGGCCATTTCGTGGGTGACCACCAGCATGGTCATACCCTCCTGGGCAAGGTTTTGCATAACCGCCAGCACTTCGCCAACCATTTCCGGGTCCAGCGCAGAGGTAGGCTCATCAAAAAGCAGCACCTCCGGATTCATCGCCAACGCCCGGGCAATGGCTACTCTTTGTTTCTGTCCGCCGGAAATCTGCCGGGGTTTGGCGTTAATATAAGGGGCCATGCCCACCTTTTCCAGATAGTACAGCGCCGTCTTTCTGGCCTGTTCCTTGCTTTTGCCCAGCACCTTCATCTGACCGATCATGCAGTTTTTCAGTACGGTCATATTATTGAACAGATTGAAGGATTGGAACACCATACCTACATGGCTGCGATACTCATGAGGTTTTACCTTCCGGTCTGCCACGTTCTTGCCGTTATACCAGATTTCACCGTGGGTGGGTGTCTCCAAAAGGTTAATGCACCGCAGAAGGGTGGATTTACCGGAGCCGGAAGCGCCGATCACAGAAATTACGTCGCCTTTGGAAACAGAAAAGTCAATATCCCGCAACACAACATTGCTACCAAAGGATTTTGACAAGTGCTTGACCTGCAAAATTTCATTTCCCATATCACGCATCCCCCTTATATTCTCTGCTTTTCTCTTGGAAAGCGTCGTTCTTATCGGGATGGGAGTAAGTACCGGCAGTCATGGTCAGGCTGTCCACCTCAACCAGCTTATAGCTGCCTGCGCCATCCATCTTCTTTTCCCACATGCGCAGCAGGAAAGATGCAATCAGCGTCATGGAAAGATATCCTACCATTTCAATAGCTGCAGAGGGAAAATACTGATAAGTTGTACCAGCCACACTCTTATGGATGGCAAAGAACTCTGTAAAGCCGATAATGCTCATCACAGAGGTATCTTTGATATTGATGATCAGGTTGTTTCCGATCTGGGGCAGAATATTCCGCAATGCCTGGGGCAGGATCACATGGGTCATGGTCTGCCAATGGGTCATGCCGATAGCCTTTGCGCCCTCGGTCTGACCGGGATCAATGGAGATAATACCGCCCCGGACAGATTCTGCCATATATGCGCCGGTGTTAATAGAAACAACGATAAAGGCGCAAAGCCAAACGTTGGAAAACCGAAGGGCATAATTGGTAAAATAAGGCAGACCATAGTAGATCACAACCGCCTGCAAAATCATAGGCGTACCACGGAAAACCTCCACATAGATCTGGTTAATAATGCGAATCGTGCGCAGCAAAATACGCTTAAAGATATTGTCCGTCTTTGTGAAAGGAATGGTGTTAAGAATACCGCACAGCAGTCCGATCAGGCAACCCACCGCAGTGCATAGCACCGCAAGGGAAATGGTGTTCCATACACCGGATAAATAAAGTCCCGCATATTCATTCCATAAGCGGACAATATCTTGTCCGAGCTTTACAAATATGTTCATAATGAACTCCTTTTATAATACGCCAATATGCGGAAGCGTTGCCGCTTCCGCATAAGGTAAGGCTTTACTCTTCGATGGGCTGCACTGCAACAGCAGAAGCCATCAGCGCATTGAAGTCATCCGCATTCATAGGAGACAGCACCTTATTCATAGCATCCAGCAGTGTTTTATTACCCTGACGGACGGAGATACCGATGTTTACTTCTTCATCAGAAACTTCAAAATCATCTGCAGAGCCGGAGAAGTCCAGAATGGTCAGGTTGGGGTAAGTAATCACAGCGCCCTGTGCAGTGGGCATGTCGGTACAAACGAAATCGCACGTACCGGAGCTGACTGCCATCAGCATTGCGCCGGCGTCATCAGCAGCAGCCTGTACTTCAGCGCCCTTGATCTGGGGCAGGCAGGTGTCGTACCAAATAGTACCACGCTGGGAGGTGCAAGTGCCGGTCAGCTGACTGATACCGGTGGCGCTTGCCAAAGCAGAATCCTTCTGCACCAGGCAGACGATCGATGCGTAGATATAGGGGCCGGCAAAATCAACGATTTCTTCCCGTTCAGCGGTCATAGACTGGCCGGCAATGGCGCAGTCGATCTCACCGGTCTGCACAGCAGGTACCAAAGAATCCCAGTCCAGCTTCTTGACTTCCAGCTTCCAGCCATTTGCTTCACAGATTTTCTTGGCCATCATCACATCGTAGCCGTTTGCATAAGCGCCGGGAACATTCGCGATGGGAACTGCGCCGTTAGAGTCATCGGTCTGCGCCCAGTTGTAGGGAGCATAAGCGCATTCCATACCGACTGTCAGCACACCATCTTCGACACCGGACTTCTCTCCAGCGCCGCAGGCTGCCATACCGAGCAGCATCATAAGAGCCATCATCATTGCTAAAATCTTCTTCATTTTCGTTTCTTCCTTTCGAATTGATTTGCCATATAAGGCCGTAGGCATACAGAGAAAACAGATCGTGACTCAGAGGCGGATGATTCTTTTGCAAGAAAAGCCACACAGTCCGCAGGAATATCTTGTGTGTTTCAAGGATTGGATTGTGCAGACTTGCGGAAGAAGGGCCGTTTCTGGCGTGCGCGGTATTTTTGATGTATGCCTAAAATAAAAAATCGAACCGCTTCGTCAAGCGATTCGACAGTAACAGCAATATACTTATGCCACACTGCTTCGATAGCGCTTCACAAAGTTGTGACAGTCCGTTGGATGTTCTCCAACGACCCAGCAGATAACATTCAGGCATGTTACCCACTTCGGCGGCTTCCCCTTTTCTATGTGGCGGCTGCCTGGCCTTGCCCCACAGTACTTTTGAAACCCGCGCCTCTATCAAGAGCGATTCAATTTTCACTATACTATCACGATATATCTCATCTGTCAAGTCTTTGTGTTGTTGACATTTGTCCACTGGTCTGCTACTATCTTCCTAAAGCTTGGAGGGATGATTATGGAAAAAGCAAAAATAAAGCTTCTATCTGCCATGGGCATTTTCGGCACCATTGGTATTTTTGTAAAATTTATCCCCCTTTCCTCCGGGGGTATTGCCTTTGCTCGGGGTCTTTTGGGTGTTGCTTTTCTGGCAGCCATTTTACTCTTTGGCAAACAACAGCTGAATTGGAAAGCTATTGGAAGAAACATTTTTTTATTGATTCTTTCCGGCGCAGCCATTGGCTTCAACTGGATCTTGCTTTTTGAAAGCTATAAGCACACCACTGTAGCAACCGCCACTGTCTGCTATTACCTTGCGCCGCTGTTTTTGCTGCTGGTCTCCCCGCTACTGGGGGAAAAACTCACCGGCAAGAAAATCAAATGCATCAGCGCTGCCTTGATCGGCATGGTTTTTGTTTCAGGCGTCATGGAAGGCCCTCTTCCCACCATAGACCAGTTGCAGGGTATCCTTTTGGGCGTTGGCGCAGCAATTCTGTATGCCACTGTAATCTTTCTTAACAAGAAGTTCTCCCCCATTGATGCCTACGATAAGACCCTTGTTCAGCTGTCTGTTTCTACCGGCGTATTGCTTCCCTACCTGCTTTTGACCCAAGGGCTTTCCCTTCCGGACCTGACAAGCATGCAGTGGGTACTTTTGCTGGTAGTCGGTGTGGTACATACCGGCTTTGCCTACTGGCTGTACTTTGGTTCCCTGAAATCCCTGCCGGCGGAAACGGTAGCGCTGTTTAGTTATCTGGATCCGGTTATCGCCATTTTGCTTTCGGCTTTTCTTTTAGGCGAACCCATGACAATTTTCGGAATCATTGGTTCGATTTTGATTCTGGGCAGCGCCCTTTATAGTGAACTGCCACAAAAAAAGAAATAACAAAAGCGTGTTGCAAGATGATATGCTACCCCCATAAGAGACAGTGAAAAAGAAAAACTGTTTCTTATGGGGGTATTTCTATGTCCAAAAGCAGAAAGATCAGCAAGGAAGAGAAACTTGCAATCGTTAAGCGATGTTTGTCCGGTGAGTTCGGCGTC
>JAZOUW010000072.1:0-4025 GCA_045658385.1 Faecousia sp.
TCTGGTCTGGGGCTCGACACCCTTCGCACCGTCAATGACCATAACCGCAGCATCGGCAGCCATCAAAGTACGGTAGGTATCCTCGGAAAAGTCCTGGTGGCCGGGGGTGTCCAGAATGTTGATGCAGAAGCCGTCATACTGAAACTGCATAACAGAAGAGGTAACGGAAATACCGCGCTGCTTTTCGATCTCCATCCAGTCGGAGGTAGCAGCCCTGGAATTCTTTTTACCCTTGACCACACCGGCCTGGGCAATGGCACCGCCATAAAGCAGGAATTTTTCCGTTAATGTGGTTTTACCGGCGTCGGGGTGGGAGATAATTGCAAAGGTTCGGCGACGGCTGATTTCTTGTTGTAAGGTTGACATAACATTTTCCTCCAAAATGAAATAATACGAAAGAGGGAAGTGCTATGGAAATTTATGAAAAAGCATAGTAGCCTCCACGTGGTAAAAACTTTTGGTAGCTGGTATAGTTTACCACAAAATCTGTTGTTTTACAAGATAAAATTGGAGCACCTTCCACACAGAAGGTGCTCCAATAACTATGTAGCAAATTAACCCTTAATCCAGTGCTTGACATCATCAATCCACCGAATAAACAAAACGATGGAAATCAAACAAACGACAACACCCAGAATAAGGTGCACAATCCAGTTGCTACCCATTTGGTATACGGGGGTGGTCAGGAAACCAAAAACACAGGACAAACCACCGCACAGAATTGTCCAGACCCAGTTAGCGGATTTGTTGGACTTGGTAATGCAGAAGTAAATAGACAGACAACCGAATGCCAAAATGCCTACGGTGGGGAGAACGGCGGCGTTCAAGGAAAAGGCGTCGCCGAGTTGCTGTATAAAGAAATCCTCAAAATCGATATGGTGTCTGCAGAACCAGATGTATTCCTGGGCGGAGAGAGTCGTTTCACCAACAGTCCAGAAGGGCATAAACTGCAAAACAACCAATGCCAATATAATGACTGCGCAGACGATGTTGGTAATTTTCAAAAGGCGGTTAGAGATTTTCATAATATAAGATCCTTTCTTTCTGAAGTTTAAGCTTTGCCGGCGCAGCCAAGGACGTTGATCAGCTTGTGACGAACGACTTCCTTAATGTTAGCACGAGCGGGCTTCAGGTACTCACGAGGGTCAAACTTGGAAGGCTCATCGTTGAAGAACTTCCGGATGGTACCGGTCATTGCAAGACGCAGGTCGGAGTCAATGTTGATCTTGCAGACGGAAAGCTGGGCAGCCTTACGCAGCTGCTCTTCGGGTACGCCGATAGCATTGGGCATCTTACCACCGTTGGCATTGACCATGGCAACGTACTCCTGGGGAACGGAGGAAGAACCGTGTAAAACGATGGGGAAGCCGGGCAGACGCTTGGTAACTTCTTCCAGAACGTCGAAACGCAGCGCAGGGGGAACCAGGATGCCCTGCTCGTTGACAGTGCACTGCTCGGGAGTAAACTTGTAAGCGCCGTGGCTGGTGCCAATAGCGATTGCCAGGGAATCACAGCCGGTGCGGGTTACAAATTCCTCGACCTCTTCAGGACGGGTGTAGGAAGCAGCCTCTGCAGAAACATTGACCTCATCTTCAATACCGGCCAGAGAGCCCAATTCAGCCTCAACTACAACACCGTGGTCATGGGCGTACTCAACAACCTGCTTGGTGATTGCAATATTCTCCTCAAAGGACTTGGAGGAAGCGTCAATCATAACGGAGGTGAAGCCACCGTCGATGCAGGATTTGCAAGTTTCGAAGCTGTCGCCGTGGTCCAGGTGCAGCGCAACAGGAATGTCGGGGCACTCCAGAACAGCAGCCTCTACCAGCTTGACCAGGTAGGTGTGGTTGGCATAGGCGCGGGCACCCTTGGAAACCTGGAGGATAACAGGGGAGTTCTCCTCACGGCAAGCCTCGGTGATTGCCTGGACGATTTCCATGTTGTTGACGTTGAAAGCACCAATGGCGTAACCACCATTGTAAGCCTTCTTAAACATTTCGGTTGTAGTAACAAGAGCCATAGTATGTATCCTTTCTTAACGGGTAGCACCCATTTTTTACGTATACCATTATACCACAGAAATTCTGCATTTCAATAGTAAATTTTCTATAAAAAGCAAGAAATACTATTTACATTTTACCCCCGATGGATTATAATCCTCAAAGAAATACAAAAAAGAAGAAACAAGGAGCGTTTGTTATGAAAAATTCCCCCCTTCAGTTAGCGCGCTATCAGTATCAGCCGAAGCTGCCGGGCATGCTCAGAAACGGTGTTTCCGAGATTTGCGTAAAAAACGGCGGCGCAACGGAAAGTGTTGCCGATCAGGAAAAGATCAAGGCGCTGTTCCCCAATACTTATGGCAAGAATGAAATCGTATTCCAGAAGGGCCAGAATACCGCCCCTGCAAAGAAACAGGTTGTTGGCGTGATTTTGTCCGGCGGTCAGGCACCTGGCGGCCATAATGTTGTCTGCGGTCTTTACGATGCGTTGAAGGCTACCAATAAGGACAATGTGCTCTATGGTTTCAAGGGCGGTCCCAGCGGTCTGCTGGAGGATGACTACGTTGTCTTTGATGATGCATACATCGATGCCTACCGTAATACCGGCGGCTTCGATATTATCGGCGCCGGCAGAACAAAGCTGGAAACCAAGGAGCAGTTTGATATTGCGGCAGAGGTTTGCAAGAAGCATGGTATCAATGCCATTGTTATTATCGGCGGTGACGACTCCAACACCAATGCGGCGCTGCTTGCAGAGTACTTTGCAGCCAACAATACCGGCGTTCAGGTTATCGGCTGCCCCAAGACCATCGATGGCGACCTGAAGAACGAGGATATTGAGTGCTCCTTCGGCTTCGATACCGCAACCAAGACCTTCAGCGAAATCGTTGGCAACATCGAGCGCGATGCCAACTCTGCAAAGAAATACTGGCACTTCATTAAGGTTATGGGCCGCAGCGCATCCCACGTTGCATTGGAGTGCGCTCTGCAGACCCACCCCAACATCTGCCTGCTGGGTGAAGAGATTGCGGAAAAGAAGATGTCTTTGGCGCAGATCGCTGACTATATCGCCGACTCCGTTGCTGCCCGTGCTGCAAATGGCTGGAACTTCGGCGTTGCCATTATTCCCGAGGGCGTTGTGGAATTTGTTCCTGAGTTCTCCATGTTGATTGCCGAGATCAACGAGCTGCTGGCAGGCGAGAACACCGCCAAGTTCAACGCTTTGGGCAGCTGGGCAGAAAAGTATGCCTTTATTGAAAACGGTCTTTCCAAGGAAGCCATGGCCGTTTTCCAGGTTGTTCCCGAAAGTATCCAGCAGCAGTTGTTCCTGGAGCGCGATCCCCATGGCAACGTGCAGGTTTCCTTCATTGAGTCCGAAAAGCTGTTCTCTGCTATGGTTAAGAAGAATCTGGAAGCACGGAAAGCAGCCGGCACCTATAACGGCGTGTTTACGCCCTTACATCATTTCCTGGGTTTTGAAGGTCGTTGCGCTTTCCCCTCCAATTTCGATGCTGATTACTGCTACAGCCTGGGCTACAATGCCTGCATGCTGATCCAGTATGGCTGCACCGGATATCTTTCCAAGATTTCTAACCTTTCCAAGCCTGCCGAGCAATGGGTTGCCGGCGGTATGCCCATCACCAAGATGATGAACATCGAAAGAAGAAACGGCGAGGATAAGCCTGTTATCCGCAAGGCTCTTGTGGAGCTGGACGGCAAGCCCTTTACCTACTTTGCCCAGCGCAGAGAAAAGTGGGCTGTGGAGACTGACTATGTCTACCCCGGTGCCATCCAGTATTTCGGACCTACCGAGGTCTGCGACCAGATCACCATCACTTTGGGTCTGGAAAAGGAATAATTTAGCATAAAGAAAAGTGCGTTACCAATTGATATGCTACCCCCATAAGAGACAGTGAAAAAGAAAAACTGTTTCTTATGGGGGTATTTCTATGTCCAAAAGCAGAAAGATCAGCAAGGAAGAGAAACTTGCAATCGTTAAGCGATGTTTGTCCGGTGAGTTCGGCG
>JAZOUW010000073.1:0-3875 GCA_045658385.1 Faecousia sp.
TTTATGCTGCTTGAGTTTTTCCTTGCCATGGATGTGCAGGCCATGGCGCACCCACATCACAAGGGGCAGCACCGTATACTGGCAGAAGTGCAGCAACGCACGCTGACACTTGAAGAAGAAACTTTTCTGCAGATAGGGGTAGTTTGTGTCCAGATTCACATCCCGCAGATGCTTGACGTCGATCATATGCGCATCGCATTTTTCCGGATATTGGTAGTCTAAATTATGTCTATAATACATGCCAAGGCCCCACTTTGTGTATATTTCTACAATTTTCATCTTGGATTATATCATACATCCCTCCTACTCACAAGCAGAAAAACCAATCCTCCGGTTGCCTGTTAGGTGCGTAGTGAATAGGATGGATATAAATAAAAAGTAATCACAGCGAAATCGGCTATGACTATGCAATCTGGTGCGGGTGTTCATAACGGACTTGATAAAAAGAAAGAGTAGTCGTAACGATATCCGTTACGACTACTCATACTGGTTGTGGGAGTCGGATTTGAACCACGGTCCGGATGTCTTGCTATCTCCGTACCGCCCAATTGCCGACAGGTGAACTTACTTAATGTTTCTTTTAAAAACAGGGTTGACTCTTACACCCTCAGCAAGAATACCGGCAACACTGTCCTTATCCATGGCTTCTTTGATGGTTGCAAATGCATAGTCAGCGGCAGCCAGATACTGCTTGGCATCCTCTTCGGTATGAGAATAGAATACATTGACCAGAGCCTGGGTGAAAATACCCTTTTCCAGCATGCACTTTGCAAAGATGGAATGAATATCGAGATAATTCAGAGAACCTACATCATCAAATGCTACACCGCAATGAGGTGCCAAACCGCTGACGGAGACAGCCTTCTCGATTCCGTGCTTTGCAATCAGTGCCTTCAAACCTTCCAGGATGATACCGCCAATCTTCCATGCGTGGGCCATGACATCCTTGTCCTGCATTTCTTGAATGGTAGCCAGTGCGCCAGCCATGGAGATGGCGTCACCACCGAAGGTCATGGAAACGAATACGCCCTGTTCAATCTGGCTGATCAATTCACGCTTACCAGCAACAAAGGAAAGAGGCATACCGTTTGCGCAGCCCTTGCCGTAGGAAGCCATATCGGGAGTGACTCCGTAGTACTCACTTGCACCACCGATAGCGTAACGGAAGCCGCTGACCACTTCGTCGAAGATAGCGATGGCACCGTGTTTATGCGCAGTATCCACAACAGCCTGCAGGTATTCCTTAGTGGTGCCGTTGGACTGGATGGGTTCCAAAATGACTGCAGCGTATTCGCCTGGATGCGCACACAGCAAATTCTCCAGAGAGTCAATGTCGTTGTACTTAAATGTTTTTGTCAGCTCTCGAACAGCCATGGGTACGCCCTTGTTGTTGGCAGAAGCACCGATGGACCAGTCGTGCATACCGTGGTAGCCGCACATTGCAACACGATCCCGGCCGGTGTAGGCTCTGGCAAGACGGATAGCAGCGGTGGTAGCGTCACTGCCATTTTTTACGAATTTGACCATCTCTGCACAGGGAATGACCTCAACCAGCTTCTCAGCAAGCTCGCACTCTACAGGTGCCTGAGTGGAGAAGATGATACCCTTGTTCAGTTGCTCAATGACAGCCTCATTAACACGAGGATAGTTGAAGCCCAAAGTGATGGGACCCAGGCAACCGTTGAAGTCGATAAACTCATTGCCGTCCACGTCGTAGATCTTTGCACCTTCAGCACGCTCGATGAACATGGGGCTGGCACCGGGAATGAAGTAACGGTAACTCTTGCTGAAAGTCTGGGCGGCAAGAGGTGCTACCTTTTTTTCTCTTTCCAGGAGGGCGTTGCTTTTTTCAAAAGTTCTCATAAGAAATTCTCCTTTGTTGTTTTTTGCTTTCTGAATGTATTATATAGAACGCACTGATGGAATACAACGAGCTTTTTCTTCGCTTTTGATAAAATAAATGATCGAATTTTGTGATTCTGTTGTTTTTTCTCTTGCGTTTTGATACAATCGATTAAGAAGGAGCGTGATTGCTGTGGCAAAACTGGAAACAACATTGGGTGATGCCCTATTTACCGTTGAAATTGACTTCGCAAAATCGTGGACTTCAAAAAGCTGGCAGGATACCCCACATTTTCATGTGGATAACGAGATCCATATTCTGTTAGATGGCAATGCAATTCTGGAGATCGACGGAAATGATATAAGCATTGACACTGGGGATATTTGCCTACTGGCGCCGAGAACAAGCCATTATCCAAAGCTTTCCAGCGACACGCTGGAAAAAGCAAACTTTGGGTTCAGTCTGTCACAAAGCTACGGTGAAAACCGACTCAAAAAAAGCTTTTCAGAATATGCATATTACAGCAACATTTTCAAATCCGTCAGCGAGCATTTT
Source organism: Faecousia sp. (assembly GCA_045658385.1). Classification (GTDB taxonomy): domain Bacteria; phylum Bacillota; class Clostridia; order Oscillospirales; family Oscillospiraceae; genus Faecousia. The sequence continues at coordinate 2,399 of JAZOUW010000073.1, forward strand.
ATCATAAAGGATCCTAGCCTTTTATCCATCGTGCAGAAGCTGATCGCAGAACCATTCACCAGTGAAAATGAGCATGTCTATCAAGCATTATTGGCCGTCTTTTTTATGACATTGGCAAAACGGATTGAAGAACTCCATCTCCCGTATCAGGATCAGGTGATCCGCGTTTCGTCAGAGAGTGAGAACAGCTTTAGACAACGAAAAATTGTGGAAGAATTCTTCCAAAAGAGATATTACGAAGAAATCAGCATAGACGATCTTGCGAAGGAGTTGTGTCTGTCCGTTCCTCAAACCCATAGAATTGTGAAAAAAGTCTTCGATAAAGGTTTTAAAAAGACCCTCATTAAGCAGCGTATCGAGCATGCCTGTATGCTCATAAAACAGCGGGATTTGCCGCTGACCGAAATCGCCTGCCGCTGTGGATACACATCATATAACGGCTTCTTGTCCGCCTTTAAAAGCTACATGAGAAAGACACCCAAGGAATATGAAAAATCGATACGTTGATTAGCAGCGGTTTCAAATGATACAGCATCCAGGTAAAAATATACTGATGCTTCTACAGGTATTAATTCACCGACACAAGTCATGTAAATTAGCTACATAGCACTAATATCTATTTAAGCACTGGGAACCATCCCGGTGCTTTTTAGCTGTTTGCAATTGCAAATCGAGTTTTATCATCTAGGAGGCAATTATGAAACGAAGGCAAATTTTGAGTATTGTTGGTTTGGTGCTGGTGTTTCTGCTGGCATTGGTACTGATGCTGTATCCCATCATCAGTAATCGCATCAATGCCAAATACGCATCGGAGATTCAGACTACCTATGAGGCGGTCATCGAAGATACGGACAACGGGGAACTGCTGGCGGCAAAGGAAGTAGCAATCCGGTATAACGAATCCATCACACCCGGTGCTACTGACACCGAAAGCTACAGCCAGGAAGCGCTGTTGGCAGCATCCCAGAACTATGAGAAACTGCTTGACATTGCCGGGGACGGGATTATGGCTTATGTGCAGATCCCGAAGATCAGCGTCCAGCTTCCTGTCTATCACGGTACCAACAATGACTCCCTGGATCGGGGAATTGGTCATCTGCTGGGCAGCTCTTTGCCTGTAGGCGGTGACAGTACCCATTCCATTCTTACAGCCCATTCCGGCATGGCAAGTCAAAAGATGTTCTCCGACCTCCCGCAATTGGAAGTCGGGGATGTTTTTTATCTGAAAGTGTTAGGGGAGATCCTGGCTTACCAGGTGGACCAAATCAATACCGTCCTGCCTTATGATACAACCTACCTTGGCATTGAGCAGGGTGAAGATCTTTGTACCTTGGTGACCTGTACCCCATTTGGTGTCAATACCCACCGTTTGCTGGTTCGGGGTTCCAGAATCCCTTATGAGGAAGCAGAAGTAATCGTGGAAACTACTCAGGAAGAAATAGTGGAATCCACCTGGGAGCAGCACTACCTGAAAGGC
>JAZOUW010000074.1:0-24641 GCA_045658385.1 Faecousia sp.
GGATCTCCACATAGCGGCGGTATTCATCGGTGGTCAGCAAGGATACGGCACGCTCCACCTGGCCGTAGTCCTTCAGGCCGTCGTCCGATGTCAGATCCACAGTATGCGGCACGACATTCTCACTACCAACGATGGAAAACAACTCCACTGCAAAATCGCAGCATGCCAGATCCACGTGAGAACCGTCATACTTGTTATTGCTTTCGCTAAAGGTAGTCGTGTCCGGTAACAAATCCTTCAGGATCACCGCGGCTGTGTCCTCACTCTGCTGCAACACAACGAACTCGTGTGTGCCCAGCTTAAAAACATCTCCCACACTGATTTCAGAAAGCTTTGTTCCGGCAATGCCCGCTGCTGCTGTAATTTTTCTGACCTGCTCCTCTGTCAGGTCAATTTGCTGATCGTTGATCACAATATAGTTTTTCATTTTTTGCCCTTCTTTCTTCTCCTGGCAGAGATTGCATTCAGTTTGCCTGCCAGCGCCTTACAGTCGTGATTGCGGTTTACTAGCAAAATCATTTCTCTTTCGTATTTATCCATACCTTAACCCTCGTCCGGCTTCTGAAAAACAATACCGGTCTGATTGCCCAGCGCTTTCCACGCAGGACTATGCTTGTCCGTCAGCAGCTTGATCAAGCCGGCACGAAACAGTTCAGCAGTTACTTGGTCAGCATTCTTGAGCTGAGTGTAAATTCCGCTGATCAACACCGCTGTGTCATTTACCAGCTCCGGCACACTGCCGGCAGCATCGATAAGTTGCTGTTTGTTTTTCTTGTTGATGTTTGCTTTGATCATTGTGTAGACCTCCTTAAATTTCTATCCCAAGAAATCGCAAAAACGGCACCTTGGGAATTTTCATACGATTGCCAACAAAGGTAAACTCATAGCCGATCAGGTCCGGCCTTTGGCGTGCCGTAACACGAATCGTCTGCGGGTTTGACCCCAGTACGCCGCACACATCTCCCGGTGTAAAAAAAGCCTTGGATGACGCACGCAGCTCTTCTAAAGTTTTCATATTTTCCTCCTTTTTATGTATTTGACGGTGGTTGTATTCTACATGCCCTCATTTGTGCTGGGTTTCTGCTTGACCTGGTCTGCCATAGCTGCGACGCCCTCAGCAAAGCCAACGAAGTATTGCTTCTTCTCTTCAGGAAGGTCAGCTATCGCATTTGCCATAGTTTGAGCGATTTGTTTTTCCTTTTCTGCCATATCGTTCACCTCCTACTGTAAAAATCCTCTCGCTGCATAACGCCTCCTGCTACTTGAAATGTTCCTCCATAACTCCTATAATATGTCCACAGGCTGTGTCAGCAGCCGAGTACATAAGAAAGGAAATTCAACAATGGCCAAGCTTCCGTCCATCGCAGATGGATCTACAATCCCGTTAGGTATTCAAGAATTATGGATTAAGGAAGAAAAAGAGAAACAGGCGCTAAAAAAGCAGCGGCGGCACGATTTCCTTATTGCAACATACGGAATTATTGGTGGTTTTGTCTCAGGTGTTGCATCTTCGCTTATCGTACTGTGGTTACAAGGATTGTTGTGACCGCGGCCGCAACGCACGCGGATATAATTGTTAAAACAACTACAAGCACTCTGAAGGCATTCCGATTTTTCACCAACTCACCTCCTCAGTACACACTAAAGCGTGGGTTAACAGCCCATTCGTTTGGGTTGTGAGTCCATTCTAACATACTCTTTTTGGCTTGTCAAGACATTTCTTGTAAGCGGTTTATATCTTTTTTGCGTCAATTATGGGTTGACAACCCACTTTGTTTGGTGTACAATAGCACCAAGGAGGTGATATCTGTGAGTTCAATCAACGAACGATTCAGGGAAATCAGAACAAGTCTTGGCAAAAAAATATCGCAAGAAGCTTTTGCTAAGGAAATTGGTCTTACAAGAAGTGAACTTAAGAATATCGAGTATAGTAAAACCGAACCCAAGAATTTTACAATTTTGCAAGTCTGTCTAAAATACAACATAAACGAAGATTGGCTTCGTACCGGCGAGGGAGAAATGATGAAGCCAGCAAAGAGAGAAGATGCCATTTCTGTCTTTTTGGCTGATGTGATGCGCGGTGAGGATGCTGACTTCCGCAGACGCTTAGTTGCTGTGCTCTCTAAATTAGATACATTTGAATGGGAACTGCTGGAGAAGATGGCGCTTAAACTTGCAGAAGATAATAAAAAAGAAGACCAGGCGTAAACCCGATCTTCTGTGAGAATTGCTTATTTTCGAATGAGTGAGAGAATAAAGGCATACGCAATTCCTAGTTCTCTTTCACTGGCAGCCTTCAGTAATTCTGTTATTCTTGCAATTTTTTCTTCCTTATGTAACATCATTCGCTCCTCCTATCTTTTTAGAACATCTGTTCGTAATTGAATTTTACGATTCATTGTGTACATTATAATGGACTTATTTTGTCGAAGTCCTACGAACATTGTCGAAGGATAGGAAAATCCATCGAAATCTAGGAGAAATCCTAAATTATATTTTCAATCAAAGGAAAGAGGTATTTATTATGTTCAAGAAAATCACATCTGTCATTCTTGCACTTCTTCTGATCCTGTCCTTCGCAGGATGTGCAAAGGACAACGCAAATTCTAATGGAGATAACACCGGTTCTGCAGGTGAAAGCAACTCCGGACAAAGTATTGAAACCGATGAGAAACTCTTGTCTGTTGAAATCACACTCCCTTCTTCTCTTTTTAGCAAAGAAGATATGACCACATTTGATGCGGATGCCTATGCTGATGAGCAAGGCTTTACTTCTGCCAAAGTCAATGAAGACGGTTCTGTAACCGTTACTATGAGTAAAGCCAAACACAAAGAAATGCTTGATGAAATGGCTGCATCTTTAGATACATCTTTTGCCGAGTACATCAATTCTGAAGACACCCCTTACATCAAGGAGATCACCCATAATGATGACTTTACAGCTGTTACTATGAAAGTAGATCGCGCTGCGTATGAGAAAGCTTTTGATTTTACTGCTCTTGCTATCGGTATGTCTGTTTCCTTTTATCAAGCATTTATTGAAATCGAATATCACGTAGAGATTACCGTAGTCGATGTTTCTACAGAAGAAACAATTAAGACCATCACTTATCCGATGTCATAAGTAGCTAATACAAACAAAAAATGCCCTCAAGGTGTTGGCGCACCTTGAGGGCTGCAGAAATCCAACCACCGTCAAATGGAGGAGGTCTACATATGCATCATAGCATATTTCCTCCTCAAAATCAAGGAGGAAGTATGTTTAATTGTATTAAATGCAATGCTGCACTCCCAGAAGGGGCCATATTCTGCCCATCCTGCGGCAAAAAACAAGTATCCGAAAAGAAACCCACCACTCGCCGGGGCAATGGGACCGGATCTGTTTATAAGCGCGGCAAGACATGGGAGGCTGCAGTCGTCCTGGGCTATAAGCTGGAAGACGGAAAAGCCATTCCCATCCGCTGCACAAAAGGCGGTTTCAAAACCAAGCGGGAAGCAATCGAGTATCTGCCTACTCTAAAGCAGGAGCGCCCGAAAAAAATACCCACCATATATGATCTCTGGCAACGGTATCACAGCTCCCGTCAGTTTGAAAAACTGTCTGCGTCCAGAAAAGAAAAATATTCAATCGTCTGGAGAAAAATCGAGAAGGAATCCTTTATCAGCATTGACTTACTCACAGTCAGCGATCTGCAGCGGATAGTCGATACCCACGCAAAGACCTTCTACCCTGCCAGAGACATAAAGGATCTGCTTTCCAAGCTGTACCAGTTGGCACTGCCAGATCGCTATGTCCAGATCAATCTTGCCGAGTACATCGAGCTTCCGCCATTAAATGCGAAGGAGCGCCAGGCCTTCAGCCAAGAGGATGTTACAAATCTGTGGAATGACTATCTAGCCGGCAATTGGTGGACAGGCTACATTCTCTTAATGATATATACTGGAATGATGCCTGGAGAGCTCATGTGTGCCCTTCAAACCCAAATCGATTGGGCAGGCAAAAGTATCGTTGGCGCAGGCAAAAAGACGAAGGAGCGAAAGGAAACGCCCATTGTGCTGGCTGATATCATCCTTCCAGTTCTTGCAGACCTATGCGATCATACCCCGGGGAATAAACTGATAGCAATAAATAAGGACAATTTCTACACGAAGTATTACCAGACGTTGGACCGTGTCGGCTGCAAACGACTGACGCCCTACTCCTGCAGACACTCAACTGCAACGGCATTGGCGTTGGAGAACATTCCTAGCAGTGTGATTCAAAAAGTTATGCGCCACGCAAGATTTTCAACAACAGAGCAATATATCCACGTTTCCTTGGAGCCTATGCTGGATGCAATAAACAAACTTCCAAAACCAGAATAGAATTACCATGCCCTCCCCACAACCGAGGAGGGCATTCTAAAAATTTTAGTTTGCCTATGCTGTCCATACAACTAAATACTGGAAAATATTGTAAAATCTTCTTGACTTTTGTAAAAAGCTGTCGTATGTTGTTGGTGGAATCTATTGCGTTTTATTGCGTAGGCAAATTTTGAAAAGTTAGATTTTACATAGTTTTATGTGGAAAAGCGCCCCTTATTACTACGGTATAATTTGAATTTCAGTGCGGACATCTCCCCTGCTAAGGGAGTAGGCGTCTAAACAGCGCGCGAGGGTTCAAATCCCTCTCACTCCGCCAACGAAATCCGGTTAGGAAGTTAGTCCTGACCGGATTTCTTCTTTATTTTCAGCACTTTTGTGGGTTAAAAGTTAGAAATGCCTTGAGGTGGTTTCTCTTTTTCCCTTACATTTTTCCTTATCGCTCCAAAATACCCTTGACACAGGCCTCCATTGGGATTGCTCCCATACTGGGTCTGATGTGGGTACGGATGGTAGCATTGTAGACGGCAATGGTAGATTCCTTAACGCCCCCTAAATACTGACTTGCCCATACATCCAACCATTCAGCAACTGTCATTTTGCAGGGTGCAATATAGGTTCCGGAATCGAAACCGGCAGTATAGCGAGCCTCATAATAGGTATAGGTCTTTCCGTCGACCTCACCAGCAGATTCAAATATGTTAACTAACAACGATTTTGCAGCCGAGATCCGCATTGATATTAGATAATTATAGGGCGATTTGTTCAACCGTCAACGTCTCCATATAGTACTGTTTCATGTATTCTATTGCATTGCTGACCACAGACATTCGACTGGAAACAACCGCCCGGCGTGAATTTGTAACGCAATCCTGCCTAATGGTACAAATTAGCGCAGTTAGTTTCACCGCTGTAAATATATCGTCTCACTATTATTTTGGATAGGAAATATAAAATATTATATAGAATAATGATTGAAACTCCAGAAAAATAAGGTTATTATAATTATAGCAAATTGAAAATTGCTATACAACTATCAGCAAAGTTCTATGAAGGAGTTATGAATTATGACATGCACATGGTTAGGACAAGCAGGTCTGCTGTTTGATTTTGACGGAACAACTGTTATGGTCGATCCGTATTTATCAGACAGCATTGCAAGGTCAAATCCGGTAAAATCGCGAAAAATCCCCGTTGACGAATCATTCCTTAAAATCCGTCCGGACGTGCTGATACTGACCCACAACCACATTGACCATACAGACCCGGAAACTTTGGATGTTATTTTGCGGCAGAACAGCGGCATACTGGTATTAGCATCCCAAAATGCCTGGGAGCTTGTACGTGCTTACAAAAACAATCACAATTATGTTGTATTTAACCGGGGCACCCAATGGACGGTCAACGGTCTTTCCTTCCGGGCTGTCCACGCCCAGCACAGTGATGCTGCCGCAATCGGTGTGTTGATCACATATAAAGATGAAACCTATTACATATCCGGTGACACCTTGTATCACGATACTGTGATCAAGGATGTGCTTGCCGGCGCAAAGGCGATCCAGGCAGCATTCCTCCCGGTAAACGGTGTAGGCAACAATATGAACATGGCAGATGCCGCGCAGCTGGCGCAAGCTATCCATGCCAAGAAAGTCGTGCCTGTGCATTTCGGTCTGATTGACGATTTAGATCCAGCAAAGGATTTCCCACCTCAAAACAAAGTAACCCCTCAAATATACAAAAAGATTCAACTGTAAGAAGTATATCGCCATAAAAGTAACAGATATAAAAGCTTCTACAGTAGACTGCTTGCGCATCAACCGGGTATTTGTAAAAATCTATACCGACGTGGGTATCACCGGCGTTGGCGAAGACACGCTTGAAAAACAAGGAAAAGGCATTCCTGGGCGCCGATTTGTCCAGAAACATCACCGGCACAGAGTTAGTCGTGGACGGCGGTATGAGTTGTCAACTTTACCCACCCTTGCTGATCAAGCTAAACGCAGAAGCAATAGACAAAGAATAACAAAAAAACAAGGCTGCAACAGCAGCCTTGTTTTTTATTAGCCGAATGTATTGATAAATAAGATCAGTAGTGGCAACACCAGTGAAAACAAACTGATCAGCCAGGGATACAGCACCTTTTTAGAGCAAAATACAAGCACCAGGCAAACGCCCGTCAACGCCAAGGGCCCCAAAATAGCAACACTCTTACTGACCGTTGCTGAATACTCACCAGAGGCCATAAGTACAACGCCGACCTCGTCCGGCAGTTTCACTTGATTGTTAATCGCCATTACGATTGCAGCAGCGGCAACAGGGATTCCCAAAATCAAGCCGCGAAGCTTATAGAGCAATCTGCAAACGCCCTTAAAAACATAAAGAAATTGATTAGATCCGGATTTTTCTGTTTTCTTTGTGTAGCCCATAATCCGCCTCCAACATAGTAATTATTTTTCTCATCATAGCATATTTTCTATCAAGATGCAAGTTTTAGAATTTTCTGTATTTCTTGCTTTATCCGTCCGTTTTTTAGGACAATTACTATTGTATTCTAATGGTACAAAAACAAAGGAGGTATTTCAATGAAAACTGTATCACTTTATTCGACACATATCAGCAGAAAACCCTATCCTAATGCCGCAACACGCCAGGAAGTGATCAACAAAGTGTTAGACACGCTGTTGGTTGGTGCAATCGGTGCCGGCGCAGCCGCAAGCCTTCTGTTTATGTTACTGCTTTTCTAAATCATCCCAAATCCGCCTGCTGCAAAAGGTAGCAGGCGGTAATTCTTTCTTCTTCCACTTCAATTACACCAACACTGCCACCGGTAGATCCACAGCTTCCGGGATTCATTACCCATATACCGTCTTCTGTTTGGTAGCACTCTGCCCGGTGGGTATGTCCATATAATATTGCACTAGCGTTGCTTTTCCTGCCGTCCTCCAGCAAGCGGTCCGTTCCGGATTTTACAGCATGCTTATGGCCGTGGGTCATAAACATCTTCACGCCGCCAATGGAATAGCACATCGTTTCTGCTTGCCACGGAACACAACGGTAGCGATCGCAATTGCCGGGTATCTGATGGAAAATAATATTTGGATTTTCCTCCGCCATTGCCGTGCCATCATCAAAATAGTCGCCAAGATGCACCACATGATCGGGCTTCATTTTCTGAATACACCGGCGCATGAAGTACAGCGCTGCATGGGAATCGGAAAGCACAAGGATTTTCATAGTACACCAACCATCCTGAATATGCATATAGTAATATGAAACACATTATCAAAATTCATTATAGCAGGATTTTAGAAAGGAGGCAATGCAATGCAGAAAAATTCAGAAAACTTTTCCATGCAGGATATGATGCATTTGGTCCAAAGCCCAGCCGGACAGCAACTGATCGCACTGCTGCAAAACGCAAACCCTGCAGCACTTCAAAAAGCAACGGCGAAGGCCTCATCCGGGGATTATTCCCAAGCAAAAGAAGCTCTCGCACCGCTTCTGGAATCAGAAGACATAAGAAAGCTATTACGCCAAATCGGGGGACAGACCCATGGATGAAATGCAAAATCAAATGAACGCCATTCTTGGCGATCCGGAAATGATGCAAAAAATTATGGCGATGGCGCAAAGCTTAAATATTCCCCAGTCCAATACGCCCCCCACACCGCCACAAGAAAAACCCGCCACGCAATTACCGGACATTGACCTTTCCATGGTGCAAAAGCTTTCCAGCCTGGCGGGGAAAAGCAATATTGACGACAATCAACGCACACTGTTAAAAGCCCTCAGTCCTTACTTAAGCCGCGAGCGAATCACGAAACTTGAAAAAGCCATGCGTGCTGCCAAAATGGCCGGTATGGCGTCCGTATTTTTAAATCAATCCGGATTTCCGCTCAAAACAGGTAGGTGAAGCTATGTATAACCGATATATCCCCCAACCGGACGGCTCATACCGGAAAAACCGCATACAAGAACCCCATCGGCAAGATCCTCCGAAACGTCAATCACCACCGCAGAAGCAAGATCCGCACTGTCTGCCGCTTCCGCCAAAAGAACCAAGAAAGCACAGGCAAGAACGACCCATGCAAGCTTCACGGGAAACGGACAGTATTTCCGGTTTCCTTAAAAATCTTATACCAAAGAACCTGGACACCGGCGATTTAATGATCATCCTGTTACTTCTTTTAATGGCTGGCGATTGTGAGGATGAAAAAAACACAGCGCTGCTCACCCTTGCGCTTTATTTCTTTATGTAGCAAAAACACATCCGCCAAGTGGCGGATGTGTTTTATTTTATCTCTGTAAAAAACCAATTTTCTTATAAACCTTACGCAGGGTTTTTTCTGCCACATAGGCGGCCTTTTCAGCGCCGGCTCGGTAGACACCTTCCAGATAAGCCTTGTCTTTGAGCAGGCGCGTAGCTTCCTCGCGGATGGGCCGCAGGGTCTCAATGACAGCATCGCCCACCTCCGGCTTAAACTTTCCATAACCGTAGCCGGCAAATTCGCTTTCAATTTGCTCAAAAGTCTTGCCGGTAACGGCAGAGTAGATAGACATAAGGTTAGCCACACCGGGTTTATTTTCCGGGTCAAAGCGCACGCAGTTCTCCATGTCACTATCCGTAATCGCCCGCTTAAATTTCCGCTGGATATCCTCCGGGCGCTCCATCATAAACACGCAGCCTTCCGGCATGGACTTACTCATTTTACTCTCCGGCGCATTCAGGCTCATTACCCGGGCGCCGGTTTCCGGAATGAATGGCTCCGGAATCTTAAATACATCCCCGTAAATGCTGTTAAAGCGCTGGGCAACATCTCTTGTCAGCTCGCAATGCTGCTTCTGGTCGTGACCAACCGGCACCAGATCCGGCTGATACAGCAAAATATCTGCCGCCATCAACGCAGGATAGGTAAACAAACCGCCGTTAATATTCTCGGCGTTCTTTGCCGATTTATCCTTAAACTGGGTCATACGGCTCAGCTCACCAAACATAGTGTAACAGTTGAGCACCCAACCTAATTCAGCATGCTGATGCACATGGCTCTGCACAAACAAGGTGTTCTTTTCGGGATCCAATCCGCAGGCGATATACTGCGCCAACTGTTCCAACGTCCGCCGACGTAAATCAGCGGGGGTCTGCCGAACAGTAATGGTGTGCATATCTGCCATGAAGTAGAAGCATTCGTAGGTTTCTGCCCGTGAGCTCCAGTTCTTGATAGCGCCCAGGTAATTACCCAAATGCAGATCGCCGGATGGTTGAATACCGGAGAGCATTCTTTTCTTTTGCATGGTTACTTCTTCCATTTGCTTCGCCTCATTTTCATAATTTCCTGTATTCTACCACACCATGGAAAAAAACGCAACGAAAAATTGACTTTATTGCCATTTATATGCTATAGTTAAGAAAAGAAATTTTGCTTATAGGAGATTGCTATGAATTACCAGCAACTGGCCTCCATCCTGTTTCCCAACGTAACAGACACGCCGGAGGCATTGGAAGAAAAATACCCTGTTAGAACGTTACCGGAAGGCGCTGTCGTCACCCGTATGGCACCCTCCCCCACCGGTTTTGTCCACCTGGGCAACCTGGTGCAAGGACTGACCGCTGAACGGATGGCGCATCAGTCCGGTGGCGTACTGTTCCTGCGCGTGGAAGACACCGACGCAAAGCGGGAAGTTCCCGGTGCAGTAGAGGTGCTGATCAACACCTTGAAACACTACGGCATTCAGTTTGACGAAGGCGCAACTATTGACGGTGATGCAGGCGCATACGGACCTTACCGCCAGCGGCAAAGAGCAGCTATCTACCATGTATATGCAAAGAAGCTGGTAGCCGAAGGCATGGCATATCCCTGCTTCTGCACCGAGCAGGAGCTGGCTGACATGCGCGCCCAGCAGGAAGCCAACAAAGAAACCACCGGTTATTACGGCAAATACGCCATGTGGCGCGACCGCTCAATGGAGGATATTCAGGCGCAGCTGAAAGCCGGCAACCCCTGGGTGCTCCGTTTCCGTTCCACCGGTTCTATTGAAAATCAGTATAAATTTGACGATCTGGTCAAGGGTAAGTTGACGATCACAGAAAACGACGTGGATCATGTGCTTTTGAAATCCGACGGCATCCCCACCTATCACTTTGCCCATGCAGTGGACGACCATTTGATGCGCACTACCCATGTTGTCCGGGGTGACGAGTGGCTGCCCACCCTGCCTTTCCACATTCAACTGTTTAAGGCGCTTGATTTCAAGCTTCCCAAATATGTCCACATCGGGCCGCTGATGAAGATGGATGGTGCATCCAAACGCAAGCTTTCCAAACGGAAAGATCCGGAACTGGCCCTGACCTTCTATAAGGCAGAGGGTTTCCCGGTAGAGGCTGTGTATGAATATGTTATGACTATCCTTAACTCCAATTTTGAGGATTGGCGCAGAGCAAACCCCACCGCCCCTGCCGACGATTTTAAGTTTAGTCCCAAAAAGCTGAACCCTGCAGGCAGTCTTTTTGATTACGCTAAGCTTACAGATGTGAGCAAGAATGAGATCGCAAAAATGGACGCCCAAAAGGTATATACTTTGCTTGCAGATTGGGCAAAGGAATTTGATCCGGACTTTGCCGAAAAGTTGACATCCGATCCGGAATACGCCGTGGCAATTCTCAACATCGGCAGAGGTGGAAAAAAGCCCCGCAAGGACATTGCAACATGGAAAGAAGCCAAACCCTACATGGGATTCTTCTATGACGCGTATTTGGAAAAGCCGGTATTTGATGAAAGGTTCTCCAAGGAAATCATTACCGCTGCGCTGGAAAAATTCCTGCAACGGTTTAATATTCAGGATGACTCCGGTGTTTGGTTTGAAAAGGTCAAGGAAATCACCACCGAGCTGGGCTTTACCACCGATATGAAAGCATACAAGCAAGACCCCGAGGCTTTCCCCGGCACAGTCGCAGATATTTCCACCATGATCCGCCAGGCGGTAACCGGGAAAACCAATTCTCCGGATCTTTATACTGTCATTCAGATTTTAGGCTATGATCGCACTGTAGCGCGAATCCAGGCAGTTATTGCCGATCTGAAGTAATATTTTAATCGCCCACCTGATGGTGGGCGATTTTTAACGCCTGCAAATTGCGCCGCAGGCAATTTTTGCACCTGCTTTTCCCGCCGGTTGGGATGTGAAATCGTCCGCTTCTGAATGAATAACCACCGTCCTGCCAAGAATATCCGGAATGGAAAAGCGATCTGTCATAACCGATAAGTAGGCTCTGCCGTTGCGTGATAATAACGGCGGTAAATCTCCGGCATGTTTTGGGTGGGCGGTTGTATTTCCACCAAAATGGCTGCCAGTACCGGAAAAATCCGAACCGGCACAGCCACCACCGGCATGAATATGAAAGCCGTGAAACCCGGTACTATTATTGGGTAGACCAAAAACCTCTGCTTCCACTAAAATCGCGCCGGGAAACTGATAAAAGCGGACCACACCGCGCAAACAGGAATTCTCCCGATTCCCTTGCAGACGAGCAACAGCCACCGGTCTTTTGGAAATAAGCTGCATAGCATTCACCTCATTTCAGCCTATGTAATACAAAAAATTTGGTGCATACGCAAAAAATATTATTATTTGGGTGTTTTTTTGAAAAAATTCATGATTTGTTTCAATTTTTATTGCCCAATATATGTATACTAAAGAAAGAATGCAGGTGCTACATAGTTTACAGTGAATGGAGAGAAGTTTTTTTATGTTAGAATTGAAAGGGATTGTAAAAAACTATCCAGCCGGTAACGGAGAAGTAAACGCATTAAAGGGTGTTGATCTGTCCTTCCGGAAAAATGAATTTGTTACCATACTGGGTCCTTCCGGTTGTGGCAAAACAACAATGCTCAACATTATCGGCGGTCTGGACCAGTACACATCCGGTAATCTGATTATTAACGGACGGTCCACAAAGGATTTTAAGGACCGAGATTGGGACACTTATCGCAATCACTCTATTGGCTTTGTTTTCCAAAGCTATAATCTGATCCCCCACCAATCTGTTCTGCAGAACGTAGAACTGGCGCTGACTCTTTCCGGTGTCTCCAAGTCCCAGCGGAAAAAGCAGGCAAAGCAAGCTTTGGAGGATGTGGGGTTGGGCGACCAGCTTTATAAAAAGCCGAACGAACTCTCCGGCGGGCAGATGCAGCGGGTTGCTATTGCCCGGGCACTGGTCAACAACCCGGACATCATCCTTGCAGACGAGCCTACCGGCGCACTGGATACAGAAACCAGCGTGCAGGTCATGGATATTCTTAAAGAGATTTCCAGAGATAAGCTAATCATTATGGTCACCCATAACCCGGAACTGGCAGAAAAATATGCTACCCGCATCATTCGCATGCTGGATGGCGTAATCACTGACGATACCATGCCCTACCAGGCACCGGTTGCTTCCAACAAACAAAACACCGGCAAAAAAAGTAAAAAGCCGTCTATGTCTTTGGCAACGGCATTCCATTTATCATTTAAGAACCTGTTCAGCAAGAAAGGTCGGACAATCCTCACCTCCTTTGCCGGCTCTATCGGCATTATCGGTATTGCGCTTATTTTGGCTATTTCCCAGGGAATGACCACCTATATCAATACTGTTCAGGAGGAGGCCCTGTCCTCTTATCCCATTACCATTGAGGATACAACGGTTGACATGACCGCGCTGATGTCTGCCTTTATGCAAGCCACCAGCGGCAAAACAGAACATGGAAAAGATGATGTATACCAGAAATCAGCAATTTACGACATGATCAACGCCTTGAACAACATGGACATGCAGGAAAACGATCTGAAGTCCTTTAAGGCCTATCTGGAAAAGCAGCTGAAAAAAAAGGAGGAATCCACCCTCTACCCTGCTATCAGCGGCATTCAGTACAGCTACGATCTGCCTTTGATCATTTACACTAAAAATATTGACGGTGACATCATTCCTTCTGACACTCAGGAGCTGCTGACAGAAATGATTTCCCAGTATATGGGCACGGACATGTCCGCCATGCTCAACCCCGGCAGCAGCGGCAACGGCATTGTCGGCACCATGATGTCCTCCGGCATGTCCGCAAGCAGCCAGCAAACTGTGTTGTGGCAGGAAATGCTTCCCGGAAAAGACGGAGCTCTTATCAGTAATGTGCTGCAAAAGCAGTATGATTTGGTGTACGGTTCCTGGCCAATCAGCTACGATGAAATCATTCTGGTTCTGGACAAAAACAACGAACTTGATGACATTACATTGTACGCGCTGGGTTTACTGACCGAAGAAGAAATTGACAAGGTCATGTCTGCGGCTATGGACGGTACAACTTTGGAAAACAAAGAGAAAAAGTGGAGTTACAAAGAAATATGTCAGTTGGAGTACCGTCTGATTCTCAATTCCGATTGCTACACCTATGACGAAAGTACCGGCCTTTACAATGATTTGAGAGAAACAGACACCGGTATGCGCTATTTGTATGACAACGGTATAAAGCTGAAGGTCACCGGTATTATCCGTCCCAATGATGATGCGGCTGCCAACATGCTTTCCGGCTCTATTGGCTACACCAACGCCTTGACAGAATACTTGATCACCAATTCCCGGGAATCTGCTGCCATTGAAAAGCAAATAGAAAATCCGTCCAGGGATGTCATCACCGGTCTTCCCTTTCAGGAAAACACCGACAACCTTTCTGAAAAAGAAAAGGCCGATGAATTTCGGGCATTTTTGGAAGACTTAACCGGAAACAGCAAAGCCACCACCTACGTCCGCATCAAAAGCATCCCTTCAGCAGAGTATTTGGAAAAAACCGTAAGCCAAATGCTGGAGCCTATGAGTCGTGAGGAAATGGAGAAATCTCTCGTCGAGTCACTGTCTGCCCAAATGGGTGCCGGCAACGAGCAGATAGAAGAATATGTTGCGTCGATGAGCGACGAAGAACTGGAAGAGTTCTTTAGTCAATTGGCAGCAGAGCAGGTCAAAATGCAGTATGCACAGCAGGTTGCCGGTCAAATGGTAGGCATGACTCCCGATGAACTGATTGCAGCATTTGACGCAGAATCTGCAGAATATACTGACCAGCAGTGCGCCGTTTACTACGACGAAATCATTACGTTCTCCGAAAGCAGCTATGAACAGAATTTGCTGAAATTAGGCTATGTGGATCTGGATGATCCTGCCCAGGTGCATATCTACGCCTCCTCCTTTGCAAACAAAGATGTGATTGAACAAACCATTGCTGACTACAATGAAGGCAAGGACGAACTGGAGAAGATTAAATACACCGACTATATTGGCATCATGCTGAAATCGATTACCACAATCATTGATGCCATCACCTATGTGCTGATTGCATTTGTTGCAATATCCCTTGTGGTCTCCTCTATCATGATCGGTGTTATTACACTTATCTCTGTGCAGGAACGCACCAAAGAAATCGGCATCCTGCGAGCCATCGGTGCATCCAAGAAAAATGTTTCCAACATGTTCACAGCCGAAACAGTGATAATCGGTTTCTGTGCCGGAGTCCTGGGCATTTTAGTAACGTATCTTCTGTGTATTCCCATCAATTCCATCATCCAAAGCCTTACCGGAATTGTTAATCTGCGGGCAATTCTGCCCATTCCTGCCGCGATAATTCTGATTGGTATCAGTGTCCTGCTGACTCTGATCTCCGGTCTTATTCCCTCCAAAAGCGCAGCAAAGAAAGATCCGGTTGTGGCATTGCGAACTGAATAACAAATAGCACTCCATTGGAGTGCTTTTTTGTTATAGATTTATCAGCCGGAACACTTGATAAACCGTGTCCTTAAGATTGTTATAGGCTGTTTCTGGCTGCAACGCTTCATCCAGTGTTGTAATCTGTCGCAAAATGGGAAAGAATGCGTCAATGCCGTTATCATTGCATACTTCTGCGCCTTCTGCTACACAGCCGGAAAAGGCGATCACCTTTTTGCCATGTTTCTTCGCAAGCTGTGCTACACCAACAGGCGCTTTCCCCATAACCGTTTGGGCATCCAGCCGCCCCTCACCGGTTATCACAATATCCGCATCTTTGATATCGCTTTCCAGGTCTGTTTCTTCCAAAACGATAGCAACCCCCGGCTCCAGCGTTGCATTGGTAAATGCCAAAAACGCAAAGCCAAGACCACCGGCAGCGCCTGCGCCGGGATAATTTTCATTTGCATCGGGATTAACAGTTTTGGCAATTTTCGCATAATTTTGCAGCCACCGGTCCATTGTTTCAACCATCTCCGGTGTTGCCCCCTTTTGGGGAGCAAATACCGCGCTGCAGCCATTATCTCCACAAAGCGGATTATTTACATCACAGGCAATCCGGAATTTGCACTGTGCAAGTTGCTTTATAACACCATCAGTCTGAATGCTATGTAACTGCGCAAGGCCTTTACCACCAAAAGAAATGTCATTTCCATCCTTGTCCAAAAGGCGATAACCCAATGCAACCAGCATGCCGGCACCCCCATCATTGGTAGCGCTGCCGCCAATGCCGATCAGAAACTCCCGACAGCCCCGATCCATTGCATCTTGAATTAACTGTCCAACGCCGTAGGTTGTGGTTTCCATGGGATTACGCAAATCAGCCGCAACCAGCGGAAGGCCGGAAGCGGCGGCCATTTCAATAACGGCCAATCCCTTGTTCTTAACGATACAATACTGGGCGTTTACTGTTTCCATAAGCGGTCCTTTTACCGCAACAGTAATCTTTTCTGCAGATGGCAGGCCGGAAAGCGCCTCCACCGTTCCCTCTCCCCCATCCGCCAGGGCTCTGATAACTACCTGCGCAGAAGGGTCAGCCTTTTTAACGGACTCCCCCGCTGCATTGCCAGCCTGCAGGGATGTCAGGCTACCCTTAAAGGAATCTATTGCAACAACAACCTTCATACCGTTCCTTCCTCTGCAACCGGCAAATTCCACCTATAATACGCAGATAAAAATCGAATAATTACGATTTCAACAAACCCGGCGATCATTGCAGTGGTTGGGTTTATCCAAATATATAAAAAATGGGTGGTAATTGCGCCGGCAGCTGCCGCGCAGGCATAGATATGCTTTCTGAAAATGTAGGGCGGCTCATTGGAAAAAATATCACGCAAAACGCCGCCGCCAACACCGGTAACTACACCAATAAATGCGCTGACGAACAAGCCGGTCTCGCCCTTATCGAAGCAGAAAGCAACACCTGTTGTAGTAAACGCCGCAAGACCAATGGTGTCCATAAAGAACATCAGTCTGTCCACCACTTTATTGTTTTGGCTGATTTGGTTGCGAATGCCGGGCAAAAATGCCAAAATCGAACAAATAACGGCAATAATGGTGTAAATCGGCGCAGTCAAAGCAACCGGAGGAACATTTCCCAACACAACATCTCTTACAAAACCGCCGCCTACAGCGGTGGTCACGCCCAGCATGGTAACGCCAAAAATGTCAAATTTCTTTTTCATGGCGATTACCGCCCCGGATGTAGCAAAGGCAATCGTACCAATAATGTTCACAATAAAACTTGTGATATTCATATCCTCACCTCTTCGTTTTTTATTATACATATTTCTTTCAAACACGCAACATAAAGTGTTCGCAAAATTGAATTTTTACATCTTCAGCTTTATTCCAGTCTTCTTCGGTATTATAATACTCACAAGGAATCCGGAGGAAAGACAATGAAAATTTTGATTATTGAAGACGAGGTGCTTTTAGCCCAATCCTTAAAAACCCCGCCGGAGAATAAGGGCTTTCATGTGGAACTGCCCATGCAGTAATGGGCACGCCCCTGCCGATTATTTCGGCAGGGGCGATTCTTTATTCTAACTGGGAGGCCATTTCATTGAATTTATAATAAATACCCTTTTGCTCCAGAAGCTGCGCATGGGTTCCTTGTTCTACAATTCCCTCTTCTGTCAGCACCATGATCCGGTCTGCATTGCGGATGGTCGACAAACGGTGGGCAATGGTAATGGTTGTTCTGCCAACGGAAAGCTTATTAAGGGATTTTGCAACTGCAAATTCACTTTCATTATCCAGCGCGCTGGTGGCCTCGTCCAAAATGATAATCGGCGGATTTTTTAAGAATACCCGAGCGATACTGATGCGCTGTTTCTGTCCGCCGGAAAGCTTAACGCCACGCTCGCCCACGTAGGTATCGTAACCATCTTTCAGGTTCATAATGAATTCATCTGCGCCCGCCTTTTTCGCCGCTTCTATGACCTCCTCGCGGCTTGCGCCGGGCCTACCGTATACAATGTTCTCGAAAACCGTTCCGGAGAACAGATACACATCCTGCTGGACCATACCAATGCTCTTACGAAGGCTCTTTAAGGTATATTTTTTCACACTTTGACCGTCAAGAAGGATTTCTCCGCCTGTGACATCATAGAATCTGGGAATCAAATTGCAAAGGGTGGTTTTGCCGCCGCCGGAAGGTCCAACGAAAGCAACTTTCTCCCCTTTTTTAATGGTGAAGTTTAAATCCTTAAATACCCGATTATGGTCGTCTGGATATTCAAAAGACACGTTTTTGAATTCGATTGCTCCTTGGGCGTCGGTTAATTCCACGGCATCCGGCTCATCAAAGATCTCCACATCTGCATCCACGATCTCCACAAACCGCTCAATGCCCGTCATACCCCGCTGGAACTGCTCGGCAAATTCAATAATACGCCGCACTGTAGAAATAAAGGTAGTCACATAAAGCAGATATGCCACAAGATCACCTGCGTTGATCTTACCTTTGATCATGAAGATACTACCGGCAATCACCACAGATGCATACATAATGCCGTCAAATAAGCGGGTGGTTGTGGAGAACGCGCCCATAAACTTATAGGACTGCTTCTTTATCTCGTAGAAATTCTGATTATCCTTTTCAAACTTCTCACGCTCAATATCCTCGTTGGCAAATGCCTTAACCACCTTTTGACCCAAGAGGGAGTCCTCAATTCTGGCATTCAGCTCGCCAATCAGTTTACGGCGGGCACGGAAAGTCTCGCGCATTCTTTTATTCAAACTGCGGCAAACGAAGAACATAATGGGAATGATCAAAAAAATGATCAGTGTCAAAGGAATATTGATCCCCATGAGGATAACAAAGGACACTACGCCCTTTAATCCTGCAATCAAGAATTCTTCAGGACAATGGTGCGCAAATTCAGTGACATCAAACAGGTCATTGGTAATACGGCCCATGATCTGACCGACTTTGGTATTGTTGAAATATGTATTGGAAAGCTCCTGCAAATGGGAATAGGCATCCCGGCGCATGTCCGTTTCCATTTTTGTACCCATAACGTGTCCGGTATAGGCCATGTAGTAATAAGCTGCAGAGTCAATAATTCGCAGGACAAAATACAGCAGACCCACCCTTATCACATAGGTAATGGTAAGGCTTGCTAAATCATTAATACCTGCATTTGTGATTTCCCGCATAATCAGCGGCAGTAAAATCTCACAAATAGTCGTCAGCGCAGCACAAAGCAGATCCAAAACCAATGTGGGCCAATACTTCTTATAATAAGGCAAAAAACGCCGTATCAAAACGCTGGAGGAATATTTTCTGTTTTCTTTCATACGCCTCACCTCAAAAGGAATTATAGCACGAAATAACAAAAACCGCAACTAACGAAACAACCCAATTTGTTTCAAAAACTCCGATTTCTTCGGTAGGAACATGGGCATACCATGTTACCACCTTGCGTCTAGCCGCCCAGCCGATAGGCAAACAGAAAAGAACCAAGGTAGCAATACATCATTTGCTGTGCGTTTAATTGTTCTTCCGGCACCTCGTTATTGTAAGTACCGAATATTTAAATGTTCGTTCAAAACAATTCACCACAGTTATCTACATTTTACAACCATGTATTGCAATTTATCAGCCTAAAAAGGGACAAATCATACAAGCAGTTCCAAAAAATCATATATATACCCATCGGTCACAGCCTTGATTTCATCCACGTATTCGGCAGAGGATTCATCATAAACACCGCAAACCATCATGCCGGCAGATTTTGCCGTCTTGTCCGAATTAAGGTTATCGTCCAAAAATAAAATATCCTCCACTTTTTTTCCAAGCTTCCGGGCGACCATTCTATAAATCTCCGGATCTGCCTTTGTAGTAGAAAAATCATCACAAGACCAGACATTATCAAACATATCGTAAATGCCTAATCTTTTCAGACAGGCATCCAATGTAACATGAGGACTGGCGGTCAAAACATTAAGGCTTGCGCCCCGGTTTTTCAATTCCTGCAACACAGGAATAACATTTTTCTTTGCCGGAATGTGATACAAATAACCTTCCAGCATGTATTCCTTCATCAACAAAATTGCATCTTCCACGGACATATCAAGACCCAGAGAAACGAAGTACTCCGCCGATCCTGCAAGGCCGAGGGGTGTCATGATCTTAACAATATCATCCGGGTAAGATATGTTTCATTCGTCCAAAATGCAAAGCAATGCCGATGTGTATACAGGCATAGAATCAACCAATGTGCCATCAAAATCAAATAAGTATGTATTCATAGAAGTCCATTTCTTTATGCCCCGTACTTAAGGTTTCCTCTGATGATGGTTTTTTGCACCTCAAAGTTTTTGTCAGTAATAATAATATCCGCATCCTTACCGACTTCCAGCGAACCTTTCCGGTCAGCAACGCCGATTGCCACAGCAGGGTTCAACGACGCGCAGTTTACGCATTCATGTAGCGGTATGCTGGAGTTTTTATATACATTCCAGACCCCTTGATTCAGGCGCAGCACGCTACCGGCAACCGTTCCGTCTTCTAACCGACACACAATATCCTTGTAAATAATTTTTGCCCCGCCAAGGGTATACTCACCATATGGCAAGCCGCCTGCAGGCAGGCAATCGGTGATAAAGCACAGCTTTCTGCCCTTGAGCTTCCAAAGCAAATCATAAAGGCACTTCTCAACATGAAACGCATCCACAATAAGCTCAACGCTTACATCCGAATTGAGCGCAGCCGTTACAACACCAGGCGCGCGGTGGGTCAGCGGTGTCATGGCATTAAACAAATGGGTGACATGTTTTACACCGGCATTCACACCAGCCATCGCGGTTTCATAGTCTGCGGAAGTATGGCCCATAGAAACAACAACATCAGTATCGCGGCAGATTTCTCGAATCGCAGCGAAATCATTTTCATCCGTTTCAGGCGCAATTGTGATCGTCTTGATAATATCCGCATATTCCTTAACAAATGCAGCATCAGGTTTCAGAATATATTTTGCATCCTGCGCGCCTTTGAAGTTTTCGCTGATAAATGGCCCTTCAGCATGGCAGCCCAGGATTTCGCTACCTTCCCAATCCTTGCTTTCTTCCTTCATCTGGCGGCAAACGGTAAGTGCCTTTTTAATTACCCTCATATCCACCGTCATCGTTGTCGGAAGATAACCGGTAACACCGTTTTTCAGCAAACCTTTGGAAATGGTGCGTATGCTCTCCTGCTCCCCATCGCAAACATCCTTACCAAGATAACCATGAATATGCAGGTCAATCAATCCGGGGCAAACATAGCCGCCATTTGCATCTATGATTTCTGCGTCCTTCGGAACATCTTCTGCAGGCACGACACCCTTCACTATATCTGTATAAAGCAAGGCATGGTTCAAAACAACACGGTCTTGCAAAATTATCTTTCCGTTAACAATTGCCTTCATAGGAATCCTCCAAACAATGTAAAATTTGCAAAAATTGTAATACTGATGTTTATGTTGTTATTGTAGCATGAAAACGGAAATAAATCAATGCGGCGCATTGGATAAAAAACTCTCGTTCCAAAGAACGAGAGTTTTGGGAGGTACCGGCCAGATTTGTCAGCATTTTTGCCGTTGGCAAAAATTAAGGTTTGCCTCCGTCCAACCGTCGGCGGCAACCGTCCACCGGACTGTTGCGATTGAATCTTTCAAATCTGCCCGTCAGATTTCTCCAAAACAAAACCCCATCCAACTGGATGGGGTTTTATTTTGGGACCGACACTCAAAATGGAACCGATCGAAAAACCTGATTTCCTCTAGTTTTATATGAAATATTGTTTATATTCGGGTTGGGATTTTAAATCTTTCATTAAATCTTCTTCATTTGCAAATAAAGAACTTCCAACATTTCCTAAATACGATTCCCACATAGCAGGAAGCGCATCAGCATAAGAACAAATATATTTCCACTCATCTTCGTCAAATTGATAAATCGCTTCTAATTGATATGTGAAAACCCCATTTTCATCTTTCAAAACCACATAACGCATTGAATTGTCTTTAGAATAAAAAACTTTTATTACTTCATCGCAAAACGAATCTAAGTTTTTATCATATAATAATTCAACTATCTTATCCCAAGAAGGCATTGGAGGTATGGGTTTACATTCTTTTTTCCTATTCCTATTGAAAAAATTTTTCAACCATTTCACAAAATCACCGACCTTCAGGTGTATTATAGCATAAAAGCGGCGAAGGGGCAAGAGGTAGTGAAATCGTGCTGACGCACGGTGAAATCAAAGGCTTTGCCTTTGGTGAAATCGAAACCTTGCGGTTTCGGTGAAATTAAATCCGTCCCCTAACCCGACGAAGTCGGATTTCACCGCGAAGCGATTTCACCCATCGAAGATGGATTTATCCCGTCCGTTAGGACGGATTTAGTTGAAAAAGAAAAGACAAGTCTTTCGACTTGTCTTTCTTTTTCTGGGTGTTTTGAACTTAATGACACGAATTAAAAGTGCCTGAAAACCGTAGATTACATTGTAGTATTACAAATTTAATAGTTTTATATCAAATCTTCCATTTTGCTTAAAGTAACCCAAATTAAATATTTCGCCGTTGTGCTTTTTATTCCATAATTCTGCAACAGTTTTTAATTCTTCAGCAGTTATAAGCAGTATTTGTGTGTCATTATTTAAGGAATAATCGACACATTCCTGAACACTTTGAGCCGTGAAGTCGGGTGCAATTACCATAAATACCACAACATCTTTATCCGATGTTTTAATGTACCTATCAAACTGCTGAATATGGTCTTTAAGATTAACGGGAGTTTCTTTTGATTTATTATCCCACATTATGTATTTGTCTTTGAAGGATAATTTGCCATCGGGATGTTCCGTTCCAGTCAATGTCAACGGCTTGTTCATTAACATCTTTTCAAATATATAATTAGTTGCATCTTCAAAATAATGCTCACATTGTAAATCTTTTTCTATAACATTATTCGAACGTAAGAATTTCAAATCCCGTCTTGCCAATTCACTGTACACAGAAACATATTTTTCTCGTGTATCTTCTGTCTTTAGTTCAATACGGCGTATTGAATCATAATATTCTAATATTCTTTCGATCAAAGCCTTTTTTGCACCAGATACACTTAAACCTAAATCTCCACACCAAGCAGAAAGTTCTTCTACATTCATTCCATCATATGCAGAAAAACCACCAATCAAATTAGAAGGCTGTATTGATTTCAAGATAATAGCCTTTAATTCGTTAACAGTAGGGTTGTTTGATATTTCAATATTTGCTTTCTCATAATGCTTACTTGCTTTTGACACTATATCAATAAGATACTGTTTTTTAGTTTTCTTGACAACATATTCAACTAACTTTTCATACCCATAAGAGCGAATTTCAATATTATAATATTTGCGAATTTCGCACGCTACATCATCAGGTATCATATCACACAGAACACCATCTGAATTTTTTACACACACAAGCAAACCTTTGGACTGCAATATTTTTCTTGCAGAATCAATATCATCAAATGTATGTAGCATATTCTCAAGATTTGGAAATCTACCGGATTTAGCTTCCAAAATTTGCTGCTCTCTAATAGTAATTGAGAGATACTTTCTTAAGGACTCCAATAAATTCTTTTCATCAATTGAAATATCATCATTAAGTGCCCAAGCAGTATCAAGCATATGCTTAAACAAAGCTAAATCTTTCGAGATTTTACCCATATCAAAGTTATTAGATTCATCAATAATTGTCTTCTCATAATTAAGTATCGCTGAATCCGTTTCTTTGCAAGAAGAAATAAAATCATCTTGATCAAGTAAATAATCTCGCAACAAAATAGGGGCAATTATTCTTACTGCCCTATTACCATCAAGCTTCAATTCTTCCAAACGGTTAGATATGTTTTCGTAAGATGTATATTGTTTTGCGGTTTTAATTAGAAATTCTTTAATTTCATCTAACTCTAACCGTCTATAATCAGCAACATAAGCCGATGCTATTCTTTTAGCTATTGTTATATTAGGTATCTGTTCA
Organism: Faecousia sp.; assembly: GCA_045658385.1. Lineage (GTDB taxonomy): Bacteria > Bacillota > Clostridia > Oscillospirales > Oscillospiraceae > Faecousia. Next base: position 23,665 of record JAZOUW010000074.1, read on the forward strand.
ACAAACTTGATAAATTCCATAATATTCCACCTCAAAATAATTTTAGCACAAAAAATTCATTTTGTCAAAAATAAGGAAAATTTCTGCAATGCTACATTTTTTCTTTTAAAGTTTTACAACTAGAAATCAAAATTCGTCTTATACGGCCACAAAGGTTTCTATTCGTTTTATACGTATCTTCATCAATAGCGTTTGTGTTAAATAGAAGTTGCAACCAACCTTCCGTTTCACTACATTCTTTTAGTGCAATTTCAAATTTAGAAAGCATATCTGCCCTACTCTGTCCGTAGTTGGCTTCACGGATATTCGCATAAACACTACTTGAACTTTTGCGAATTTGGAAAAGTGAGTTTGACGGTGCTTTAATAGTTTGAGAGAGCAATTCTATATCAGTTGCTAATTGTTCTGAATAAACAAGCAAATAATTCTTGGGCATAATCACACTTCCTTTACAACGATTATACTATAAGGCTCAAATAAAATCAACGGCTTGCCGTTGTATATCATCAATTCCGCAGGAATTGCATATCATCAAAACGAAGTTTTGTATATCATCAAGCCGACAGAAATACACACCTGCGGTGTGATGAGATACAACAACGGTGAACCGTTGTTGGTGATATACACGACTGCGTCGCGATGATATACCAAGCCTGTCGGCTTGGATAAAAAAATCCAAGCCCCAAAAAGGACTTGGATTTTTTGGAGGTACCGGCCAGATTTGAACTGGCGGATCAGAGTTTTGCAGACTCGTGCCTTACCACTTGGCTACGGTACCATATACGAAATTAGGAACGCAATGCGCTCCTAATCTCTCTTTCCTGGAGCGGGTGACGAGGCTCGAACTCGCTACCTCCACCTTGGCAAGGTGGCGCTCTACCGGATGAGCTACACCCGCATCTGGTGCCTCCGGTCGGAATCGAACCAACGACACGCGGATTTTCAGTCCGCTGCTCTACCTACTGAGCTACAGAGGC
>JAZOUW010000075.1:0-34462 GCA_045658385.1 Faecousia sp.
AACCAGGTCCAGGGCCTCTGCGGGATCATACTGAACAGAGCGATCAATCAGTTTTGCGCTCTCTTTATACTTTTTACCTCTAAACACTTATTATTTCCTCCTTAAAGTGGTGATGCGGAAAAATCCTCCCACATTTCCGGAATTTCTCCGGACAGAAAAGTTATTAGTCAACGACGACAACGCCCATGGAGCGGCAAGTGCCGGCAACCTGACGTTCAGCGGCCTCGAGAGAATTTACATTCAAATCGGGCATTTTGGTTTTAGCAATCTCAGAAACCTGAGCACGGGTGATTTGACCAACCTTGGTCTTGTTGGGAACACCGGAGCCCTTCTCCAGACCGATTGCCTTCATAACCAGCAGGGGAGTCGGAGGGGTCTTTGTAATAAAGGTAAAGCTGCGGTCCGCGTAAACAGTGATAACTACGGGGATCTTGTAGCCTTCCATGTTCTGTGTGCGGGCGTGAAACTCCTTGATGAAAGCAGCGATGTTAACACCGTGCTGACCCAGAGCGGGACCAACAGGGGGGGATGCGGTAGCCTTTGCGGCATTGATTTGAAGTTTGATAATACCAGTGACTTTCTGTGCCATGATAAGCACCTCCTGAATAAAATGTGGTAATATGCGCACTGCGCATTTCTTGCGGGGCGTTTGCCCCTCCCACCGTTTCCACCGGATTTACCGGTGACGCGTTTACGGGGTTGTAACTTCTACCTGATCGAGTTCAAACTCAACGGCAGTTTCGCGTCCAAACATGGTGACGACCACGCTGACGCTGTTTTTGTCAACATCAATGGACTCCACAACACCGGTGAAGGAGCTGAACGGACCGTCCAGAATGTTAACGGTATCGCCAACGTTGTAGTTAACGATGATTTCGCGCTTTTCGACGCCCATTGCATAGACTTCATCATCTGTCAGGGGAATGGGGTCTTCCACAGATGCGCCGACAAAGCCGGAAACTCCGCGGATACTTTTGATTGCATGCCAGGTGTTATCGCTGTAAACCATCTTGACAAACACATAGCCGGGATAGAGCTTGCGCTCATATGTTTTGCTTACACCGGCATCGGTGATTTCGGTAACAGTTTCCATAGGAATGGAAATTGCCAAAACCTGATTTTCCAGACCACGGCTTTGCACAGTCTTTTCGATGGTAGCCTTTACAGTGTTCTCATAACTGGAATAGGTATGGACTACATACCATTTTGCAGCTTCAGCCATAATCGCCCACCTCTTATTTGAAGAGGTTGATCAAGGCATCAATGCCTACTCGAGCAACAAAGTCGAACAGCCAAATGAAAACGCCGACAACGAGAACGCAAGCAATGACAATCAGGGTGTTCTTCAGCACCTGCTGGGGAGTAGACCAGACAACCTTCTTCAGTTCACTAAAAAGCTCGCGGAAGTATCTGGCAATGGCACCGAAGAATCTTTTAAACCAGTTTTGCTTTTTGACTTCTGCCATGTTGCGGCCTCCTTACTTCGTCTCGTTGTGAATGGTGTGCTTCTTGCAGAATCTGCAATACTTCTTCATTTCGAGACGGTCGGGATCATTCTTCTTGTTTTTCATGGAATCGTAGTTTCTTTGCTTGCACTCAGAGCATCTCAAAGTGACTTTAACGCGCATAACGGCACCTCCTTAAATTTGCCTCCCTGTATCACCCCGGCTATAAAAAATTTAGGAAGCGGGCAACTACTTTTACCGCCCCGAGGCTGAAAAAGGCGCACAAAAAACCCCTTTTTCACAGGTAGAACCATTCTACCACAAGGGAATCGTTTCGTCAACAATTTTTTTCTTTATTTTTCCTGCGTTTTTTGTTATAATGGTGCAAAATGAAAACAATAAGAAAGGGAAAGAAAAATTATGCGTGTAATGGGGATTGATTACGGCGATGCGCGGACCGGAATTGCCGTTTCTGACCTGCTTTGCAGCATTGTGGGAGCGACTACGGTGATTCACAGCAGAAATATGGAAAAAACCTTGACGGAAATTTGCAAAATCGTCCGGGAAAGCAATGTCGGTGAAATTGTTGTTGGTCTGCCTAAAAATATGGACGGCACGGAGGGCGTAAGGGCGGAGCTGTGCCGCGAATTTGCAAAACAGGTAGAACAGACAACCGGTTTGCCGGTGGCATTATGGGATGAACGTCGCACTACTGTGGAAGCCCATAATATTTTGTCTGATCACAACTATCATGGGAAGAAACGGAAAAACACTGTGGATGCTGTGGCAGCATCGTTGATCCTGGAAGGTTATCTGTCCTTCCGGAAACATTAAAATTATTGCCAGCCGGAGCGTTAGTTGTTCCGGCTGGCTTTGTTCTTTGGTCTATATAGCAGTTCCCGAAAACCGGTAAACAGCAAAAGTATTCCAAACAGCTTTTTTAGTAGCGAAATGTCGATCTGTTTGCTAATCAATGAGAAGATTGCTGCACTGATACACCCGCCGATGATGGCGGGTAAAATTTTGGGGATGTCCAGACTGCCTTGCTTCCAGCGGAAAAATGAGGAAATGATTGCAGAAGGGATAAAAAACAGCAGGTTGATTGTGCGCGCAGTATTGTGCTGCATGCTTAAAACCAATGTCAACCACATTATCAGCAAGCTGCCGCCGCCAACACCCAACCCGGCAAGAAATCCCAGCAAAACACCGATAAAAAGTGCAAACGGAATACTCTCTAGCATAAATATCGAATACCTCCCCAAATGATCAGTGCGCCTAAAAGCCTGTGCAACCATATCGTGGGGATTCGTTTACTGAAAACACCTGCCAGCAACCCGCCAACTGTACTGCCCAATAAATACGGAAATGCGGTTTTCCAAAGATCGGATGAATTATGAAAGGTAATGGATAAGGAAATCAGACATACCGGAAGTATAATACAAACAGAGGCAGGGAAGATGGAATCATCATTCAGGTCTGTGAGCCATGTTAATAAAGGAACTAAAACCATGCCGCCACCGGCACCAAATAAACCGTTGACAGCACCGGCGCAGATCCCTGCCAGAAGGACACCAAGATGTTTTTTTGCAATCAAAGCAACACCCCCTTAAGAATTGTTTCCTCAAGAGGCGTTTTTATGCAAATATCCCCTGCCCGTTTGGGCAGGGGATAGTAGTGATTAGCCGTTGGAGATGGTCATATCCAGCTTCAGCTTGGAGATGTCGCCTTGTGTGGCTTTAACAGCCTCAATCAGCGCGTCAAACCATTCGGTATGCTCGGCAGAACGCAATTCCTCAGTGATCATGTAATCACGGTAGGTCATGTCGCTGTCGCCAACGTAGTACATAACATGGTAGCCGTACTCGGTTTCAATAACTTCGGCATCGCCGGCCTTCCGCTTGGAATCAATAGACCAGTTCAGGAAGTTTTCCACATAGGAAGAATCAGGGTTAATGTTTTCAAACAAACCGCCTTCGGAAGCAGAGGTGTCGTCGCTGTTCTTCTTGACCAGTTCAATGAAGGATTCTTCGGTGGCATCGCCTTCCTGCCAGGTCTTCAGATAGCTTTCTGCCTCTTTTTTAGCTGCAGCCTTTTCTTCGTCGGAATAGGTGGTTGCACCGGTGGTTTCATCGGTTGTGCCGCCTTCAAACTTGACAAGCAGATGACGGACGTCGCTCATCAGTTCTTTGTTGTCGGTAATGCCGTGGTAAATTACTACATAATAGCCGTTGGTCTGCGTTACTTCCTTGCCATCTTCGTCCTCGGTTGTGGAGGTGTTGGCAAGCGCAGCAATATCGCCGGACTTACGACCGTCTTCTGCCAACCACTCATTTAAAGGCGCGTTAATGTTGGTGTGCAACTCATCGGTGTGTTTTTCAACATTAATGGAGTCTTTAATTTCCTTGGCAATGGACGCTAGATCTTCTGCATCTTTTGCCTTAGCCATTTTATCGGCGGCAGCCTTTAATTCCTTACGCGCTTCTTCGCGCTGCTCATCGGTGTAGGTGACATTGCCATCCTCGTCCTTTTTGCCATCCTTTAAAAAGTCAGAGTAGCTGATGTAGGCACTGGTGTAGGTATAGGAATTGAAGTCGTCGGCGTTTTTCTCATCATATTCGCGGATCTCTTTATCCTCGTAAGTCAGACCTTCGTTATATGCAATGTTGTAGGCGTTGGCAATGGTGCTTCTGGTAAGGTATTCAGAATAGCTTTTCAGCGCGGCACCGTAGCCATAGCTGGCCCGCAGGTATTGATCTGCGTTGCTGTATCCGTACAGAATTGCATAGGTTTCAATGTTCTTCAGGGTGTTGTCCAATGACTTTTGCTCGTCCTCGGGCAGTTTGAACTCTTGCTTGATTGCCTCGTTATACAGAGCAAAATCTTCTTTCGCCTGGGTAATTGCTGCATCTACAAAGAATTGCGCCCAAGACTTTTCTGTGTCCGGATTGGTTTGCTTATTCAGCGGCTTGGTGGTGTCCAGACCCATGATGCTTAAATAGGAATCTGTGTAGGATTGATACTGTTCATACCATTCGTTGTAGGTCTTGTTAATTGCGTCTACGTAGTAGTAGCTTAACGCAACGGAGTTCAGCTCCTGATCGCCAATGGTGGCAGCCAAGGTGTTCTTTTGGATAATGCCGCTGTTATTAACAGTTCTCACAGCGAGAATACCCAAAACGATTGCAACAACTACAATCATGGATGTCACAAAAGCAATGGTATAGTTCTTCAGCTTTTTGGCTTCAGCCTGTTCTTTGCGCTGTCTTTCAGTAAGCAGATCAGCGGCTTGCTCCTTACGAAGCTTTTTCTTGTCAGATGCGCTCATAGCATACAGTCCTCTCATTTTCATTGCATAATGCGCCAGCTTATAACGCATAACTTTGATAAGTATACTCGATTTTTCCCCCGGTTGCAAGTTATTTCTTTCGGTTTTTGCAAAAATGGGAAAAAGTTTACAATTTTATAAATAAAAAGGGGAGCCGAAGCTCCCCAAACCCGCTTTAGCCGTAGCGCATCCAATTATGACCTGCACGATATGGCAGGTGGGTTGCCGCTCCGACCCTTAGCTGCTCCCAACGTCCACCTATCGTCAAAGCGTAGGCGGGAGGTCTGCAATCCGGATAGGAAGTCTAACATCCCGTTAAAATGATGTGGGTCCAAAAGGACACACCACGCACCAAGCAGGCAGAAAATTATTCCTCATCTTCTTCGTAAAGCTGCTCCATAATAAGGGCATAAACTGTTTCCAATTCAGTGTCATCTTCAATCGCGCAAAGAATTGGTTCGCCATCTTCCTCAACAGATTTCAGAATACTGACTTCCAGGTCTTCATCTTCCTCAAGGTTTGCCGGCGTAACCGCCAAATAGCTTTGCCCGTTATATTCCAGCGTGGACAGAATCTCCAGTTCGTATTCTGTACCGTCCTCGTCTACTATTGTCATAAAATCGCTGCCGTATTCATCACTCATTGATTTTTCCTCCCTGTTTTTTCTTTCATTGTAAGGTAAAGTATAGGCAAAATCAAGAGAAATTCCTGTTGCTTCTGAAAAAACGTTCCGGATACGTGTTTTCAAAACGCTCGTTTGTGCTTTTTTACAATATTTAAAAGTTATTAACAAAATAATACTTTCGTTTTGTGATGGGGTATGCTATAATAGTATGCGTAATATTATGCGCTTATGCGGATTTACTTGTTTTTACCACGCATGCTTCTTAGCTGCTGTGATGGAGGTAACAATATGTTCCGAAATAAAAAAGGAAATAAACCTACGCCCCGGAAAAAGAAACTGCACTGGTCTTTGGAAACAGTTCTGCGGGTGTGGAAGACTGCATTTGCCGTTTTGCAGGTGCTTTTCGGTGCCTTTGTAACGGTGCTTCTGATTTGTATTGTTTGCGGTTTCGTGTTTATGGGCATTATGGGCGATTACCTTGAGAAGGATATTCTGCCCCATGCATCTGTGGTGTTGGACGAATACGATATGGATGCCCCATCCTACGTATATTATGTGGACTCCAAAGGCGAGATTGTGGAGCTTCAGGAGCTTTACGCCAGCACCGATTGGAAAAAGGCTACCTATGAGGAAATTCCGGAGCCTTTGATCCACGCTGCCGTCGCGATTGAAGATAAGCGCTTTTATGAGCATCAGGGCGTTGACTGGTTTACTACCATTAAAGCCTTTGCCAATATGTTCTTTGGCGATGAGACGGTAGGTGGCTCCAGCATTACCCAGCAGCTAATTAAAAACGTCACAGGTAAAGACAGCGTTACGGTCCAGCGTAAGGTGCAGGAATTTTTCAGTGCAACACTGGTGGAGAAGAATAACGACAAAAAAGCAATTATTGAAGAATATCTGAACTCTATTTACATGGGGCAGGGTTGCCGTGGCGTAAAAAGCGCAGCAGAAGCTTATTTTGGCAAGGAGCTGCAGATGTTGACGGTTGCTGAATGCGCAAGTTTGATCAGCATCACCAATAACCCCTCCATGTTTGATCCTTATAGCGACTCCGAATTTATGTACGAAGGCGAATTGATGAACGGCAAGCAGAGAAACCGTCACCGTCAAATGCTGGTTTTGGGCGAGCTGCTTGCCCAGGAATACATTACCCAGGAGGAGTATGATGAGGCGGTTGCCCAGGAATTGGTACTCAAATCCACTATTGCTGACGAAGATAAGTGGGTAGTGTGCGCAAATCCAGATTGCGGTTACGAGGGAATCCGCAGCACTTTTGGTGATTCCAAGAAGGGCAAATGTCCGGAATGTAAAACGGTTCCGGAAATTAAGTCAGATGCATCTCAGGAAGTTTATTCCTATTTTGTGGATGCCTTGCTGAAAGATGTTGCCAGGGATATGGCGCAGCAGGATAACGTGACGGAATGGGATCAGGATATTTGGGAGTATTATCTAAATAAAATTAACTGTGGCGGATATCATATCTACGCAACTATTGATATGAAAGTGCAAAAGCAGGTGGACAAAATCTATAAGGATTTGGATAATATCCCGGAAACCAGAAGCGCACAGCAGCTGCAATCTGCAATTGTGGTTATTAACAATAAAACCGGTGATATTGTGGCAATGGCAGGTGGCGTTGGAAACGATAAGGTCCATTTTGGCTTTAACCGTGCAACCCAATCTGTGCTGCAATCCGGTTCTTCCATCAAGCCGCTGACGGTTTATGCCGCTGGTTTTGAGCAGGGAAGTATTACACCTGCAACTGTCATTCGGGATTTGCCCCTTGAATACGATGACGGTGCATGGCCGAAGAATGATACTCGCACCTACTCTTATTCCAGAACGGTTTTCAGCGGTATCGAGGATTCTGTCAATGCGGTTGCCGCAAATACTTTGAAGAAGATTGGCGCAACCTACGGCTTCGAGTTTGCAAAAGACCAGCTTGGTCTGTCTACACTTGTAGACGAAGATCTGCAATTTTCCTCTCTGGCATTAGGCGCACAGGAGCACGGTGTCACCGTGAGAGATATGGCTTGCGCATTTGCCACTTTCCCCAATAACGGCGTTTATCGGTCGGGAAGAACTTATACAAAAGTTTATGACCGTAAGGGTAATTTGGTTTTGGACAATGAGCAGGAAAGCCGCGAAGTTATGAGCGAAAAGGCGGTTGATTATATCAACTATTGCCTGACCAATGCGGTTAGCACCGGTACCGGCGCCGGTGCGGATTTCTACGATGTGGATATTGCCGGTAAAACCGGTACAACATCCAGCAGCAGAGACCGTTGGTTCTGTGGCTATACCGGCTACTACACAGCGGCTGTCTGGTGCGGATACGATACGCCGGAGGTAATTAATTTGGGATTCAACCCGGCGTCCCGCCTTTGGAAAAATGTTATGGAACCGCTTCATGACGGATTGAAAAACATCAAATTATACAATTCCGGGAAGATGGTTTCTGTTTCTGTGTGTTTGGATTCCGGTAAGATTGCTACCGATGCCTGTAAAAAGGATGTGCGCGGAAGCCGCGTGTCCAGTGCGTTGGTTTACCCGGAGGATGTGCCGGCCGGCCTTTGCGATAAGCATGTTAGTGTGGATTATTGCTCTGTTGGTAAGGGCGTTGCCAATGATTACTGTAAACAGGCTGCTAAAAATGACAGCTCGGTTAAGGTTTCCAAGAAAGCACTTTTGAAAATCACCAAAAACACAGTTAATGATATTTTGCGGGCGAAACCCCATGGACTTGAGTCCAAATTCTATAAAGATAATTACGTTTATCTTGTTGACGATAACGGCAATGATGTAACATTTACCGGCTTTAATGGAACGCTTAACAATGGTGTAAAGCTACCGTATAAGGGTTGTGCCGTCCACAACAGGGCAACGGTCGGTGAACTCAAAAACGAGGAAGCGACAACGCCGACGGAAACAACACCCACTGTTCCGGGAAGCGGAGGAACGACTGTTACACCGGCTGAATGAGGAGAAACAGATGATTTGGATTTCCGATGAATGGAAAGAATATGAGCTTTTAGACGCCACCGGCGGTGAGCGATTGGAACGTTGGGGGAAGTATCTTTTAGTGCGTCCCGATCCCCAGGTGATTTGGGATACGCCCCACGCGCATCCCGGCTGGAAAAAATATGATGCGCGTTATGTTCGATCTAACACAGGCGGTGGACATTGGACGAACCATAATCTACCGGAGCGGTGGCAGATTCATTACAAGGATTATTTGACATTCAACGTAAAACCGATGAACTTCAAGCATACCGGCGTGTTTCCGGAACAGGCTGCCAACTGGGACTATATCCGGGATAAAGTGGCATCTGCCGGTCGTCCGGTGCGTGTGCTTAATTTGTTTGCCTACTCCGGTGGCGCAACACTGGCTGCTGCGGCCGGTGGCGCAGAAGTCTACCATGTGGATGCATCGAAAGGTATGGTTGCCTGGGCAAAGGAAAATGCGAAATCTTCCAATTTGGCAGATAAGCCAATTCATTGGATTGTTGACGATTGCGGTAAGTTTATACAAAGAGAAATCCGCAGAAATCGACGCTATGATGGAATTATTATGGATCCACCCAGTTACGGCAGAGGACCCAGCGGCGAAATTTGGAAGATGGAAACCAGTTTTTATCCGTTCTTGTTAGAAACAGTGAAGTTGTTAACGGATAATCCGCTGTTTGTTATTATCAACTCATATACCACCGGCTTGGCACCGTCGGCAGTGGGCTATGCGTCGGATATTGCTTTCGGCGGCATTCACGGCGGTAGCACCGCGGTGGGTGAGCTGGGATTGCCTGTGACCGCCAGCGGCCTGATGCTGCCTTGCGGCGCGGCAGGAAGATGGACACCCTGATTGGAGGAATTGAATTGCAAGCTGCAATTTCCGTAGAGCATTTATCATACAGCTATCCGGGCGTGGATGACACGCCCGGCGTCGCCGTATTTGAGGACTTGAATTTAACAATACAACAGGGTAGTTTTGTTGCAATTCTGGGTAGTAACGGTTGCGGGAAATCTACTCTGGCAAAGCATTTTAATTCTATCCTTCTGCCCAATGGCGGCAAGGTGTACGTTTATGGTATGGATACCGCCAACGAGGAAAAACTGATGGACGTGCGCCGCAGCGTTGGAATGGTGTTTCAAAATCCAGACAATCAGATCGTTGCCAATGTGGTAGAAGAAGATGTGGCCTTTGGTCCGGAGAATTTGGGCGTTTCCAGTCCTGCGATTCGTCAACGGGTTGATAATGCACTGAAACAAGTTGGCATGTATGCTTTTGCCAATCATGCGCCCCATCTTTTGTCCGGCGGTCAAAAGCAGCGGATTGCAATTGCCGGTATTATTGCGATGCAGCCTAAATGTATTGTTCTGGACGAACCAACAGCAATGTTGGACCCCAGAGGTCGCCGGGAAGTCATGGAGACGATTACACAACTGAATGAAGGGAAAAACATAACAGTTGTACTGATTACGCACCATATGGATGAGGCGGCACAGGCACAGCGTGTTGTGGTATTGAACGAAGGCAAGGTGGCGGCGGATGGTACACCCCAGGAGGTTTTCTCCCAGGTGGAAGCACTTCACAGCCTTCGCCTTGCTGCGCCTGAAACAGTGGAGCTATGTAATGAATTAAACAAAAGAGGTTTCAATTTACCCTTGGATAAATTGAGCGCTGAAGAATGTGCGCAGGCACTTTATGATGCAATAAAGGCTTGACGGAGGATAGAGACAGTGGCAGCAATTTTGGAGGTTAAAAACCTAGAACATACTTATAGTCCTGATACGCCCTTTGGACATGTTGCGTTGAAGAATGTGTCCTTTTGCGTGCAGCGCGGTGAATTTATAGGTATTATAGGTCATACGGGCTCCGGTAAATCCACCTTGATGCAACACCTGAACGGTTTGCTAAAACCTGATGCCGGCAATGTCTTGCTGGATGGTAAGGATATTTGGCTGGATAAGAATTTTACTCGGCAATGCCGTTTTCGTGTGGGGTTGGTATTCCAGTATCCGGAGTATCAGCTTTTTGAGGAAACAGTTTATAAGGACATTGCTTTCGGACCGAAAAATATGGGTTTAAAGCCTGAAGAGGTGGACCGGCGTGTTCGGGAAGCAGCAGGCTTCGTTGGTATTACGGATGATCAATTGCAAGCATCACCTTTTGATTTGTCCGGTGGGCAAAAGCGTCGCGTTGCTATTGCCGGTGTGATTGCAATGGAACCGGAAGTTCTTATTCTTGATGAGCCAACCGCCGGCCTGGATCCGGAGGGTAGGGAAGAAATCCTTGCAAATATTAATGCCTATCGTCAGGCAAAACATGCAACCATTATGATGGTCACCCACTCCATGACGGATGTGGCGCGCCTTGCTGACCGGCTTTTGGTGATGAATGATGCAAGGCTTGTGATGGATGGCACCCCCGATGAAGTGTTTGAACATGCTGCGCAATTGTTGCAGATGGGTCTGGATATTCCGGATGTAACCAAGGTATTTTTAAAGCTCCGGGAATTGGGTTTGGATGTGCCACAGGTGTATACCATTGAGCAGGCTGCCCACGTTCTGACTTCCTTGAAGGGAGGACAGGCAAATGCTTAAGGATATTACAATGGGTCAGTATTTCCCGGGAAATTCACCGATACATCGCTTGGATCCTCGCACAAAGCTGCTGCTTTTGGTAGGATATATCGTTGCGCTCTTTACAGCGGATAACTGGCTTTCTTATTTGGCTGTCTTTGGCTTCTTGGCGGCAACCATCGCCATTTCCACGATCCCGTTAAAGGCAATTGTCAGTGGTATGAAACCGCTGGTGATGATTTTGATTTTTACCGGCATTTTGAATATATTTTTTACTACTGGTGAGAATGTTATCGTCAAATTCTGGGTTATCACTATCTATTGGGAAGGCATTGTCAGAGCGCTGTTTATGATGGCACGGATCTTGATGCTGATTACCGGTACATTTCTTTTGACCTACACGACTTCTCCTATTGCTTTAACAGACGGCTTGGAGTCGCTGCTCAGCCCGCTGAAGAAACTGCGTATGCCCGTCCACGAGCTTTCCATGATGATGTGCATTGCGCTGCGGTTTATTCCAACGCTGATTGAGGAAACGGACAGGATTATGTCTGCCCAAAAAGCAAGAGGCGCCGATTTTGAAAGCGGCAATCTCTTAAAAAGGGTAAAATCCCTTGTGCCGATTTTAGTGCCGCTGTTTATCAGCGCTTTCCGGCGGGCAGATGAATTGGCTGTTGCCATGGAATGCCGTTGCTACCAAGGTGGTGACGGTCGTACGAAGATGAAGCTTTTGCGCTATAAGCTGGTGGATTTCAAGGCTTTTGCTGCAGGCTTTTGCATGATCTGCATAATTGTGGTTCTTCGCCTTTATGGGCTGTGAGGTATATATGCGTAACATTGCGTTATTTTTGACATATGAGGGCACTCGTTATCACGGTTGGCAGACCCAAAAGGATTTGGTTACAGTTCAGCAAACCTTGGAAAAAGCCATTTCAATGATTGTTGGTCACGATGTGCACGTAACAGGCTGTGGCCGTACTGATGCCGGTGTTCATGCAAAATGCTATGTGGCAAATTTCCGGACAGATTCTACGATTCCGGTGGATCGGCTTCCTTACGCGTTAAACACGCATTTACCTGCTGATGTTGTGGTTACAAAGGCTTTTGATGTTCATGATGACTTTAATGCCATCGGTTCCTGCGCCCGAAAGGAATATACCTATGTAATTTATAATTCCAGAGTGCGCGACCCCTTTTACGTTAATCGCGCCTGGTTTTATCCCAAACATCTGGATGAAAAGATTATGCAGCAGGCGGCGCAACAATTTGTAGGTACACATGATTTCGCTGCTGTGCGTTCTGTGGGAACGGATGTGAAATCTACCGTGCGTACAGTATATTATTATAATGTAGAGCGGCAGGGAAATCTGCTTTTCCTCAAGGTCTGTGCCAATGGTTTCTTGTATAATATGGCCCGGGCAATGGCAGGTACGATCGTTTATGCAGCAGAAGGGAAGATTGCACCAAAGGAGATTGGCGCGATTCTGGAAAGCGGTAACCGCACGGCTGCCGGTCCGACTGTTCCCCCCGGTGGATTGTATATGACCCACTTATGGTATGATGACGGCATTGAAAAATTTGAATGCCTGGAATAAAATTAATAAAATGTTTTTCATTTTCCGGAGAAAGTATGATATATTCTTCGGCAGAAATGGAGTGATTTGACCATGCAACCTAAATTATGTACCAAGTGTAAAAAGAATATTGCTGTCGTTTTTATTACAAAAATTGAAAACGGTGTTACAATGAATGAAGGCTACTGCCTGCGGTGCGCCCGGGGCTTGGGCATTCCTCAGATCGACACAGCTGTAAAGCAAATGGGTATTTCTGAAGAAGATTTGGATACCCTCAGTGAAGAAATGGGCAGTATGTTCGGGCAACTGGATGGCGAAGGCCAGGATGAGGCTGAGCTGGACAGCCGCACCGCCACTTTCCCACTGTTCAACCAGATGTTCAATGGGGAGAATTTGCCAAAGAAAAAGGATGAAAATAAAGAAAACGGTGATAAAAACACCGGAGAACATCCTAAGAAAAAGGCCAATAAGCATAAATTTCTGGACAGCTACTGCATGAACCTTACCGGCAGAGCAAGGGAAGGCAAGCTGGATCGGGTGATCGGTCGGGATACGGAAACAGAGCGTGTTATCCAGATCCTGAATCGGCGACAGAAGAACAATCCTTGCCTTATTGGTGAACCTGGCGTTGGTAAAACGGCGATTGCAGAGGGCCTTGCCCAGCGAATTGCGGCGGGAGATGTTCCGTATAAACTGAAGGACCAAGAGGTTTTTCTGCTGGATCTGACAGCATTGGTAGCAGGTACCCAGTTTCGGGGTCAGTTTGAAAGTCGGATGAAGAGTCTTGTAGGGGAGATCAAGGAAAATGGTAACATCATTCTTGTAATCGACGAGGTCCACAATTTGGTGGGCGCAGGCGATGCGGAAGGCTCTATGAATGCTGCCAACATTCTGAAACCTGCGCTGTCTCGCGGAGAAATTCAGGTAATTGGCGCTACTACCTTTACGGAATATCGTAAGCACATTGAAAAGGATGCGGCTTTGGAACGGCGATTCCAGCCGGTTTCCGTGTCGGAGCCCAGCATTGAAGAGGCATGCCAAATCATGCAGGGGATTGCAAAGGCTTATGCAGAGTTTCACGGAGTATCCATTTCTCCTGAAATTGCGCGGCAATGTGTCATCCTTTCAGAACGGTATATTACAGACAGATTCCTGCCGGATAAGGCAATCGATTTGATGGATGAAGCTTGCTCAGATGTAAATCTGCAATGCAAGGAAATATCCCGGCTTGCTGAATTGAAAAAAGAACGGGATGACTACGAACTGGAGCTGAAAATGCTTACCGATGATACGGAGAACGAGCATTACGAGCGTTTGGCAGATATACGTAGCAAGCTGTGCCAGATCGCCGCTGAAATCGAACAGCTGGATAAAATTCCTGCTCCTAGCGTTACCTTGGAAAATTTGGCACGGATTATCGAACTATGGACGAAAATTCCCGCAAGCAAGATCAAGGCGCAGGAATATGCCCTAATTAAAGGATTGGCTGACCGGTTGAAGAAACATATTGTGGGTCAGGACGAGGCTGTTGAGGCTGTATCCAGGGCGATTCGCAGAAATCGCGTTGGCGTATCCCCCAAGAAACGGCCGGTTTCCTTTATTTTTGTCGGTCCTACCGGTGTTGGTAAGACGGAACTTGTAAAACAGCTTGCAAACGACTTGTTTGACAGCGTTGATTCGCTGATACGTTTGGATATGTCCGAATATATGGAAAAGCATACTGTTTCCAAACTGATTGGCTCACCTCCCGGTTATGTTGGTTACGATGAGGCTGGTCAGCTGACGGAGAAGATTCGCCGCAAGCCTTATAGCGTGGTGCTGTTTGACGAGATTGAGAAGGCACATCCGGATGTTCTGAACATTTTACTGCAGGTTTTGGATGACGGTCGGATTACAGATGCCCAGGGGCGCGTTGTTAATTTTGAAAACACTATTATTGTTATGACATCCAATGCCGGCTCTGAAGACCGCGTAGGCGGTCTCGGCTTCGGCCGTAGTGACCAGGATATGGTCAAAGATAAAACCATGAAGGCACTGCGGGAATTCTTGCGTCCGGAGTTTATCAACCGTGTGGATGAAATTATTACGTTCAATCATCTTTCAGAAGACAATTTCGCCGGTATTGCAGATATTATGCTTGGAGAATTGAAGGAAAGTCTGGCAAGCCGGGGGCTGGAACTGTCTTGGAACGATGCGGTGCGGCAACTGCTTGTTAAGAAGGCTTTTTCTGTTACCTATGGCGCACGTAATCTGCGGCGTACGATTCAAAAGGAACTGGAAGATCCTATTTCAGAGATCATTATTGATTCTTTTGAAAAGCCGGTTTCCAAAATCTCTGTTAGCACCAAGGATGAAATGGTTGTTGTCAACGCAAAATAATTGACCGGGAGGCCAAGCCTCCCGGTTTTTACAGGTCGAATTTTTGCGTCAGCTTATCTGACACTTTCCAGGCTGCCTCTTCCACTTTGTTTGCCGCCTGTGCTGCCAGTCGACGGGTGGGATTGTTCCGTGACATCATAAGAATACCCACAGCGCCTGCAGCAGCGCCTAAACCCATGGTGATTGCCCAACCTTTTGCACCCATATTGTACCCTCCTTTATATCTGCCACTCGTTTTAAGTGGTAGTAGTATTTTGCCCCCTGTGCAGACAACAACACGCAGAAAGGTTTTGCATTTTTCTATGTATCTGGGGAAATCCCCAGAATGTGTTAGCCTTTTGTGCTGTCGGTCACACTGGTATCATCCGTTAAACCCATGTCGTCCATCATGTCTGTCATGTCAGGCATGCTGGTGTCCACACTGGGATCAGGAATGTTTGTTTCAAAGGTAGGCTCTGTGGTGGGTCTGGTTGTGGGACTCGTGGTGGGCGCTGTTGTTGTGGGTGTAATTTCTTCCTTATTTTTTCTGCCGCAAGCTACCAATGAAACGCTAAGAATAACCACAAGTGCGATAATGGTAAATTTTTTCATAATAACCTCCTATAAAAATGAATGCAAAAATATTATTACCCACTTTTCGAAGATTAATCGAAAAACATTTTACACAATATATTGCAAAAACAGAAAAAATCTAAAATAAAGCATTGCTATTTGCGCTTTTGTCAGTTATAATATTCTGGAAAATATTTAGAAAAGGAGTTTTTTCTGATGAAGAGACTTTCTGTGAAGAAGAATACGGAGTGTATGGCATGTCTTGAATGTGTCCGTGCTTGCTCAACTGCGTTTTACAAGGAATTTAACGAAGATCTTTCCTGCATTCGCATTGTTGCCAAGGGTACCGGCGCAAAGCCTATGACCTGCATTCAGTGCGGCAAGTGCATGAAAGCCTGCGAAGCCGGTGCAATCACCCAAAATCCCAAAACCGGTGTTTACATGATTAATAAGAAATTATGTACTTCCTGCGGCAAATGCGTGGAGGTTTGTCCCATGAAGGTGATGGTGGCACCTGCTGAAGGTCCTACCAGCAAGTGCATTTCCTGCGGTATTTGTGTAAAAGCATGTCCTATGGAAATTTTAGAAATCGTGGAAAAATAATTAATTTTACATAGCAGGGCTACCGAGGAACCGGTAGCCCTGCTTTATGCATATAATTAGGAAAAAATTTTGCTCCGTAACAGAAAATTACTGTTTGTAATAATTGCATATTCTTAAAGGATATGATATAGTATAAATAATCATACACCCGGAGGCGTTTATGATGGAAAACACGGATTTTCGGCAGAAACTTGCTGATTTACTGCCTGATATTGTTTTAAAGTTTGCCGAGCCTATGGCAAAGCATACTTCTTTTCGCATCGGTGGTCCGGCGAAGGTAATGGCTTTTCCGAAAAGCACGGAAGAATTGGCGCAAATTCTGAAAGTGTCCTCTTTGTTGGACAAAAAATATCGTATTCTTGGCGCAGGAACAAATGTGCTGGCCCCGGATGCCGGACTGGATGATATCGTGATCTGCTTGAAAGATTGTATGGACGGTTTGGAGCGAATCGGGAAGACCCATATTCGTGTTTCTGCCGGCGTGACTATGAGCCGCGCGGCGGTATTTGCAGCGGGACTTGGTCTTGGCGGCATGGAGTTTGCGCATGGAATTCCGGGAACAATTGGTGGTGGCATCTATATGAATGCCGGCGCTTACAACGGTGAAATATCGCAAGTATGTGAATCTGTAGATGTGATGTATCCGGATGGGAAAATCATCACTTTTGTTGCTGAAGAAATGGATTTTTCTTACCGTCATAGCCGTTTGGAGGAAGATGGCGGCATTGTTCTTTCTGCTGTGTTTGCTCTTTCGTCAAAGCCTGTAGCGGATATCAAGGCACAAATGCAGGATTTGTTACAACGCAGAAAAGCATCTCAACCGCTGGATTTGCCCTCCGCAGGCTCTGCTTTTAAGCGCCCGGTAGGCGGCTATGCTGCGGCGCTGATCGACCGGGCCGGATTGAAAGGTTTCCGCATCGGGGATGCTGCCGTTTCAGAAAAACATGCTGGATTTGTTGTAAATGTTGGAAACGCCACTGCCAAGGATGTGCAGCAACTGCTTCGTCAGGTTTCCGACAAGGTATATGCCCAATCTGCAATTCGTTTGGAACCGGAAATGCGGATTTGGTAAGAAAATGATTTATGCAAGGAGGACAGTGATATGGCGATTTCTTTTTCGGCAAATGTGAAAATGGAAATTTGCCGTAGCTTTCCTCAAAAACGTTGCTGCGCTTTAGCACAAAGCTTTGGCGTGCTGTTGTTTTGCAACAGCTTTTCCCAAACCGGTATTCGGATTATTACAGAAAGCAGAGAGTTTGCGCAACAACTTCCCAAATTGTTTAAAAAGGCATTTTCTGTCGCCTTTGATGTGCTGCCGGATATGGAGTCACAAGGAAAGCTGATCTTCCAAATTACAGACCAGAATAAAATCCGCACAATTATGGACGCTTACGGATTTGAAACCGACAGCACCCTTTCTTTACATATCAATCTTGCGGTTGTGGAAGATGATTGCTGCAAGATTGCCTTCTTAAAAGGCGCATTTTTGGCCGGCGGTTCTGTAACTGACCCGGAAAAAGGCTACCATATGGAATTGACAACGACGCACCATAGTGTCGCCCGCGAGGGTTATACATTGATGCAAGAGGTTCTGGGATTTTCACCAAAGGTTGCCGGCCGGGGCGGCGGTCAGGTGCTTTACTTGAAAAACAGTGACCAGATATCTGATTGTTTGACATGTTTAGGCGCTCCCATTGGGGCTATGGGCATCATGGAAGCACGGCTTGAGAAAGAATTGAACAACAAAGTAAACCGCCGCTGTAATTGCGATGAAGCCAATACATCTAAAGTCGTGGAGGCTGCCCAGGAACAGATGTTAGCCCTTCGTATATTGCAAAGCAGAGGCGCACTGGAATCCCTGCCCCCGAAGCTAATACAGGCAGCTACCGCCCGCCTTAACAATCCGGAATTATCTTTAACCGAGCTGGCTGCCATGATGGAACCACCTATCACGAAATCAGCTATGAACCACCGCTTACAAAAGCTGGTGCAAATGGCGAAGGAGTAGAAACAATGAGCTTTGTTCACCTGCATGTTCACTCTGAATATAGCCTTTTGGACGGCGCGTGCCGTATAGGCGGCATGATGGACCGTGTCAAAGAATTGGGGCAGACTGCAATTGCTTTGACAGATCATGGCGTTATGTATGGCTGTATTGATTTTTATAAGGCCGCAAAGGATGCCGGTATTAAACCCATTATCGGTTGTGAGGTTTATGTTGCCCGCAGGGGTATAGAGGATCGCATTCACGGTATTGATAATGATCCGTATCATCTTGTTTTACTGTGTGAAAATAGCAAAGGTTACGAAAATCTATGCCTTTTGGTGTCGGAAGCATTTATTCACGGTTTTTACGGCAAGCCAAGAGTGGATTTGACGCTGCTGGAAAAGTACCACGAAGGCATCATTGCGTTAAGTGCTTGTCTTGCCGGTGGAATTGCGCAACGGCTGATGGAAGATGACTATGAAGCCGCAAAAGAATACGCGCTGAAAATGCGCAGTATTTTTGGCGAGGGTAATTTCTATCTGGAACTGCAGGATCATGGCATTGAGGAGCAAGGTGTAGTGAACCAAGGTGTTATGCGTATTTCCAGAGAAACGGGAATTGGCCTTGTGGTTACCAACGATGCCCATTATTTGCGCAAGGAAGACGCAAAAATGCAGGATGTCCTGCTGTGTATTCAGACGGGAAAAACGGTAGACGATCCTAATCGCATGAAATTTTCTTCCGATGAATTTTACCTTAAAAGTGAGGAAGAGCTGCGTCAGTTGTTCCCTAACTGTGACGAGGCTTTTGAAAATACTGCAAACATTGCTGAACGATGCAATGTGGAATTTGTATTCAACCAATATCATTTACCTGTTTTCCCGGTGCCGGAGGGGTATACCAGTGAAAGCTATTTCCGCAAGCTGTGTATGGATGGCTTTCGCCAGCGCTACGATAATCCCCCGGAAAGCTATTTACAGCGGTTGGAGTATGAAATCGGTGTTATCAGCCGGATGGGCTATGTCAATTACTATTTGATCGTTTGGGATTTTATTCGATATGCAAAGGAGTCCGGCATCCCTGTCGGTCCCGGACGTGGTTCCGGCGCCGCATCTATTGCGGCGTACTGCCTGCATATTACCGAAGTAGATCCCATGAAATATGCGCTGATTTTTGAACGGTTTCTGAACCCGGAACGTGTCAGCATGCCTGACTTTGATACGGACTTCTGTCAGGAGCGCAGAGGTGAGGTTATTGATTACGTAACCAGAAAATACGGCGCTGACCATGTGGCGCAGATCGCAACCTTTGGCACAATGGCGGCTAGAGGCGCTATTCGGGATGTGGGCCGCGCGCTGAATTTTTCCTATGCAGAGACGGATGTGGTGGCTAAACTGGTTCCCACCATGCCGCTGCACATTACCCTGAAGGATGCACTGAATATTTCTCCCAAGCTTAAGGAAATGTATGATGCAGATGAACGGGTACGCATGCTGATTGACACGGCAATGAACCTGGAGGGCATGCCCCGGAATACCTCTACCCATGCGGCAGGCGTGGTGATTACCGCCGAGCCGGTGTGTAGTTATGTGCCGCTTTCCTGCAATGATGAAACCATTGTTACCCAATACACAATGACCACTATTGAGGAACTTGGCCTTTTGAAGATGGATTTTCTGGGCCTTCGCAATCTGACCGTGATCAAGGATGCCCAGGAGCAGGTAAGACTTCATACACCGGATTTTGATATTGATCGCATACCGGATGATGATCCGGAAACTTTTGCTATGCTGGCTGAAGGACGCACCCAAGGCGTGTTTCAGATGGAATCCATCGGTATGACCGGGGTTTGCATGGACATGAAGCCTACATCCATCGAAGATATTACGGCGATTGTTGCGCTGTATCGCCCCGGCCCCATGGACTCCATACCCAAATTTGTAGCCAACAAGTTGGATCCCCGGAAGGTGACCTATAAAACACCGCTGCTTGAGCCAATCCTTCGGGTTACTTACGGATGTATCGTTTATCAGGAGCAGGTAATTGAAATTTTCCGGTCTCTTGGCGGTTACACAATGGGACAGGCTGACAATATCCGTCGCGCGATTTCCAAGAAAAAAATGAAGGTGATCGAGGAAGAACGGAAGGTCTTCGTCTATGGTGATGAAAAACAGGGGATTCCCGGCGCTGTGGCAAAGGGTGTCAGCGAGTCCGTTGCCCAGTCAATTTATGATGAAATTGTTGATTTTGCTAACTATGCTTTTAATAAAGCCCACGCTGTTTGCTATGCGGTGGTGGCCTATCAGACTGCGTATTTGAAATGTCATTATCCCAAGGAATACATGGCGGCTTTAATGACCTCAGTGCTGGATTCTGCTACAAAAATTTCCGGATATATTGCAGAATGTAAAGAATTGGGGATTGCCACATTGCCACCGGATATTAACCATTCCAAGGATTGCTTCAGCGTAGAAGGTGACGGTATTCGCTTTGGACTGGGCGCGGTGAAGAATGTGGGCCGCGGACTGATTCGCAGCATGGTTGCAGTCAGGGAAAAAGATGGCTTGTTCGCTTCGCTGGAGGACTTCATCTCCCGCATGGGCGAAAACGAACTGAATAAACGCGCTGTGGAGAACTTCATTAAGTGTGGCGCAATGGATTGTTTCGGCCATCATCGCAGTGAGCTGTTAGCGGTTTACGATAGTATGATGGATAGCATCGCAACCTCCAGAAAGAAGAATCTGGAAGGACAGATGGGGCTATTTTCCTTATTTCAAAACGAGTGCAAAGCGGCGTCAATTCCTATTCCATCTCTTCCGGAACTGAAAAAAGCAGACAAAATGCTCATGGAGAAAGAAACCACAGGCATTTATCTGTCCGGACATCCTATGGATGATTACCGTAGCTTGCTTCGTGGTACGCATGTGGTGCCAATTGGTGCGCTGACGGATGAGGAGAGCACTTATCAGGATAATCAGATTGTAAGTGTTGCCGGCGTTGTGCAGACGATTAAAATGAAAACCACACGTAACAATACTATGATGGCATATGTCACCCTGGAAGACGATACGGCTGCCATTGAAATGCTTGCATTTTCCAATGTGATCAGTCAGTACGGCGGTTACCTGAAGGAGAATTTACCGGTGGTAATTACCGGCCGATTATCCCTTCGGGATGATAAGGAAGCGCAAATTGTAATTAACCGTGCGCGACCAATTTCTGATTTTGCAAAGCAGGGCACAAATATTATAGTGGACGAGCTGCCACGGCAGGGAACGTTATACTTGAAATTGCCCACAGAGGATGGTCCGCTGTTTCCCAAGATCAAAGCGATTCTGAATATGTTCCCCGGCGAAAATAATGCGGTGGTGTATTTTGCAGACACCAAGCTGCGCAGGGGTACCCGTTGTGCATTAAACAAGGATATGCTCAAGGAACTTAACAGCGTTCTCGGACAGGGGAATGTGGTAGTGAAATAACGTTGCTTTTCCTGCTGATTATGTTATACTAATACTAACTCAAGAGAGGTGTATTATGAGAAAAGTACTGATTTTAGAGGATGAAGTCAACATCCGCAGTTTTGTTGTAATCAACCTGAAGCGTGCAGGCTATGATGCGATTGAAGCGGGTACCGGCCAGGAGGCGCTGGACAAGCTTCGGGAGCATCCGGATATTGGTGTTGCCATTTTGGATATCATGTTGCCGGATATTGATGGCTTTGAGGTTTGCCGGCGAATCCGCGCTACCAATAAGCAGATCGGCATTATCATGCTGACTGCCCGCACCCAAGAAATGGATAAGATTACCGGCCTTATGACCGGAGCCGACGACTATGTTACAAAGCCGTTCTCTCCGGCGGAGTTAACTGCCAGAATTGATGCGCTGTACCGTCGCCTTGGCGGCGATATGAGTGCAGACAGTGAGTTGCTTTCCCAAGGTCCCTTCGTTATGAACACGCGGAACCATACCCTGGAAAAAACCGGTAGCCGCGTGCGTCTTACCCAGGTGGAATATGCAATTTTGAAAATGTTTATGCAGAATCCGGGCAGAGCCCTTTCCCGGGAAGAGATTCTCTCTGCCGTGTGGGGTCGTGATTATGAAGGTGAACTCAAAATTGTTGATGTAAACATCCGCCGCCTTCGCATCAAGATTGAAGATGATACTGCAAATCCTACCTACATCACTACTGTATGGGGCTTTGGATATAAATGGGGAGCATGAAGAAAAGAAACAGAAAACCTGCTGTAAAAGTGAAAGGTCTGCGCGGACGTTGGTTTTTGAACACTGTGGCAGTTATCGGTACATTAGGTATTGCTTGCGTCTTAATCGTTTCGGCGTTTTTTGCATGGTTTAGCTACTCCGGAACGGAAAGAGATATGCACAGGCTCACGGAAGAGACTACCCGGTACGTGGATAGCCAATTGGATCAAAGCGCTGAAGCGCTGTACGATGCCTGTGTTTCCTATACGGCTTCTTTTGGAGACAGAGATGGTATTGCGCTGCAGTTTCTTGATAAGAGCGGTGAAGTCATAACATCTTCTCATGCCGCTTTTGCAGAAGAAACGCCCAAAACAGCAGATGTTAATGAAGCAATTGAAAAGAAAACGGTTTGTTCCTATATGGGATTGGATTCCGGCAGGGATAGACGAATTTTGGCGTTATCCAGTCCGGTGCTTTACAGCGACGGCCGGTTAGTAGGTATCTTCCGTTTTGTGATACCGACAGCGTCTATAGATCTGCAAATTGGCTATGTTGCACTTATTTCGCTGCTGACGCTGATTTTGGTGGCAACTGTGGTATTGATTACCAGTAATTACCATATACGATCGATTCTTGTGCCTCTAGGGGAAATTATTGAAAAGGCGAAGAAGATCACAAGTGGCAGCTACGGTATTCAAATTGAAACGGAATTTGATGACGAGATCGGCGAACTGGCGGATACGATCAACGAGATGTCCATCCAGATCAACCAAAATGAAAAAATGCAGGCGGAGTTTATTTCCTCACTATCCCATGAGCTGCGTACACCGCTGACAGCGATTACCGGTTGGAGCGAAACGCTTTTAAGCAGTAATGACTTAAACGGCGATACACGCCGTGGCATGAAAATCATTCACCGGGAGGCAGGACGCCTGACAGAAATGGTGTTGGAACTGCTTGATTTTACGCGGATTCAGGATGGCCGCATGACCCTTAACATGGAACTTGTGGATATACGCAGCGAATTTGAAGATGTCATTTATATGTATGGAAGCCGCTTGGCGCAAGATGGCATTCAGGTAAAGTATCTGGACACGGATATGGAAATGCCTGAAATTTCCTGCGATCCTATGCGACTGCGGCAGGTGTTTTTAAATATTCTGGACAATGCGGCAAAGCACGGCTCTGAAGGTAAGCAGATTGAAACAGCAATCAGCCATGTGGAAAACACTGTGATTGTTACGATTCGGGATCATGGTCCAGGCATTCCGGAGGATGAACTTCCTCTGGTTAAAAAGAAATTTTATAAAGGAAGCTCAAAAGCCAGAGGCTCCGGTATAGGTCTGGCGGTTTGTGACGAAATCGTTACGATGCATGGCGGAACACTAACGCTGGAAAATGCAGCGGATGGTGGTACTTTGGTGACAGTTGAGCTGCCTGTAACCCAATAAGGATGAAGAGTTATGCCCCAAAATCAAGAAAAATTTAAAACAATGATTGGCGGTCAGGCGTTGATTGAAGGAATTATGATGCGCGGACCGAAAATGGACGCAATTGTTGTTCGCAGCAAAGGCGACATTCAGATAGAAAGAAAGCCCCGGAAAATCCGACCGAAGAGCTCTGCGTTAACCTGGCCGTTTATTCGCGGCGCTGTAAATTTCTTTGATTCCCAAGTGGCGGGCGTTAAGGCACTTATGCGCTCGGCAGATTTATCTCCGGAGGAAACCCAGGAACAGCCTTCCAAGCTGGACATGTGGCTGGAAAAGAAACTGGGAGACAAGAAATTCCAAAGCTTTTTGGTAGGTTCAGCTGTTGCTTTAGGTCTGGGAATGTCCATTCTGCTATTCTTTTTCCTGCCAAATATGATCAGCGGCTTGTTCGATGGTTTGATTGCCAGCAATGTGCTGCGTAATTTAATTGAAGGTGCTGTTCGTATTTTAATTTTCCTTGCATACATGCTTTTGGTTTCTAAAATGCATGATATGAAGCGTGTTTTTGCGTATCATGGGGCGGAGCATAAGACGATTCGCTGCTATGAGGCGGGTCTGCCACTGACAGTGGACAATGTCCGCAACCAGACAAGAAAACATCCCCGTTGCGGCACAAGCTTTTTGTTTGTAGTTCTGATCATTTCCATTTTAGTATTTTCTGCCGCATCCTCTTTGCTGCTGGCCATCCTGCCCGGAATGGAAGCCATGCGTGGCAGCGTTGGCTTTACGCTGATTATGTTCTGTTTTAAGCTGTTGCTTTTGCCGGTTGTTGTGTCCATTGCTTATGAGATCAATAGACTTGTAGGAAAATATGATAACTGGTTTACACGCATTTTGACTGCCCCGGGTATTTGGTTTCAGAATTTTACAACCAATGAGCCTGACGACCATATGATTGAGGTTGGCATTGCTGCATTACAGGCGGTTCTTCCGGAAAATGAGGGGGAGGACCTGTGGTAAAGACATTATCGCAACTGTATATGGATGCCCGCAGAACGTTTATGCAGCAGGACGACGCAGATATTGCCGGATTGATGGCAAGAAATCTTTTGTGCTATGTAACCGGAAAAACTTCGGCGCAGCTTCTGGCAGATATGCAAATGTATGCATCCCAGGATGTATGTGATGCAATGGATGCTGCAGTGGTTCGGGTTGCGGCGGGGGAACCGCTGGCGTATGTGCTGGGGCAGTGGGTTTTTTACGGTATGACACTTCATGTGGATAAGCATGTTCTGATCCCCAGAGATGACACATGCGCCGTTACAGACCTGGCAATTCATAAGGCGTTATTTTTAGACCAGGCACCCCGCATTCTGGATCTGTGTACCGGTTCCGGATGCATTGGTCTTGCAATTGCCCACAGAGTGAAGGATGCGCGCATTACATTGGCAGATAAGTCTATGGAAGCGCTGGCTGTGGCAAAAAAGAATATTTCTGCGCAAAAGCTTACAGGTCGCATTTCTTGTGTCCGCGTGGATGCTTTGGCAGTTCCGGAACCCTTTTTGGGAAAGTTTGACATGATCGTTTCCAATCCTCCTTATGTCACTACGGAGGAAATGGAACAGTTGCCGAAAAGTGTGAAGGATTTTGAGCCGGAAATGGCGCTTCATGGAGGCGCGGACGGGCTTGATTTTTACCGGGCAATTGCCTGCAATTTTAAGAACGCGCTGAAACCCGGCGGATTTATTTGCTTCGAATTTGGCATGGGACAGGGTGCGGCTGTGTGCGAAATTCTAAAACAAAACGGGTATACCATTCTGGAAATGTCCAGAGATTATAATGATATAGAAAGAGCCGTGATTGCACAATTCGGCAGGAAGGAAGATTAACATGGCAACAAGAAAGACAGTATACGATGCGCCTACCCCGGCAATAGACAAAAAGAAGGCATTGCAGACTGCAATGGCACAAATTGAAAAGAATTTTGGCAAGGGTACGGTTATGCGACTGGGCGACAAGCCTGAAATGAATGTAGATGCCATCCCCACCGGTTCTTTGGCATTGGATGCGGCACTGGGTATTGGCGGTGTTCCCAAGGGAAGAATCATTGAGATTTACGGACCGGAATCTTCCGGTAAAACAACGCTGGCGCTGCACATTCTTGCAGAGGCCCAAAAGATGGGCGGCGAAGTTGCTTTTGTGGACGCAGAGCATGCGCTGGATCCGGTTTATGCGGCAGCTTTGGGTGTCGATACCGATAATATGCTGGTTTCCCAGCCGGATACCGGTGAGCAGGCTTTGGAAATCACTGATGCATTGGTGCGCTCCGGCGCAGTGGACGCCATTGTTGTGGACTCTGTAGCTGCCCTTGTTCCCAAGCAGGAAATTGAGGGCGAAATGGGCGATACCTTTGTGGGTTTGCAGGCAAGATTGATGTCCCAGGCTTTGCGCAAGCTGGCCGGAACAATTTCCAAGACCAACTGTGTTGTTATTTTTATTAACCAGTTGCGCATGAAGATCGGCGTTATGTACGGCAACCCTGAAACCACCACCGGCGGTAACGCTTTGAAGTTCTACTCTTCTGTTCGTTTGGATGTTCGCCGTGTAGAGTCCATTAAAGAAGGCGGCAATGTAATCGGCAACAAGACCCGCGTGAAGGTTGTTAAAAATAAGGTTGCGCCGCCTTTCCGGGAGGCACACTTTGACATTATGTACGGTCAAGGTATCAGCAAGTGGGGCGAACTGGTAGATCTGGCTGTGCAGATGGAGATTATCCAGAAGAGTGGTAGCTGGTTTAGCATGGGTGATGAACGCATTGGTCAGGGAAAAGACAGTGTAAAGGCATTTCTGCAGGCTAACCCGGACATTGCCGAAACAGTGGAAGAGCAGGTTCGTGACCAGTTGCTGCAAAGCAGCGGCGCCAGAGAGCCTGCCCGTGCTGCAGAGCGCCCCATTATGGTAAGCGCTGACGATTTCAATGATGAAGATTGAGTCCGTTGCCTCCCAGCCAGACCGCGCCGGGAGGCACGCGGTGCGTTTTGACGACGGCAGTGCTATGCGGTTATACCGGCAGACAATCCAGGATTTCGGTCTATATCCGGGACGGGAGCTATCTGACGAGGAAATGAAAAAATTGCAGGCAGCTGCCGGCGCGATGTCTGCAAAAATGCGTGCTGTTCGCATTGTAGCGGCATCCGGAGTTTCCAAGGGTGATCTGGAGCAGCGGCTGATTCATAAAGGTGAAAATCCCAGCCACGCCAAGGATGCCGTGAAATGGATGGAAGACATGGATCTGATCGATGACCGGCGAACTGCAGAACAAATTGTTTCCCGGTGCATTCATAAAGGCTACGGCCTTGCTAGAGTAAAGCAGGCACTGTATGAAAAGCGAATTCCCAAAGCATATTGGGAGGAAGTGCTTTCCGACTATCCGGAACAAACGGATGCGATCATATCATTTCTGCAGGCACGGCTTGGTAATAAGCAGGATCGTCGGGAAGTGCGCAAAACGGTGGATGCCCTTATGCGCCGAGGACACAGTTACGGACAGATTCGTAAGGCGCTGGAACAAATGGATTTAGCCCCAGAAGATTTCCAGGAGGACTAAAATGGCAAATATCGGTTTTATTTCCTTGGGCTGCGCAAAAAACCAAGTGGATTGCGAGCGCATGATGTATCGCGTCCAGGAGGCTGGCTTTACAGTTCAGGAAAATGTGCTTGGTGCTGATGTGGTTGTGATCAATACCTGTGGGTTTATTGATTCTGCAAAAAGCGAGGCTATTGAGCATATTTTACAAATGGGACAATTGAAAAATGAGGGACTGATTGGAAGAATACTGGTTACCGGTTGCCTTTCCCAGCGGTATCAAACAGAAATTCTAAAGGAGATGCCGGAGGTTGACGGCGTTTTGGGTACTGGCAGTTATACTGAAATTGTTCCTGCAATTAACAGACTGTTGACCGGAAATGGTGTTTTTGAATTCGGCTCCATTGATACCCCGGAAGAGGAAACCGGAAGAATTCTTACAACACCGGAGCACTATGCGTTTATTAAAATTGCTGAAGGCTGCGATAACCGCTGCAGCTATTGCATTATTCCGTATCTGCGGGGTAAATTCCGTAGCCGCAGCATGGACGACATTCTTTATGAGGCAAGACTTCTGGCTGCCAACGGAGTAAAGGAACTGATTGTAGTTGCCCAGGACACTTGCCGCTACGGAACGGATTTGCCCGAACACAAACGTCTGCTTCCGGAGCTTTTAGGGAAGCTTTGCGAGATTGACGGTTTTTCCTGGATTCGACTTCACTATGCCTATCCGGATGAAATTGACGATGAATTAATCGACGTGATAGCCAGAGAACAAAAGATCGTTAAATACTTGGATATTCCCATTCAGCATTGCAATGACCGTATTTTGAAGCTCATGAATCGTCGTGGTGACGGTGAGTTTTTACGGGAACTTTTTGGGAAGCTTCGCAGCCGTATTCCCGGTCTTGTTTTGCGTACCAGTGTAATTACCGGTTTGCCCGGCGAAGACGATGCGGCGTTTACCGAGCTTTGTGAATTTCTGAAAGAAATGCGTTTAGAGCGTGTGGGCGTGTTCCCGTTTTCTCCGGAGGAGGGAACGCCTGCTGCGGAAATGGACTATCCGGACTTGGAAATTGCCCAGCAGCGTGCACAGCAAATTGAAGCAATGCAATCGCGCATTATGGATGATTACAACGCATCTATGATTGGAAAAGTATTGCCGGTCCTGGTGGATGGCTATGATGAGGAATTTGAACAATTTTATGGCAGAACATTTGCTGATTCTCCGGATATCGATGGGAGAGTCTGGGTTGCTTCTGACGAGGCGCTTGTGGAAGGTACATTTGTAAATGTTTGTGTGGACAGCCTTATTGATGGGGATTTGTCCGGATATCTGTGGGAGGCGTAAACATGACAACAGCAAGTAAAATAACATTAGTGCGTGTAGCGTTTATTCCGTTGTTTATGGTGCTGATGTACCTTAGCGGCGGTGAGCCGGGACTGTTTATGTGGTTATCCCTCGGGGTTTTCATTATTGCCAGTTTGACAGATTATGTAGATGGTCAGATTGCGCGAAAGTATAACCAGGTCAGCGATTTCGGTAAATTTTTGGATCCACTGGCAGATAAGCTCCTGGTGATTGCTGCAATGGTAATGTTCTGCGAATGGGGCATTATCCCCGCCTGGGCGCTGATGATTGTTTTAACACGGGAATTTGCTGTTACCGGACTTCGCCTTATTGCAGTTGGTAAGAGCGTGGTAATTGCAGCCGGCAATAGCGGAAAATTCAAGACGGCAAGTACGATGATTGGCTTATGTGTGCTTATGGCTTTCCCAGAAATTGTTCTTTTAAAGTGGATAATTTTGATTGTGATTGTTTTCTCTACGGTTTACTCCGGTATTGAGTATTTTATTCAAAACTGGAATTGTCTGTGGGAGAAGTAGCTTGACGGCATAAAACCTCCCCTTGGTGTTGTCCAAGGGGAGGTTCGTTTATTTATAACTATTGATAATCACATCCACACAGGCATCGATGCCGAGGGTGCTGCTGCATAGGCAAAGGTCATAATTTTGTGCCTTTCCCCAAGTTCTGCCGGTATAGTGGTGGTAATTTACACGGCGACGTTTATCTTTTTCTTCCAACCGGGCTTCAGGCTTTTTTTCGGATTCTCCATAAAGTCTTACGATCCGTTCTGCCCTGAATTTTTTATTTGCATGAATGAAGGCGTGCAGGCAATCATCCCGGTCCTTGAGGATGTAGTCAGCGTTACGGCCAACAATCACGCAAGGGCCTTTCTCGGCAATTTGCAAAATCACATTGCATTGTGCATTCCAAAGTATATCGGCGGTGGACAGACCGTTGACAACGCCGGGAACACTTTGGTGGGTAAAAGCATAGGAAAAAATGCTCTTGCCCGGAGCATGCTCACCATGTTCTTCAATAAAATTGGGAGAGAAACCGGATTCCAGGGCAACGTGGTCCACAAGCTCCTTATCGTAGAAAGGAATACCCAGCCTTTCGGCTACCATATGTCCGATTGTGCGGCCACCACTGCCAAATACACGACTGATGGTAATAATACGTTTTGCCATATGTAACCCCCCTAATGTATTTTCACTATTATTATAAAGGCAAATTATTTTCAAGTCAATATCATAAGTAAGTGGCACAGATTAATCTGTGCCACTTGTGATTTATTCAACTTTCATACCAAAAATCTTCTGTCCACGGGTGCCAACAACCACCATGTTTTCAAATACAGCAGGGGATGCCTCCACATTCGTGCCCAGAGCGACAGAGCTTAATTCCTCGCCGGTTTTGCCATTCAGCAAAGCGGCCTTGCCGGCAGAATCACATATTACAACATAGCTCTTTTCTGTTTCAGTGTAAACCGCAACGGGGGAACTCCAGGTGTAGTGGGTCATTGGCTTTTCCCAAACCACATCGCCGGTTTCCGTATCAAATGCAACCAGCAAGCCTTCCCATGCGCTGGGAGTGCGCGCAATGGAATAAATGATTAAGCCTTCCAAATCGGATCCTTTTTTACCAAGCAGGGGAGTGGATTGGACACCGCCGGAAACACCGGATACTGTGTGGCAGTCATAAGGCTTTTTCCAAACGATTTCACCGGTTTTTGCATTAAGTTTATAAATGTTAATTTGACCGGTGCTGTCGCTGTCTGCTGTCCAGTGCAGAGAGGGCGCTGTATAAAGATAACCGGTCTCGCCGCTTTCGTCCCACTCAAACACCGGGGTGGAATTGGAGTCGTCCTTTGTATCCTGGGCCCAGACAAGTTCCATAGTGTTCAAATCAATGCAGAAGAACATGCCACCGTTTTCAGAGGTATAAAGATAACGATCCACAATAACGGCGCTGGGCTCGTAACCAAGCCAGTAGCTGCCGCTGCCGGAGCGGCCGGTGGTATATCTCGTTTTGACAATGCTGCCGGGTTTTACAGAAATTGTGCCGGCTTCCTGGTCATATTTTGTATTGAGTTTAATGGTGTAGAGAATGCCGCTTTCGCCGGGCCAAATAAGCGTGTCGGTTTCAGCATCAACAAGGGGGGAAGAGTCAAATGCTGCCCAATCCTTACGCAGAGTAAAGGAGTCAGAACCGGACTGTTCGTAGATAACAGCACCTTTGATTAAATCCAGAATATACATTCTGGGGGTCTTTCCGTCTACGTAGTCGCCGGAACCTAAATACATCAAAGGATAGCCTCTGGGGTCCAAAGAACCGGCACCTTTGAAGTTCATGCCTACCCACAATGGGTCACGGGTGTAGGAGCCATCGTCAAGATCGTAGAAGTATACATAGCCGTCAAGGGTGGCGTAAATAACCTCCACAAGATCAGCCTTAGCCTTCTTTTCTTCCTTGATATTCATAATCGCTTTGGTAGCTTCGTCCCACCGGACAATCAAAGGCTGACCGGTCCAGCCACTACCGGGCCAGCCGTTAAATGAACCAATATTGGCATTCCACTTTTCTGTGATGGTTTCCTTTTCCACTTTGGCAATGCCGTAGGTCGCGCCGGATCGGTAGTTATCACCACGGAATGTAACAATACCTTCCAAATTACTGTAGTATTCTGCCAAGCCGAAGGAAATGGGATCTTCCCGCTGATAAGAGTCTATGATTTCTTTACCCTGGATAATATCCCATTTTATCTTCCATTTTGAAGGCTTGCTGGCCTTCACATATGCAGCTTCATATGTGGGATCCGGGACTGTTTCAACGGTGGTTTCAACAGTTGTTTCAACAGTTGTTTCCATTGTTGTGCCAACATTTGTTTCCGGGGCAGATGGTTTGCTTAACTGCGCATTTCCGGCGTTCACATATTGTCCGCGACAAAAGAGCGTACAAACCAGCACAATCACGGTTGCCGCGTAAAGCATAATCAGCCGTGTAAATGCAGATTTGGATTTATCTTTTTTTGCAAACACAACCAAAAACGTGAAAATAACGCAAGCCAAAATTAACGCACCCAGTATGACCGTAAGCGCAACCAACGCAGGTCGCATAGCGGCTTGCACATTATTTGCTGCGGCAAGGACAGAAAAAATAGGATTTTGCATATTTTACCTCCTGAAATTTGGAGTAGAATCATGCGGCTATTATATCACACCACCATACCTTGTGCAAGCGAAAAGGGGCAAACTATGTAGAAAATTTAGGAAATCAGACGTTGTCCGTCCGTTGATATTTTTGCTTGTTTGTGCTATTATTTAAGAAAATACCCAAGGAGGTAACTATGAGACCGATAACAGAGACTTTGGCAGAAGAGTTGGGTCAAAAACACCATTATGTTGAAAATGTGGTGAGTCTCTTGGATGAGGGGAACACCATACCGTTTATTGCCCGCTACCGTAAGGAAATGCACGGCGCAATGGATGATACCACTTTGCGTAACCTGGAAACGCGGCTTAATTATTTGCGTAACCTTTGCCAGAGGAAAGAAGAAGTACGTAAATCCATTGATGAGCAGGGGAAACTGACCGATGAGCTGTCTATTGCCATTGACAACGCGGCAACCTTGGCTGAGGTTGAGGATCTTTATCGCCCATACAAGCAAAAGCGCCGCACCCGTGCTACTGTTGCAAAGGAAAAAGGTCTTGAGCCTTTGGCACTGAAAATTTTTGAGCAGACCGGTGAAAATCCGGAAGAATTAGCGCAGGACTATATAGATCCTGAAAAGGGTGTGGATACCGTTGAGGATGCGTTGGCTGGCGCGTCGGATATTATTGCGGAAATGATTTCTGATGATGCAGACATTCGTAAGGCCCTGCGGCTGAAAATGGAACGGCAGGCAGTTATTTGTGTGCAGGCAACGGAACCGGAAAATGACAGTGTCTACAGAATGTATTATGATTTCACTGTACCGGTTACCAGACTGCAGAACCACCAGATTCTTGCAATCAACCGCGGCGAGAAGGAAGAATATTTGAAAGTAAATATTACGCTCCCCGGCGCAGAAGGTCAGGCTGTTGTTTGCCGCGGCGCATTGAAACCCGGTTCGGCTATTTCAACCTTTGTCCGGGCAGCGGCGGAGGATGCCTACAACCGATTGATTGCACCCAGTGCCGAACGGGAATTGCGTAGCAATTTGACGGAGCGTGCTGCAGAGGCGGCGATCGGAAATTTTGCGCTGAACCTGAAGCCTCTTTTGATGCAGCGACCTGTGAAGGGTTTTGTTACTATGGGCCTAGATCCCGGATACCGAAACGGTTGCAAGGTGGCTGTGGTGGATGGCACCGGACGCGTACTGGATACGGCTGTGGTATATCCCACATTCTCCGAACGGAAAAAAGATGAGGCAATTGCTGTGCTGTCTGCGCTGATTAAGAAACACGGTGTTAAGCACATTGCCATTGGCAATGGCACTGCCTCTCGTGAGACTGAAGCAATGACTGTGGAAATGCTGAAGAATCTGTCCGGTGTCAGCTATGTGATCGTCAATGAAGCCGGCGCGTCCGTCTATTCTGCTTCCAAGCTGGCGGCAGAGGAGTTTCCGGATTTTGATGTCAATTTACGCTCCGCGGTTTCTATTGCCCGGCGTCTGCAGGATCCTCTGGCAGAACTGGTAAAAATTGACCCCAAGGCTATCGGCGTGGGTCAGTACCAGCACGATATGCCCCAGAAGCGGCTGGACGAGGCCCTGGGCTGTGTTGTCGAGGATTGCGTCAATGCCGTTGGCGTGGATGTTAACACTGCGTCTGCAAGTCTGCTGGAGCAGGTGGCAGGTCTTAACAGCACTACAGCGAAGAATGTGGTAGCTTACCGGGAAGAAAACGGTGCATTTACCGAAAGAAGCCAGCTAAAGAAAGTTCCCAAGTTAGGACCGAAGGCTTATGAACAGTGCGCGGGCTTTTTGCGCGTACCGGAAAGTAAGGAAATTTTGGATAACACCGGCGTTCATCCAGAGACCTATGCTGCGGCTGAAAAACTGCTGACGCTGTGTGGCTATACCAAACAGGATATTGCAAATGGAAGGTTGCAGGAATTGGCTGACCGGTTCCATGCCCTTGAGCAGGTTGAGGAAACTTGCGGTGCGGGTATTCCCACGCTGGAGGATGTGGTCAAAGAACTGATGAAACCTGGCAGAGACCCCAGAGATGACCTGCCTGCACCGGTATTGCGTACCGATGTAATGGAGATGAAAGATCTAAAACCCGGCATGGTGCTTACCGGTACAGTCAGAAACGTAATTGACTTTGGCGTATTTGTGGATATCGGCGTCCACCAGGATGGTCTTGTGCATATTTCACAGGTGGCAAACCGTAGAGTGCGGCATCCCTCTGAAGTCGTTCAGGTTGGTGATGTTGTTAAGGTGGCTGTTCTGGAAGTGGACGAAAAACGTAAGCGCATTGGCCTTACAATGAGGAATATTTCTGAATAATAAATATTTTCGCCCCCACTTTTGTGGGGGCGAGTCTTGACAAAGAGAATGGAAAGGAATATAATCGCAGTTGGTATGGGCCTGTAGCGCAGCTGGGAGCGCATCACATTCGCATTGTGGGGGTCGTCGGTTCGAATCCGATCAGGTCCACCAAAAAGAACACCACCCAAAAGGGTGGTGTTCTTTTTGGTTTGACCAGGATTCGAACCATCTAAATATAGTAGTCTGGTGGCACAATGAACGGTTTATTGAGACTGGACAAAATAAACTATCTATTGTATCATTATCAGAGCCTGAATTTTAATGGATTTTTGTGAGGCAGCTGTATGAAAAA
>JAZOUW010000076.1:0-20854 GCA_045658385.1 Faecousia sp.
TCTGGGCGTTCTGACACCGATGGAGAAGCACTACAGCTATCCATTGGCAGCATAAAAAGACTTCCGGTAACCCAAAACAGGTCACCGGAAGCAAGAAAATTTTTATTTTATTTCACTGTCTACTTGACGGGGAGCAGTTCAAGACCATACTTGCAACACGCTTTTTCATTCTTCCATCGATACGTCGGTAATACCGTTTAAGTCTGCCAGCGCTTCCGGCCGGTGGGTTACCAGGATAGCCTTACAGCCCATAGCCTGCAGACCCGCCAGCACCGCTTTTTCCGTTTCTGCATCCAATGCAGACGTGCATTCATCCAGCAGGAACACAGATCTTCCCATTAAAATTGCGCGGGCAATGGCAATACGTTGCAGCTGACCCATGGAAAGGCCGGTATTGTTCTCACCCAGTTGGGTCTGCAACTGCTGAGGCATATCCAGAACAAAGGTCGCTTGCGCGGCAGCCAGCGCTTCATGCAACTGCTGTTGCGATGCCTGGGGCGCTACCAACTGCAGATTTTCCAGCACTGTGCCGGAAAACAGCGCATAGTCCTGGGGAACGTAAGCAAACAAATATCTGGTTGCCTGCGTGCAGGGAATTTCCCCTTGGTTCGTCTTCAGATATATGCGACCCTTTTGGGGCGTGTATAGACCTAAAATCAGCTTAAACAGTGTGCTCTTTCCCTTTCCGGAAAAGCCGGTCAAGCAAGTCCATCCATCCAAAGGAAGCTGGATGCTGAAATTCTCCAACGCCGGGTTTGCATCCCCGGGATAAGTAAAGGTCACATTCTCCAATACAACAGCGGACACTTCCAAATCCTGCGTATTGTTCAAAATTTCTTCCGCAGGCTTTAATAAGTCCTGCAGCCGTTCTGCCGCAACATCAATGGCAGCAAACCGAGTCCAGAGCGCAGACAGTCCCAAAGCAGGACCGCGGAAAATACCTGCCAGCTGGAGCATAGACAGCAGCGTGCCATAACTCATAGTGCCGGCGGATATCTGGGCTGCGCCCCAAATCAAAAGCACGCCTGCGCCAATCTGGGCTACAGAATAGATCAGACCGTTACTCCCCACAGACCAAAGGCGGCGGGTAAACTTTTGCCGCAAGCTGTTTTTAATTTGTCCGGAGAAACGCCGCAAAACCGGTTTTTGAATCTGCAGGCTTTGAATCAGCTCCAACTGCTGAATATCTTCCTGCATGGTTGCCATCACACATTCATCTGCCTGCCGTACACGCCTGTGGTATTTCCGCAGAATCGGGCGCATACAGGCCGCTACCAGACTGACCGCAATCACAGCCAGCAGCAGGATCATCGCCAGCACCGGATACAGCAGCATTACCGCAACAACTGCAGCCAAAAGCTGGGAAATTTGGCCAATCAAAGCAGGCAACGCGTTAACCACACCATCGCACATTGTATGCGCATCTTCCATGCCACGGCTTAACAAAGCGCCGCTGTGGGACTGACGGATTAAACTATCCTTGCTAAAAACAACACTACGCAGTATATCCTGCCGCAAAGCAGCAGAGAACCGGTCTACCGTACTGGCCCGTTGCCAGGAAGTCACGCAATGCAGCACGATCAGAAGTACAACATCTGCGGCCAGAATCACGCTCCATAACAGCAGCTGTCCATCCTTGCTGACAGCGGCGTCAATCACAAAGCGCATCAAAACAGCAAGGCCCACCTGACATACAGACTGCAGCACCGTCATCAAGCTCAAAAGTACAATCTGCCACCGGTAGGGTTTACAAAGATTTTGCACCACCCGGCCTTTTGCAGAATTATATATTTTCATAATCAAAACCCTTGTTTTTTATGATTAAAAGGGAACGCCTACATCCCCTTCTTGCTCCCCTGCGCCACCGCCTTTGTTGGAATCACCGGGTTTGGATGCATTTGTGGTTTCGTCTTTTTCACCCGAGGGCGAGCTGGGTAACAGATCGTCAAAATCTATAACGCCATAGTCCACATTTTCTTTGCCGGCGTCAATATCAAAGCCCAGGTCCAGATCACTGTTGTCTGTAGTTTCCTCTTTTTCCTTGTCGTCTTTGTCGTTTTTGTCGTCTTTATCGTTTTTGTCGTCTTTATCGTTTTTGTCGTCTTTATCGTTTTTGTCGTTTTTGTCGTTTTTGTCGTTTTTGTCGACTTTATTGTCCTTGTCGTCTTTATCGTCCTTATTGCTATTGGAGCTTTCCTGTTTCTTGGTTTCCTCTGTGCTTTCTATACTTTCCGTGGTTTCCACAGTTCCCTCTTGCGTAGTATCTTGTGTGTCAGCAGTCGTATCCTCATCTGTAAAGATTCCGGTATAGCCGCCACCCATATCCTTATAGTTCTGCCAAGGCCAGTAACCGTCAATCAAGCCAATCAAAAGTACGCAAATTAAAACGAGGGCAACGGTTCCTGCGCCTATCAAATACAGTATTTTTTTGCCATTCATTGTGCTGTCCTCCTAATATGTTCATCATATACCTTTTCTTAAGGTTCTTCTGAAAAGTCTTGCCAAATGCCTGCGCAGAAAAATATAGTACTTTCGCAGACAAAATAATTCTACCCATACCCATGTATACAGACGATAAAGGGGATGCTTCAAGGTGTAGGTTTTTTTCCGGCGGGTAAACCCGTCTACCACGGCCAATATTTGCTCCTGATTTACC
This sequence comes from Faecousia sp., assembly GCA_045658385.1. Taxonomy (GTDB): domain Bacteria; phylum Bacillota; class Clostridia; order Oscillospirales; family Oscillospiraceae; genus Faecousia. Next base: position 2,657 of record JAZOUW010000076.1, read on the forward strand.
GGTTCGCGCATTACCTGGTTGTCGCCACTACATATGTAGTGGGTTTGCTCTACATCGATAATGCGGTGCAGAACATATTGTCCACTTGCTCTGCGGTATAAAATAATGTCCCCTTTTTTCTGCTTGCAGGCCGCCGGCACCAACACAACAGAATCTCTCCGGCTGTGAAACAGCGGATGCATACTGCTACCCGTAACCGTAAGATTGGCTCTGCCGCCTTCCTCCAGCTGCAGCTGCAGCAGCTGCATCAAGGATTCCATGGGAATAATTCGATTATCCATGCATTTGCCTTTCCTTTACGCATTGCCGGTCATTGCATTCCGGGCAAGTTCCGCCGCTGCATCATCATTGCGGCAGGTAAGTTCCCAAACAGGAATCCGGCAAAGGATATCGTCCACCAGCTGCAATTGTTTTTCCATTTGCGCATGCTGGGAAATGCGCCAAAGGGATTGGCCCATAAATTTGGGAATTGCCTCTTTTGCAGTTAGCTTTCGTATGGAATTTTCCTGCCCGCGGCGCAAAAAAGCAATGCCCCCCAAAGGCACACCTTTGGGGTCGGATAAATCATGCTTTCCTGACCAGGGCGTACCGTAGGCCACCCAAACGCCCTCTACCCGACGCAAGGCAGGTTTGTCATCATTTAAGTATGTAGCGCCAAAGAGCCGACACCATTTTTCCGCATGGGTAGACTTTCCGGTGCCGCTGGGGGCGGAAAACAGGTACGCTTTTCCGTCTAAAATCACAGCCGATGCATGCAGATAAGAACCGTCAAAAGCCAGAAGCTCCCGGGCAAAGGCAGCGCCGTAACCAAGATATTCCGCTACTTCTTCGTTGGGCAACTGTGGATTCAGCTCCATAATCCTGCCGATATCGCAAACAAGGTTAATATCCGCAGGGCCTTCTTCCGGAGCAGCATACGCTTCTGCCTGATGCAGTGTCCGTCCAAAAACCTCCATATCCACTTTCAGTCCTGCAATTACATACCGTTTCATAAGAAGAACCTCTGATTTTTAATTCCGGCTTCCATTAAATGCCGCTATCTGTTATTGCACCGACCTGTGTTAATTTCTTTACAAAGATTTCCACATCTTCCCGGGCTCTGGTTTCGTCCACTGCGTAGCGGTTGACCAGCGCATCGGTTAAAGTCTGAACTGTTTGCTCTGTTTCCAACAACTCCCAGAGGTAAGCGCTGGTGGCATTGAGCGTGATCATGCCGGAAAAATCAGCAGCGGCCTTTCCCACCGGTACAATCACAAGGGTTCCCGCCACTTCCCGCAGCAAAAAAGCAGAATTTCTTTTCATAGCTTTTCCTCAATAAACTTATTCGTAGGTTTTATACCGCTTGCTTGCGTCCAAAGCGACACCGTTAAGAACAAAGCCCAGAATCTTTACGCCAACAAGCTGCAAGCTTTCAACCGCCTGCTTAACATTATCCTTATAGCTTTTCCCCTCTCGCACCAAAAACAGCGCGCCATCCAAAAGTGTTGCCAAAACGCAGGCATCCGAAACGACCCCTGCCGGTGGCGCATCCACTAAAATATATTCATACTCTTTTTCCAGAGAGGAAATGAGTTTTTTCATGTTTTCACTGCTCAACAGTTCCAGCGGATTGGGGGGAATATCTCCGGAGAACATCACATCCAGATTGGGATATACACCCTTGTGAATTGCCTGCCCGGCAGGTGCCAGGTCTGCCAGAACATTTGCCAAGCCAACAGATGCCTGCGCATCTAAAAGACGTGCAAGAGACGGACGGCGCAAGTCGGCATCGATCAGCAGCACTTTTTGGCCGGCTTCTGCAAAGGAAATGGCCAAGTTGAGAATGGTAATGCTCTTACCCTCTCCCGACGCGCTGCTGGTAATGCAGATTTTTTTACAGCCATCACCATGTAAAGAAAACCGCAGGTTGGTACGCAGGGTTTTATAGGCTTCTCTTTCCACAAAACGGCTGTTTTCTGATAATATCTGCTCCCGGTTCACTGTTTCGGTAATTTCCTGCATTTTGTTTTTCATTTCTTTTTTCATATCCTTCTCCGACTTTCTGCTTTACCGTGCTTTTTCTTGGTTTTATTCATTTCAGGAATTCTGCCCAACATAGGAATTGCATACATCTTCAGCAGATCTTCTTCCCGCTTGACCCGCGTATCCAACATCATGGAAACAGCAATCGTGCCGACTGATAATACTATGCCGACAACTGCGCCAATCAGGCCGTTTCTGACACAGTTAGGAGTAATTTGTTCCTCGGGTACCCGGGCGTAATCAATTACCTTTGCAGAACTACCTTCAATAATCGCCGCAATTTTCTCCGGAGCGACACGAGCGATCTCATTGACGATATCGGCAGACATTTCAGGATCAGGACTGGTGATGCTCACATAGAACATCTCCGTTTCCTCCACCGTTTCTACAGACATCATGTTCCGAATCTGCTCTGCAGTTAAATCAATACCGGACCGGACAACAACCTCCTCCAGCACAGAATCACTCTTGAGAATGTTCATATAGGTTCCTACCAATTGCAGTGCTACCGCAAGGTCTGAAGAAGAAAGCGCGCCATTGTTTCTGTTGGAGTTGTTATTCACATAGATCATAGCATCCGCCTTATACATCGGTGTTACAAACGCTTTTGTATACACAACCGTACCGGATGCGACAAGAATCGTGCACAGAAGAATAATCCATGCCCGTTTCCAAAGTAGCTTTGCAAATTCCTTTATGTCCAGTTCCATTGTTTCTTCCATCAGCCTATTCTCCTTACTGTGTTCGTCCGCAATTTTGCGTGTTTAAAATCAAATATTCCAGTCAAAAAACAAGAAGATTCCAACACTTCCCCGATAATATCCATTATCCAGTCAATATTATCATAAAAGCCAAGTTATGTCAATGTGAAATCCGGGCAAAGCCTATCCACCGGATTGTGGAAAAAACGCTTACATCTGCTTATTTTTATCTCAAAAAGCACACAGTTTCCTCTTTTCGACATAGATTGGCATGGGAGGTGAAATCCATGTCATTGCAAAACTGTAATTGCGTTAACAGATGCAACTGCACCGCTGTCGGTGTTGTTGTCAGTATCCTTTTGGGTATCATCGCAGCCTTTTTGCAAATAACCGGTGTAATTACCGTTACCAGCGCATTTTTATGGGTGGTTCTGGGAATCGCAATCGTTTATTTGGGCATACTGGTCATCGCAGGCGCATTGCATCAGTCGCGACCCAGGCAAAACTGTCTGTGTGATAGTCTGAACACATTGCTGGCAGGTATTCTTGGCACTGTGCTGTTTGCCATTATCCTGCTGGCCGTAGGCATTGTTGCTACCAGCGTGGTTAGCGCTATTTTGGTGGGCCTTCTGGTGCTGTTCTTCTTCCTGACGGTTTTGGAAACCGCTTGCTACGTCAGATGCCTGACAGGCTGCAGCAGTCGTTGCGACAACGAATGATAATGAACCGGTCGACACCATCATGGTGTCGACCAAAATTTTCAGTGTTTCCGTACCTTGCGCAAAACAGGCGTCAGGAAAAGCGCAACGCCGCCGCCAATGAGTGCCGTAACAAGCTGTAGCCAGCTGAAGGCAGCGGGCAGCATGGTTAACATCGGCGGTTTCAATGCGCCGGACTGGAGTAGTGCCTGGGAAAATACGCCGCAAATCAACCAAACCACGGCAACATATAACACCACAAACTTGGCTGTTGCAGCGGCAAGCCACATCAGTACCTGCCGGACAATACTTTTGCCCTGAAGCAAGTACAAAAGTACCACAAATACCGTATTGCCCGCCATGATTGCCGGCACAGTCAGCGCTTGCGGTGCAATACCCAGCAAAAACGCCATCACCGGGGAAATAAGTGCAACGCAAGCCCCGCAACCAAGACCGCCAAAAAGCGCCGCGATTGCCAGCACTGCATTGACGCAGCTGCCGGTGACGATCTGACCCAAAGGCTTGGTCAGCGCCTGCAACGCAACCAAAAGTGCCAGCATTAAAGCAGTTGTAGTAATCCTACGAATTTTCTTATTCATGAAATAGCCTCTTTTGCAAATTTCTTTCTATATCATAAACACCTGAAATTAGATTGTCAATGGAAGTTATTGGAAACATAGGCGCAGATTTAAGAACAGGCAGAGAAACAAATGCTTGACTTTTTTCTTATGTGTGTTATAATTCATTTCACCGATAAGGAGGCTTAGCTCAGCTGGTTAGAGCGCATGCTTCACACGCATGAGGTCGACGGTTCGAGTCCGCCAGTCTCCACCAAAAAGCCACCCAAACGGGTGGCCTTTTCTTTTCTACGCAGTGCGGTTTATTCTTTTTCAAAGGAGGTTTTGGGTATGCGCTATCAAAATATGGTTTCCGGCATTTTCCGGGCAAGGCCCAACCGATTTATCGCCCATATAGAAATTGACGGAGAAGAAACGGTCTGTCATGTAAAGAACACCGGCCGTTGCAAGGAATTGCTTGTCCCCGGTGCAAAGGTTTATTGCGAAAAATCCTTAAATCCCAACCGAAAAACCGCCTTTGACCTGATCGCTGTGCAAAAGGCAGACCGGCTGATCAATATGGACTCCCAAGCCCCCAACGCAGCAGCAAAGACCTGGCTTTTAAACGGCGGTCTGGGAGAAATTCAAAACCTGAAAGCGGAATCTTCTCACGGAGATTCCCGATTCGATTTTTCCTTTACAAAAGACGGTAAGCCTTGCCTATTAGAGGTCAAAGGCGTCACTTTGGAAACCGACGGTGTCTGCGCCTTCCCCGATGCCCCCACTACCCGGGGCGCAAAGCACCTTTCCGGTCTTGCCGAAGCCGCAAAAGGCGGTTACGGCGCATATGTGCTGTTTGTCATTCAAATGGAAAATGTAAAATATCTGCACCCCAACGACGCCACCGACCCTGCCTTCGGCAACGCCCTCCGGGCGGCAGCCGCCGCCGGCGTACAAGTGCTGGCAATGGACTGCAAAGTAACGCCCGACGCAATGACCATCGGAAAACCGGTCAAAATTCAATTATAAAAGGAACACCTCGATGTGCATCAAGGTGTTCCTTCTTTTATAAGCTTTCCAGCAGAGCGGGTAGCTGCGCGAGGGTTTCGATTTCGTAGTCCGGGTGCAGGTCGCCGCTGGGCTTGTGGTTGGGGTTGACCCAGCAGGTAGCGATGCCCGCGTTCTTGCCGCCCCGGATGTCCGAGGTCAGGCTGTCGCCTACCATCAAAGTTTCGGCGGGATCAAAATCGCCCATTCTTTCAAAGCACTTTTCAAAAAACGCCTTGGAGGGCTTGTCTGCGCCCAACTTTTCCGAAACAAACATATCTGCAAAAAAGTGGCTGATATTGGCGCTTTTCAACCGCCCGGCCTGGACTCTGGAATTGCCGTTGCTGGCCATATAAAGGATGTACTTTTTGGAAAGCGCTTCCAGCGCCTCCAGCGCACCGGGGAGAAAATAATGGCCGATGCTCAAATTGTCCATATAGGTTTCACAGCAGGCTTTGGGATCTCCCTCCACGCCCAATTCTTCAAAAAAGGTGGCAAAGCGGCCGGTAAGTACCTGGGGGCGGGTGATCTCCTTGCGCTCCAGCCGTTCCCAGTACATCTTATTGATGGCGCTGTACCGGGCGCAGACTGCGTCCGTGGGCTCGATGCCGAAAGCCAGAAGAGTCTTTCTCAACGCCACATTTTCCGCCTTATGAAAATCCAGAATGGTATCATCCAGATCGATAAGTAAATATTTATACATTGTTCTTTCTCCCAAAGTAACCGATAATGAAATCGGCAAGAATTAGCAGCGAGAAATTTTGACACAAATTAAAGTTCAGAAAACGAAGGAATACTTTGTGTATTTCGAGTTTTATGAACTGAAAAGTTGGGGCAAAAGGTCCGCTGATAACCGCAGACGATTTCATCAGCGGTTACTATAAATCTCGTTGGCGATTTTGGCAAATTCCGGAATGTCAAGGACTTCGCCCCGGACATTGGGGGCAAAACCGCAAGCTTCCAGCACCTCTCCTGCCCCCTGCTTGCCCAGTTCCGGGAAACCGGCGGCAAGACCGTTTTGCAGTGTCTTTCTGCGCATGGCAAAACTGGCCCGCACAGTACGGAAAAAGATTTCCTTACTTTCAATCTGCCAGGGTAGCTCCTTGCGGGTACGCAAAGTAATTACCGCAGAGGTGACCTTCGGCTGGGGCAAAAAGCATCCGGCAGGCACATCAAACAAAAGCTCCGGCTCAGCATAATACTGGCAGAACACGGAAAAGGCGCTGTAGTCCGCCGTTCCCGGCTTTGCAGCAATCCGCTGGGCCACTTCCTTTTGCACCATTACCGTTACCGATTCAAAGCATTCCGCTTCCAGTAACACCTTTAAAATAGGAGAAGTGATATAATAAGGCAGGTTGGCGCAGGCCATAGGGCGCAGACCGTCGAATTTCTCTTTTACCAGCGCAGGAATATCCTGCTTCAGTACATCACCCCAGAGGATTTCCAGATTGTCAAACTCCCCGACGGTCTGCTGCAAAATAGGCTTTAACCGTTGGTCCAGTTCCACTGCGCAGACCTTTTTCGCCCGCAGCGCCAACTGCTGGGTCAGCGGGCCGATACCCGGTCCAACTTCCAGAACGCCTACACTTTCATCTACACCGGCATCTATGGCGATTTGCTCCGGCACCCAGCCGGCAATGAGAAAATTCTGTCCCTTCGCCTTGGAAAAATGGAATCCGTTTTCTGCCAACAACGGCTTCATTACGTGAATATTACAAACATCGACCATAAAAAATGCCTCCTTCCCGCTTTTTCGCTATTATAGCAGGAAGGAGACTTTTTTTCAATATTAAGCTACGGAATCAGTCAAGGAAATAAACCGTGCAGCCTCTGACACCAAACTGCCAGCATTCTTCCTCTGTATCAAAATACAAATCCAGCCGTTTTTCCTTAATCGCGCCACCGCAGTCCTCTGCAGTTGCGATACCGTAAATGTACTTGCCATCGTTGGTCATAATGAACATCCGCGTACCGTAAGGGATCACGGTGGGGTCAACTGCCACCGTACCTACACGCACCTTTGTACCGGTAGCTGTGTAATCGTCACAGCCGGCATCCGTCTTGGTATAGGCCGTTGCCTGAAACTGGGCTTTTTTGGTATAGGTGAGCACCTCACCGTCAGCGGTTACGATCACGCCGTCACCAATAGCCGGCATAGCAGATGCTTCGTTTGTTGCCGTACCGGAACCTACCGCAACAATCCGGTTGACCGGCTGCTGCACTACTTTTTCCTTTACCACAGTGTGGCTGGTCTGCTGGGAGTTGACGTACACAACGTTGGCGGTCTTACGTTCCTGACCGACCGTGCCCTCCACCAAAACCACCTGCTCACCCATGGGTAATGTAGGATCCTCGCAATACTTTGTTTCATAGGGAATGTCTACTGTGTAGGTCTGCTCCATCTGTACGACGCAGTCCACCGTTACCTCCATGCCGTCAAAGGTTTCTGTCTCCAGAGGCAGGGAAACAACATAATCGCCCTGGGATTGGATACCCAGACGATGCAGGAGCTGCTCCAGTGTTTCACCGTAGCTGCTGACTTCCATTTCCTGGCCGCAATTGTTGATGCGGATCAGCTGGTTGCGCTGCACGGTAATCTCGGAAACGCCGTCTCCGGCCTGGGTTGTGTATGTATCGTCTTCAGTCAGATCAAAGCCTGCCTGATCCAACACGTACACAGGATCTGTGGCATAGGTGGTATACACCTTAACTTCATCGCCGTCGGTAATGACATATGTTGTCTGCGCCATAGCTGTCGGTGCCAGCATTGCCAGCAAAAGTGCCATGGGAATTACCAAAGCTGCCACATAAAAGAAAAGATTTTTTCTCTTTGTCACGTGGGAAATAATTTTCTGCATGGATAAACCTCCTTTCGCCAAGAATTGTGGCTATTCACCGCCCCAAAACAAGCGGTATCAATTGGTTACAAAAATACAATCCTGCATAGGATCGCTGCTACATTATAACAAATATTTTCAAAAAGTCAAGCCTTTGCCGTAAAACACCATAAAATGACAACTTTTTAACATAATTTTGTTAAATTTTTATGTAAACCCAAACACAACATCTGCACAATTTTATCCAGTTTCGACACAACTTCTTGTGGATTTGGTTACATTTGTTGACATAACCTCGCGTATTATGTAACTTTCGCCTAAAGCGCCCTGTTTTCACGTTATGTAAACCAACGCAGTGCCATTTTCTCCAAAATTTCCTACAGCGCCAACACTTTCCAGGGATTGACAGAGTGCTTTTTGTGTGCTATATTTTGTCTGTAAAAGGCTGTGATGAAGACACGCGTTTCCGGAAAGCTACCCAGAGAGGAGCCAGTTGGTGCAAAGGCTCTGTAACCCTGCCGGAGCGATACCACTTTTGAGCCGGCAGGTGGAAATGCCTGCCCGGAAGCATCCGTTATCATGTGCGCAATGAGTGGCGGCTTGTCCGCAACCAGGGTGGAACCGTGGAATACTATATTTATATGTATCCCACCCCTGATTATGTCAGGGGCAGGATGCATTTTTTTATTGCAAAAATGTCCCCTAGAATTTATGGAGGTTGTTTTATGTCCGAAGAAAATCTGTATACCTTTGAAAACCCCGCGTATCGGAAAACCTACTGGCACACTTGCTCTCATATTATGGCCCAGGCTGTAAAGCGGCTGTGGCCGGAGGTGCAGCTGGCCATCGGTCCTGCTATTGAAGAAGGCTGGTACTATGATTTTGTCGCGCCCTTCTCCTTCACCCCGGAGCATTTGGAGAAGATCGAAGCGGAAATGAAAAAGATCTGCAAGGAGCGCATCCGTTTGGAGCGCAGCGAAAAACCCAGGGCAGAAGCCATCGCCTATATGCAGGAAAAGAATGAGCCTTATAAGGTAGAGCTGATTGAAGATCTGCCGGAAGACGCAGTCATTTCCTTCTACACCCAGGGTGAGTTTACCGACCTGTGCGCCGGTCCTCATGTGGATCACACCGGTCGGATCAAGCACAACGGCTTCAAGCTGACCAAGTCCTGCGGTGCTTACTGGCGTGGCGACAGCAACCGCAAGATGCTGCAGCGTGTCTACGGCATCGGCTTCCCCAGCAAGGAAGAGCTGGATGAGTACCTGCAGAAGCAGGAAGAAGCCCTGAAGCGCGACCACAACAAGCTGGGTCGTGAGCTGGAGTTCTTTACAACCGTGGAAGAAATCGGCCAGGGTCTGCCCATCCTGCTGCCCAAGGGCGCAAGAGTCATCCAAACCCTGCAGCGCTGGGTGGAAGACGAGGAGCAGAAACGCGGCTACCTGCTGACCAAGACACCTTTGATGGCAAAGCGGGATCTGTATAAGATCTCCGGTCACTGGGATCACTATCTGGACGGCATGTTCATTTTGGGTGACCCCTATGACGAGGAAAAGGAATGCTTTGCCCTGCGGCCTATGACTTGTCCGTTCCAGTATCAGGTATTTTTGAACCGCGCCCGGTCTTACCGGGATCTGCCCATGCGTTTGGGCGAAACCTCTACCCTTTTCCGTAACGAGGACTCCGGTGAAATGCACGGGTTGATCCGCGTTCGTCAATTCACCATTTCCGAAGGTCATTTGGTGCTGCGCCCCGACCAGCTGGAAGAAGAGTTTAAGGGTTGTCTGGAGTTGGCTAAATACTGTCTGGATACTGTGGGCATGCTGGAAAACTGCAGCTTCCGGTTCAGCCAGTGGGATCCTGCCCGGGCAGGCATTAAGTACGAAGGTACTGCCGAGCAGTGGGAAACCGCGCAAGCTGTTATGAAAGACATTTTGGACAAACTGGAAATCGACTACGAAATCGGCATTGATGAAGCTGCCTTCTACGGTCCGAAGCTGGACATTCAGTATAAGAATGTGTTTGGCAAGGAAGATACCATCGTTACCATCCAGATTGATATGCTGCTGGCCCAGAAGTTCGGCATGGAGTATGTAGACGCAGACGGTCAGAAAAAGACCCCCTATATTATCCACCGCACCTCTTTAGGATGCTATGAGCGTACACTTGCCTACCTGATTGAGCGCTACGCCGGTGCGCTGCCTTTGTGGATGATGCCCACCCAGGTCAGAGTGATGCCCATTACCGACCGGGCCCACGAATACTGCGCAAATCTGGTTAAGGAACTGGAAAATGCCGGCATCCACGCCGAGGGCGACTACCGCAGTGAAAAGCTGGGTTACAAGATCCGCGAAGCGCAGCTGCAGAAGATTCCCTATATGCTGGTGGTAGGCGACCGGGATATGGAAAACGGCACTGTTTCCGTCCGTACCCGCAAGGGCGACGACCTGGGCGCTATGACCCCCGCAGAATTTACCGAAAAGTGCTTAATGGAAATTGCCACCAAGAGCAAAGAAGTGTAATATTTTACCGGTGTGCCGGTCTGTAAAGGCCGGCACACCCGGAAAATTCGATATTTTTCAAAAAATGCCTTGACAATTTTACACACGTACAGTATAATGGCAAAGCTGTCTGAAAATGCTGCTATAGCTCAGTCGGTAGAGCGCATCCTTGGTAAGGATGAGGTCGCCAGTTCAAATCTGGCTAGCAGCTCCATAAAAAAGCCTGAAACTCCAACGAGTTTCAGGCTTTCTTCTTTTTTGTGCCATATGCCGCCCACACCAAAAACCGACACAGAAACCGACACGGCTACATTTTATCCTTACTTTCCGCGAAACTATCCCTCACAAAGTTCTAATACAGTTCCTCGTGAATGCAAGCCTATTTTCCGCTTTCGTCCTTACCAATCCGACCAATAGTGTATTCTTGGACAAACAAGTGGCAATACCATTTTGAAGGGGTCAAAGATACATTATCAGATAGTGATGTAATGATTAGCACAAAGGTTTCCTTATAGCGCTCCGCAAACCTATTCTCCAAAATCAATTCGACAGTTATTCTCTGATGAAGCTGTTTCTTCATAAACCCCGGAGATGCATAGAGAACAAATTGATCCTTTTCTCCAGAAGATAATGTCATCTTCAGGTTCCCTTGATTAACAGCCGCATTGCCCCAGCACCTCTTCTGATCCTCCGCTGTGCCGCAAGAATAACTAACACTAATACACGACTGTGTCGTATTCGTTAGTTCCAACGCAATGCCCAATGCATTACCGGTTTTGTACTCGCCAATCTGAATATATTTTTTAGTTGGATCGTCTACCAGTTCTTTAGCACTAATCTCAGATGCTTCCCAATTGCTTACAAATGCAAATGGCCTCATTTCCAACTTATAACGATCTTCTTCCATTTTGATCAGCTTTTCTGATAATTCATTCGCCTTGATTGTAGGCTTAAGCGTGAAATATAGGACTAACATAGTGATTATTCCACCCATGCCTGCACCTGCAAAACCAATCCAAGCATCCGCTGAACCAACTTGTTCAATAACATCATATCTTTTAAAAAACAACGCAATCAGATATGTGCTGACCAGAGAAACAAGAAGAACAGTTGCTGTTGTAGCAGCAATTCTACCAGCTTTTAAATCCGACTTGAATTGTTTGATCAATAGAATGATCGCATAAATCATAAGGGTAACTACAACAACAGCCGTCAAAATCAGAATAATTAGTGTTTTCATAATTCTGGAGCCTCCTATGAATAATAGTAATCAGCCCTTTGGTGGGAACGGATCGTGGCCATAGGAATCACGAGCGCGGATCTTTCCGTTCACACCGTGAACCAAAACCTCAGCTTGGTTCTTGTTAGCCATATCTCGTGCCTTTAGGCGAGCCTGTTCCTGTGTTTTAGTTATACAGGAAGCGCGGGAATTCCCCTCTTTAATAGCCTGCCAATTTCCGTCAGGGCGCTTGGTTACATGGATATTCTTTCCCATAGCTCATCCTCCTTTACACTCGAGGTAGGCACAGCAAGTTATCATTGCCATACTGATTCGGCTCAGATCTTACGTATTTTTCCTTGCGAACACTTACTGCCGGAATAACATCCGGGAAAGGTTTAATATTAACCTTAATAGTTCCAGGATACATTTTCAGATAGTCGTGGATAGACTCCTTCGTGTAAAAGCCGGGCTTGTTGAGGCCTTCCAAATAGATGGAGTCAATTTCGGTCAGTTGCCATGAGTTCCCACAGCCGGGTCTCATTCGAATCTTTGTTGCATAAATCATAATTTTTCCTTTCTCTGCATTAAGCAGATGCTCTTTTAGTGGATAACGGACATCTATTCAAAACAGCTAAAAGAAAAAACGCGATCGCTAACCAGAAATATTGCTTTTTTGCAATATCCCCTCTTGCGCCGCGCCAAAAATCGTGATATACTAACCGCGTGTCATAGGAATAACGCAGTGTTAGGACTTTGGTTCGGCATTGTGGACACGTTATGCAGTGCTTGTGGACCCCCATCCACAAGCGCTGTTTTCTTTTTGCTGGGATTGTTCTGGAGAATTTTACCACTGCTTCTCCGCTTTGTCAATATGTTGTGCGAAAAAATATTTTCCAACCACAATATATTGTGTTTTTGCTAAAATACCACCTATGTACTTAGCTCGTAAGAAATTGCTGTTACATTCTTCTCGGACCCTAGCAGCTTATACTCATCAGATCATTTTCACCTTAGCTGCCTGATTTTCAACATCCTGGTAAGCACCTGTAGGTACTCCACTCCAGAAAACCTGTATATCAAATTTATGCTCCTGCAGCTTTTTCGCCAAATTAGAAACACTCATAATATCACTTTTGAATTCTCCATTTGTTTTACTATTCAACAGTTCTTTAATGTTCCTAATGTCGCAGCTTCGTACCAACTCACCTTCCAGGTTAGGCACTTGAGGAATAATAACAATATCTGATACCGCCTTGCAGTCTTTCAACGTTTTGATATTGTTCTTCAGAATCTCAACATTTCCAGCATCTGTATCAAATACCAGTACAACCATTGTATCGCGAGAAAGTGTTCTCAACCGAGCCACGGTAATTTCTTGGGTACTCACATTCAGCTTCTGAATTTTTCCCGGTTTTATTAACCTCAGATCTGTTTTCAATACATCAAGCAGTTTCTTCTCGTCATCGCCTTCAACATAATACAACACATACTTACTCTTCACTGCCATCACCCCCGCGCTTAGTTATCTGCAATGGCAAATATCAGGTCCACAGACGGAGAGCAGGAGAATAGATCATTCTCCACAGCATTCTTGAGAGAATCAGTATTGCGCTTCAACAAAGAAGATGCTTCAATACAAGTAATTGGACAATCAACATTGGATATATCCTTGCGTAAGAAAGCAAACGCATGCTTAGGCAAGTTCATATCCAGAATATCTGTGTTATGCGAAGTGAAGAACAATTGCGCATTTGCACCAATGTAATCGATCATCAGCGAAAGCACAGCTTTTTCAATATCACTATGAATATAGGAGAACTTTTCATCACAGTAATAGAAGCTATAATGGCCCTGGATCAGTGCTGCAACAATTTGTGCCACCTCTACGCCAGCTTTTGTACCACTGGAGAGTATACTCGTATCAAAACGTGATCCACTTTGTAGAACAACATCCTGATCTTTGAGGCGAATAACATAGGTATTCTTCATTTCCTTAGAGGTATCAACCGCTATGATTGACGGATCCAGTGCCCTCAAAAGGTTCTCTAGAACAAAGCGGAACTTTTCATCCTTGTCCGGAAGGCGTAGAGTACGCCCGGTGTCCTCCGGATACTCGAAAATCCAATCCAGCCTTTCGATTTTCTCCAACTCGTCTATATAATTATCTTCGGCCGAATATGGTTTTTCCTCCATCCTCTTGACACACATCTCATAGTTATCTTTAACTTGGATGTTTTCTGTCCGGATCTCAACTTTAAAATGTTCCGGACTATACTTCTCTTCTGCGCATGGTGCAACAGTGCAGGAGATCCGGTATAAAATATTACTCCTGAATGCCATATCCAAAGTGAAGGAAGCTTCCTTGCTACGATCGCAGATGGCATCCGTAAGCAGCTCATAGTTTTTCTTGTCAATAAAATTAAATATTTTCATCAGCATACGCCCGAATGTAGTCTTGCCCGAAGCGTTTGCACCCATAATGATATTGACTTTTTTATACCGAAAATTAGGGCGATTTTCTAAGTGTTCTTCCTTAATGCAGGAACCAACAATCTTCTTGGGGTAAGTCAGGTTCATATGGAAGTTTTTAAATGCATAGAAATTGTCCAGCTTGACATTCAGAACGACCATCGTATCCCTCCTCATTTTTATTTCTTCGGATTTCACGAAGTAATCCTCCTTTCGTATATTAACGCATATTCTTCAAAAAATCAAGAGCTTTTTATTAAAATTTACTCTCATCGTGAAGAATAGCATCTAACCAAGAAGATAATCCCACGAAATCGCACAAGAATACATACATTCGTGATTTCGTCATCACTATGGATGTTCACCATCTTTCCTTAATACCGCAAACAGCAGAATACATTGCCATGAAATGATAACTAATAATACAATTAAACCACTTTCCCTAGAGCATGTTGACAAGTTTATATCCGGCCAAAACGAAATGCAATAATTAAAAACCAATCGTTTTCCAGAATAAACGCCTTAGTGCTTAAGGTTAGATCTGTTGTTGCCCTTCAAGGCTTCTATAAAATTGAGCGGTCGAGTGAATGTATACTCGACCGCTCAATTATAAACTTTTTGGATTTAGTGCACTAGTTCGATAGCAATAATATCATCGAACTTAAGAAGGACACGTGCTGATGCATTGTCAGTTTTGTCATCAATAACTGTACAAAACACTTGCTTTCTCCGCACCGCATTCGGTGCCTTTTTCCTGACCATCAATCTAAAATTCTTTGGTACGATTTTTAGCGGAAAAATTCGCACTTTTTAAGGTCGCTGTGGTCAAAAATCCTTATTTCTGTCATACCGATTTTGCCCCAGCAGGCCTCTATGCTGCAGGACATATGCTCGAAGTCATCATCGTCAAAAAAGATACCCTTCAGGTTGTTGATGATCACATTGATTGCCCGGTTAGAAGTGTCCCATACCTTGCTGTTGTATGTCCCCCGGGGTGAGGTAATACGGATATGGACATGGGCCTTTTCAAAGTACGGGATACCGGTCTTTGCTTTTTGGGCGATGGCTTCGTGGATCATTTGAATCCAGTGCTCCTCCACTTTGCCGGTTAACTCCTTCAGTCCCGGCAACGGTTCCGGAATTACCAGGGAGACATGCCCCTTCATATCAGTCTGGGAGAATGGCACTGAAATGGATCTTTTGGACGCGGCACCAAAATCCATCATATCGTACATAACTCCAAGGATATGGCTACGCAGCCACAAGGTCTGTTCATATGCCGTTTCCAGCATCTCAAAAGAGATTGGCTTGTCCGCAGGCAGATTCTCTTTAATCCCCTGTAGCGTCTTCTGCAGATTGGTATACACAGATAGTTATAATAATCTTAATAAAGACGCGTTTTCTTTGACTGAATTGGGACAGATTGCTATTGAAGAATACGAAGGAACAAAGTACAATTCAGCGCTGTCCACCTGGGCATTGGTTATTGCCGGATTAAGCTTTGTTGTATCCATCATTGCACTTTTCCGTTAATCTTGGGGGCTATAATCCAGGAGCGAAGAAACACAGAATCAAGACAGGCGTGTTGCGTGGTCCTCTGCATTCCCCCGGGCATTTTTATTCCGGAGGACGGTTTTCTTGACCGCAAACGAACAGAGCAAATCCAGACCGTCAAACGGCCATAAACGAGCAAAGGCGGGAAGCAACATGCGCTTCCCGCCGTTTGTCAGAATTCAAATTTCCCAGGCTTTACAACAAGAGGTTTCTTCGGTTCAAATTCGCCCATATAACCCGGTGTTTTGCGTAGGATGTCCTCTGCATCCTCATGTTCAGAAAGATACTTTGCAAATTCTACTTCATCAAAAAGATCTTCCGCTTTTGGAGGCTCGTTTGGAGCCTCCAAACTTTTATTTATAAAACTGTTATTATTTATTTCTATGTCCTCTGCATATATATAATTTACGGCTCGTAAATTTTGGGTGGCGGCTGTCGCAACTGATGCTTTTGGAAGTTGAGCGACACGCGTTAAAGGTACTTCATAAAAATCAAACCTATTGGGACTGCGTTCCACAAGATAGCCCTTCGCAATCAATACTTCATGTTATTTCTCCTTTCTAAAGTTTTTTATTTGAAAGTTTGGTTTTTTCCACTTTCTATATATATTTTATCAAAAAATATTATAAAAATCAAAGTCACGCAGCCAAAAGAAACACTCGTTGTCATCTTATAGACAGCGAGTGTTTTATCAGTATAAATGTCATATCCATTATTTCTCTTAGCCGGTGGCGGGGAGTTGCCCCGCCGTGCCGGACACAACCTCTAACTGAGGCTTTTCTTCCTCTTGGATTTTCTCCATGCCGAATTCTACAATTTCCGGATACTTGGTAAGAAACCATCTCTTGATAACAGGATATCGGCGGGAACGCTTGTGGCATTCAGAAATCAGCCGCAACTCATAGAATTCATCCAGCACCGTCGCACGGTTTTCCGGAGCTTCATGGGCTACAATATAATTTTCCATGTATCCATAGGTCAGCCCGGCATAGGTTTCCTTATTAGTATTTTTCTTGATCTTGCGGGCTACAACAGAGAAAGTGGGGTAGTGCTGCCGTACTTGCTGAAGGTGTGTATATTCGCCACTTCTGGTATCTTTACACCGCACGGCAAAAGTACGATCCATATAAATGGTGTTATTCTCAAAATCAATCCATAACCGGTTCTTCATAATTCTACCTCCCTTCACTTAGGCAACCTTTTTGGCTGCCTTTTGTGCTTCACGAGCGGCCTTAGCTTTTGCCAAGATCTCGTTCACCTTTTCCAGATGCTCAACTTCGGGATACTTGGACAAAAACCACAGCTTGAGCTCGCCATAAGATACCGGCTGTGCTACTTCAAGTTTGTTTCCGCTCTCATCCAGACCACGAAGGGCAAAGAACTCCATCATAATCGCACCGTCTTCGTCATCGTGCGCCTTGATGTACTTTTCCATATAGGGAACAGTCAAGCCCTTCATGTTGTCCTTGCTCTTGGTAGTCTTGATAACAACACGGAAGCCCGGATAGGCAGCACGCAGCTCAGCCAATTCCTCAAACTCACGGGTGCCTACTTGACCGGCAGCCTTAGCCTCAGTCTTGTTCATCTCAATTACCTTCATTCCAAATTTTGCACGCATAGTAGATTTCTCCTTTTTAATTAGATTTTTAATTTTTTAGAGGGTGTTTTGTGTTTCCCTCTTTGCGCCTTAATTATATCAAACTCATATTATTTTCTGTCATTTTAATGGGACTGGTTTTCTGTAATAAACAAATAAACACAAACCTAAAAAGCCTGTGTTTCCTTGTGGATGGGTGATTTCACAACACACAAATCAACCCCGCAAGATATGAAGATGTTAGAAAGATGATCCAATGTTTATTCGTATACAAATAAACTTTATTTAAGAAATTCTAAAAAGTTGATTGACTTTTGGTATCTATTGGTGTATAATGCGTCTGCGGAGAAGGATGAGGTTAAACCTTTGGAACAGGGATAAGCCTCACTCTGGAACGAAAAAATGAGATCCGTTGATAATCAACGGTTTTTGACTGTTGGTAGAGCGTCCCCCTGAGGGGCGCAGCCCCTCAGCTCCTTGGTAAGGATGAGGTCGCCAGTTCAAATCTGGCTATCAGCTCCAAAGAAAAACGACATCCATTCGGATGTCGTTTTTTCTTTTTGTTATTGCCAGATTTGACTATCAGCCCAAAGAAAAAGGACATCTGTCAGGATGTCTTTTTTTATTTGTTCTATTACCTTGATAATGTTACGGCATTGCGCTATATTGGACAAAAACAGGTATTTGTCATTCTGCGTGTCAAATCTGAAAAAACAAGGAGGAAACTCTGTGGAAATTGCTCTGAACACATCTTTTTCCAGTGCGTTTCGCGCACAGGCCGGTGAAGCGGCAGTCCTGACGGCCATGGCGCAGGCAGGTTTTCGCGCTGCGGAACTTTCTTTGGATCTGCTGAGCCAGGAGGACAGCGTTTGGGCCGGAGAAGACTGGCAGGTGCATGCCGATGCGTTGGCATCCCATGCCAAAAATTTGGGAATTCGTTTCCAACAGGCCAGAGCACCCCATGAATTCGATTGGCTTCGTCGGGATACCGCT